>CAZHOV010000125.1:0-16779 GCA_964534315.1 uncultured Saprospiraceae bacterium | reverse complement strand
GATCTCCGCCTTCAATTTTCCGGTTGCGGTCTGGTCGTGGAATGCCATGATCGCTATGGTTTGCGGAGATGTCGTTGTATGGAAACCTTCGGAAAAAACACCGCTTTGTGCTGTAGCCTGCCAGAATATTCTCAATAACGTACTCCGCGCGAATAACGCTCCTGAAGGGGTCTCCAACGTAATCGTTGGCGATTACAAAGTAGGGGAGTATCTGACCACTGATACCAGAGTGCCCCTTGTTTCTGCTACCGGAAGCATCCGCATGGGAAAGATCGTCGGCGCTACTGTTGCGCAACGATTGGGAAAAACCATTCTCGAATTGGGCGGAAACAATGGCATTATCGTTACGCCTAATGCGAACATGGACCTTGTACTTACCGGAGCGCTGTTTGGTGCCGTAGGGACTGCGGGTCAGCGATGTACGAGTACGCGGCGCCTGATCGTACACGAAAGTGTTTATGACACCCTGCGCGATAAATTGGCTAATGCCTACAAGCAATTACGCATTGGCGATCCGTTGGATGAAAATAACCACGTCGGTCCGCTCATCGATAAAGATTCAGTTCAGAACTACCTGAATGCTATTGAAGCGATCAAGAAAGAGGGTGGTAAATTCGCTGTTGAAGGCGGAGTGTTGGAAGGCGCCGGATATGAAAGCGGCTGCTACGTAAAGCCTTGCATCGCCGAAGTAAAATCCTCCTTTGATATTGTCAAGGAAGAAACCTTTGCACCTATCTTATATATGATGAAATATAAGGATATTGACGAGGCGATGGCTATTCACAACAATGTTCCGCAAGGCTTATCTTCTGCTATCATGACTGATAGCCTCAAAGAAGCCGAGTTTTTCCTTTCTCCCAACGGGTCAGATTGCGGAATTGCCAACGTCAATATCGGAACCAGCGGTGCCGAGATCGGAGGTGCTTTCGGCGGTGAAAAAGAAACTGGCGGAGGCCGCGAAAGTGGTTCGGATGCCTGGAAAGCTTACATGCGCCGACAAACCAATACGGTTAACTATAGCGCTGAAGTGCCCCTGGCACAAGGTATTAAGTTTGAGCTTGAATAGTCGTGAGTCGTGAGTCGTGAGTTGTAGGTTTCTTTCTCAATTCCCAAAACTCACGACTCATTACCCAATACTCATTACTACCTAATCCAGCCGCATAGCTTCTCTGAACTTATAAAAGATCTCCGTATTTTCATAGATTCCGCTAAAGGCTTCTGCGCCTGGGCCGTAGGCGAAAACGGGAACCATGGTGGCGGTGTGGTAATCAGAGGTGAAGCCGGTCACCAGGCTGTCCATTTTAGAACCGGGATTAATGGCGTAGCCGCCGGTTTCATGGTCGGCAGTGACGACAACGAGGGTACGTTTGTTATTTTTAGCAAACTCCAAAGCCGCTCCTACCACTTCATCAAATTCGAGCATTTCGCTGATGATGTAATCGGAGTTATTGGCGTGCCCGCCCCAATCGATCTGCGCTCCTTCGATCATTAAAAAGAAACCTTTTTGGGCCTTTTCATTTAGAAAGTTCATGGCTTTTTTACTGGCAGTTGGCAAATATTCGCGGCCCTGCGCTTTGGGAAGGGGATCTTTATCGGCGGTGAAATAAGCAAAATTGCGTTCGGGATCGATCTGGATGCTGTCCAGTTCTTCCTTGAAATAATCAGATACGACATATCCTTTTTCTTCCAGTTCTTTGTACAAATTCCGATCGTCTTTTTCTCTCCGGTCAAAGAATTTTTTCCCTCCTCCGATAAAGATGTCGATCTCCGTAGTAAGGAAGTCAGCGGCGATCTCTTCATACATTTTTCGTTGGGGCTGATGGGCAATAAAAGAGGCCGGAGTGGCATGTACGATCGTTGAGGTGGTTAATAGTCCGGTGGAAAAACCATTCTCTTCGGCGATTTCGAGAATAGTGGGCATAGGATTTTTTTTGGGATCTACGCCGACAGCCCCGTTGTAAGTCTTTTTTCCGCAGGCGAAGGCAGTAGCACCGGCAGCAGAATCAGTGATCAGGTTATTGCTCGCATAGTTTTTATGTAGCCCGACGACCGGAAATTTTTCGAGGTTTAGACGATTGCCATTGCTGTAAAGACCGGCGGTGATTTGAGTAAGCCCCATACCATCTCCGATCAGGAAGATGACATTTTTGGCCTTTTTAGGCTTGGGGAGTTCATTGCTGGTCAGTACTTTTTGGGGTGTTTCACGTTCAGCATGCTGCCGAGGTTGATTGCATGCAAATAGCATCAACAAAGCAAAAAGAAAAAGGAACGATTTCATCATTTTATTTGCGGTTTAGATAAAAGAATGCTGCTCAATGCTCAAAGTTAATTTAAAACGAAAAAATTGTGGTAAAGGATGATCGTTTTTTGATAATCTTTATCAGGTTCTTTTGATCAATGTATAGCTACTTCCGGGTAGGCTGGTAATAATGCCCTGCAATTCAAGGTTGAGCAAAATCGGGGTAAGCTCACCGATGGGTGCCCTTAGTTGATAAGCCAGCGAGTCGATACCCGCCTGATCGACTTCTTTCAAATAATCGACGACTTGCTGCTCGGGCTCTGTTAACTCAGTAAATAGTTGGGTTTGAATACCGGCATTCATGTCTGGCTGATCCCACCGCATGACATAGCCGATATCCTCAGCAGATTCAATCAATGCTGCCCGATGGGTTTTGATCAAGTGATTGCATCCTTTGGAATAGAGGTCTGTTAGTCTTCCCGGGACGGCAAAAACATCCTTATTATATTGATTGGCAAACTGAGCGGTGATCATCGACCCACCGCTTTTGCCGGTTTCTACTACGATAAGCGCATCGCAGAGCCCTGCGATAATCCGGTTGCGCATGGGGAAGCGCTCCCTGTCGGGTTTGGTGTCGCTGAAAAACTCCGTAAGTAAACCGCCGTTTTTCATCATCTCTTTGGCCGTATTAAAATGCTGAGGAGGGTAAATACGGCGGAGCCCATGACCTAAAACGCCTATGGTCGGTATATTGACCTTCAGGCATTTTTTATGTGCGGTGATGTCAATCCCATAAGCCAATCCGCTAATGGTCACTACCTGATAGGATTTTAATCCTTCGATCAACTCCTCGCAGATGACCTTACCCTGGACGGTTGGTTTCCGGGTGCCGACAATACCGACTATGCGGGGACTATTTAAGTCGGTATTCCCGTTATAATAGAGGATCGCGGGACTATCCGAATAGTTTTTTAACCGATGCGGATAGTCGGGGTCGGAATAGAAAAGGGGGTGGACATTATATTTAGTAAGAAAGGCAATTTCTGCTTCTGCTTTTCGGAATAGTTCGGGGTTTTTTAAATAGCTAATAATTTTATCCCCTACACCTGGTATAGCTCTTAAAGATTTGGCAGAAGCTTTAAAGACCTCTTCAGCGCTTCCCGAATAAGCGATCAGATTCTTAGCGGTAACGGCGCCTACTTTAGGAACCATATTGATTGCAATCCGGTATAACCATTTTTGATCCATCGTTAAAGACGTTAAGGGTTAGTAATAATAGATGGACCAAAATTTGTTAGTGAGTAGGTTAGTGTTGTCAAATTTAAGAAGATTTGTTAGCTTAGAAAATTAATTAGGAAAATATTAAGACCTTTTCGTTGACCAGGAAAGAAAGTGGTTAGCCGTTAAAAACCAGGCAAGATGACAAAACAAAAGAGCCTACTACCCAAAGTTGAATTATTAATTATTATCGTATTTTTTGTGAGTTTTTCCATTTGGGCAATTTCCAAATGCAGTTCCGGCAGGAAAGCTATGGAGGCAGAGGAACAAATGCTAGAGCAGCCACCCACCGATACCTCAAGTGTAGCTACGGATGGAGAAGCAGAAAAAGAAGAGCTTCCAAAAATAATCACCGAAGAGGTCACTCCGCTGTATGTCACCATTGATGGTCTTAATATGCGGGAAGCTCCCGATCTGAACAGTCCCGTGATCACCAGATTGGAATTGTTTGAGCGCGTTATTTTTATGAATGAAGTCACTGATTCGACCTATCAGATCAGTCTCGGCTATGAAGTTGCTGATGAGCCATGGGTGAAAGTAAAGCACAAAAAGGGAAAGGTAGGTTGGGTTTATGGAGCTGGCGTAAATTATTACAAAAAGAAGCGGGAAGGGGTATTGGAGTAATGTGCGGTTAGCAATGTGCAATGAGGAATGTGCAATGAGGAATGTGCAATGTGCAATGAGCAAAGAACAATGAGGAATGAATAATGAAGACTATCACCAGCTAAAGCTTGGCCAAAAATGAAAACTCCCTGGCAAGAACAAAATTATCAACCCACCATTTCAATGGTGGGGCAAACCAAATGAAATTTTCGTGACTACGTCACTACTGGAATACGTGAAGACCTATGATTTACAGGGTTTTACAACAAAGGTAGAATTAGGGTCTATGCTGAAAGAGGTCTTGACTAACCTTTTGCATTATGCTCATTTTTCAGATACTGACGAATTGAATTCTTGAAAAGAGGTACCAGGGAAATATCCATCAAATTGGAGAAATCTTTAATCCTTTTCCCTGGCACCGTAACCGCTTAATGAATAGCAATAGGTTCAGATATTTGGGAAAACTAGAGTTCTAAAAGATAGCCAATGGAAATTAAATGACCACGGTTCGTACGGGTAAATATCATTTTGTTCGAATATCTTTTTTAATATTTATGTTTTACAGGGAATTATCCAGAGAAACGGGCTGAACTACCCATTTTTTCATCTGCAATGCTTATTTTTTCTGTGCGATGCTCCCCAGATGAGTTTTCTGTTAGTATTTTTCAGGTTATGGCCACTTTTAACGCTAACTGAAAATGCTAATTTGTATTTTCCATAGCTTGCTTTATCCGTACAGAGGGACACATATGAGTATGATTATCCACAAAAACGCTGCTAATTACTTGCAAAGTATTATTATTATTATTATTATTATTATTATAAATAATTATGGCTTAGCATAAAATAATAACCCTAAAATCTTAAGATCAACATGAAGCACCTACCAAAATAAAATGTACTCCTAAAATGTAAGGTATTCTTTAAATAAGCTTGGTTCAAATTCAGAAAGTTACTACGTAATCGAGCAATGTTAGATTGTCCGGTTACTTGAAAAAAGTATGCCCATAAACCTGATTAATTTTGTGTTGAATTGGAAATAAATTCAAAATATTTATTACTCATAATTAAATTTCTGAAATATGTTAAAAAAGATGATTTTTATTGGGATTATAGCGTTCGCTATGCCGGTTACCACTTTTTCTGCTGTCACAAAATGTGAATGTGGAACCCATTCCACCGGAATAACAGCATATTCTGTTGAAGGAGAGAATTGTTGTACAGATGATGTGACAGGTATTGGGAATGAGTATACATATTATCAACAATTCCCAGGAGTTTGGGTATTGGATACTCACACCACGATTCCTGCGCAAGATGCACAAGATGATTGTTGTCCTAGTTTTTGATAATTTTTTCAAATAAATTAAAAAATAATTGTTATGAATTTAAAATTAATTGCTTCCCTTTTCATTGCTCTAGTTTTTATTGGCTGTGATACTGAAAAAACTACTTTTCATGATGGTAACTTTTCTGAAGACAGAATAGTATCGAAAGTACCCCTTGATATTGGCTTATTTGAAATCGTTAATCAGCCGGCGGAACACACCTGGCGAGATGTGGATTTATTCTACAAAAATATTCTTCAAACGGACCATAAGCATGCTGCTTATTTCAATAACCTCAGAAATATGGTTTTTTCGCATTTGATTAATCAATTTAAAATGCTGGAATCTGCTGATTTGCAGACTATAGAATTTTATGCAAAAGAACAAATGAAGGCTGATTTCATCAATAACACTGATATTTTTCTGATGACCCTGGAAGCATTAAAAGGAACATGGACAAGAGAGCAAAGAGAGGAAGCGGCTTTCGATCGATACAATAAGAATATAGCTTACATAAATGAAAATTTTGAAGACCCTAAAAAAGGGATGGACGTTTTTGGAGATAGGACGCAAAATATTTTGGATTACGCCAAACGTGTGCAAGAATAAATTTCAGGCTGGCCCAAAATTATTTGAACCAGCCTGAAAGAATTTTTTAATTTATGCCAAACGGCTCAAAGAAGAAAATTAAGTGGCTCAAAACACTTCTGCTGTTTTGGGCCACTTTTAATCATACTGATCCAATTCATATGCCTCAATCAATTGGATGAGGTGAAGGGCCAGATCTGGCTCATTCGAATAGCTCAATCGCTCCAACCCTTTAGCCCATGATTTATAATCGGTGCTACCTAATGCTTGCAGGTCGGCAAATTTTCCGCTGGTAATATATAAGCTGTGGTCGCGGAAGCTGGTCCAGGGATTAATATAATGGCGGTAGCACGCATCTTGATAGGTGCCGCTTTCGCCCTGCCAGTCTACCGTACAGGGAATAGCAAAGAAGTTGTTTCCTGTTTGTGCCATATCCCGTTTCCCTGCATAACTATGTAGGGTAGCATTAGCCAAAATAATAGAGGATGGAATCCCGTATTTTTTTCGTTCATTGATCGCTACATGGCCGAATCGCTTGAAGAAAGCAAAGAGGGTTTCTTCATCGACTTGGGCCAGATAGTCCATAGCCGTAAGGGACTTTGGTTTGCCTTTGAAAAGGGATAACGGGTTTACCTCCATTTTGCTGGTTTCCTCCTTGGGTTGAGCGGGGCGTTGCTCTACCAGCTGAGGTTTTTTCTCCTTTTTAGGTTGACTGATCGGGACAGACTCTTGCTGTTCGGGTTTTAGCGGCGATTGCAAATGGAGTTGGAAGGTAAAGTCCTTATTCACCATAATAAAGCCGATGATCCCAAACAAAATAAATTTGTACCAGTTTACTTTTAGAAACGATTTTAATTTAAAAACCAAATTGTTGTAATTCACATCCATATTGCACAGTTTTCTTGTTAAAACAAATTTAAAACAAAAAGTTTTTAAAACCAAATTATTTTAAAACATTTTGTTTTTAAAAATATGTTCTTAAAATGAATGATGAAAACGTATACGACTTAATTATTATAGGAGGTGGCCCATCTGGTATTGTTTGCGGTATCGAAGCTCAAAAGGCCGGGCTGAATTATTTGATCCTTGAGAAAGGGGTGTTGGTCAATTCTATTTATCACTTTCCTACCAATATGACGTTTTTCTCCACCTCCAATTTATTAGAGATCGGGGAGGTGCCTTTTATTTCGCATGGCGATAAGCCTACGCGAACGGAAGCGTTGGAGTATTACCGGAGGATTTCTGACTCCTGGAATTTAAATATTCGGCTATTTCAAGAGGTAAATAATATGGAACCTGTTGGTGGAGATACTTACCAGATCAATACGAATAAAGCTTCTTTCAGGGCCATGAGCGTAATCGTTGCGACGGGTTTTTACGGAAAGCCGAGAATGCTGGACGTGCCCGGTGAGGCGTTGCCCAAGGTCAAGCATTATTATGATGATGCCCATACTTATTATGGTCAGGATGTTCTCGTCGTGGGCGCTGCTAATTCTGCCTGTGATGTCGCGCTGGAAACTTATTATAAAGGCGCGAACGTTACGATGGCCATACGGTCGAATCAGATTTATGAAAAGGTCAAGTATTGGATTCGTCCAAATATCGAGAACCGGATCAAAGAAGGCTCTGTTAAGGCGCATTTTAAAACAGTAGTTAAGGAGATTAAGCCGGAGGAGGTGGTATTGGAAAATGCAGACGGCGTTTTTACCATTCCCAACGACTTTGTTTTAGCTATGACGGGGTATCAACCTGATTATGACTTTCTTACTGCTCTTGGAATCAAATGGAGTGACGATAATTACCATACACCTATCCATGATGAGCAAACCCTCGAATCCAATCTTCCAAACGTATATCTTGCCGGAGTGGTCCTTGGCGGGCTGCACACCAGTAAATTATTTATCGAAAATACCCGCCACCACGGCAAGGTTATTGTAGCCTCTATAAAAGAGAAGCTTCTGGCCCATTCTTAGGGAGACAAATGAAATATTTGGTCTCCGGAATTTTTCTCAGAAGATTATTGTTTTGAGGAATAGTTGATCAGAATAATGAAAAATACTACCCTTTTTGGAGTATATTTTGTTAAGAAAAGTTAAAATATTTAGAAATACTAGCATTATTCAATGAATTACCTTTATATTTGAAGTATCTATCCAAGTAAAAGTTTTGTTTCTTTTTTACTTCACTATTAAAAATTTTGTCTATAGCGGTACTCTCTACACTTTCATAACGTTTTTCAGAATTATTAAACAGTAAAATCAGCTGTTATGCAAGTTACGCCGCTTAATGACCAAGAGCTCATTTCTAAATATTTAGGTGGAGATGAGCGAGCATTCGAAGAATTGCTCAGCAGACATAAGAACAAAATTTACACTTCCATTTACCTTTTTGTTAAGGATCAAAGTCTTGCCGAAGATATCTTCCAGGAAGTATTCATCAAAATAATTGATACCCTTCGTAAAGGAAAGTACAACCACGAGGGTAAATTTGTCCAGTGGGCTATGCGAATAGCCTACAACATGTGTGTGGATTACTTTAGACGCGTAAAACGCCGCCCTAAAGTTTCTCCTACCGAGACGTTCGATATTTTTGATGTGTTACAAACTTCTGACGATAATGCGGAGCAACGCATCATCAAAAGCCAGACACACCTGAAGGTCCGAAAACTGGTAGATATGTTGCCGCCCGAACAACGGGAAGTAGTGATCCTCAGACATTATGCCGATATGAGTTTCAAAGAAATTGCAAAATTAACCAGAGTGAGTATTAATACGGCTCTGGGAAGAATGCGATACGCTCTGATCAATATCCGTAAAATGGTCGAAGAAAAGGAAGTTACCCTACAGTAATACAGTTTCTAAATAAAAGAAAAAGGCAAAAACGCTAAGTCGTTTTTGCCTTTTTCTTTTCGTTCTTCGGTACCGGGTCATATCCATGTGAACCCCACGGGTGGCAACGGCTAATTCGTTTCATCCCCAGCCACATTCCTTTTAATGCCCCCCATTCTTTGATGGCTTCCAGCGTATATTGCGAACAGGTAGGCGTATACCGGCAGGAAGGCCCCAATAGCGGAGAGATCGCTATTTGATAGAATCGAATAGGAAGAATCAATAGTTTTTTGAAAAATTTATTTATGGTATGTATCATGATTTACTACTTATAACGTAATGATTTCCTCAAAAGCATCCGCTCTAAACAAAAAATAATGCTCTTTAGTACCCATGCCTTTAACGGAAACAATATTTTTCTGATCGTCAAAAATTTCCATTAAGATATTATTTTTTACCATCAGTTGTTCTCCTACTTCAACATCAGTTACCTCTAAATAAATCCAAACACCAGAGAAATCTTCTGAAATCTCTTTTCCTACATATTGGTAAGGCTGCGATTCTCCATCTACCGAGAGTATGAAATGCTTGTTCAAATAATTGTAGATATGCTGGTCGGCCTCCTCTGCTTCCTTTCGGGTACAAATAAACAGCTTTTTCGCTCCCATCTCCTCCAGCGCCCGCTCCAGATCATCGATAAAAATATGCATGCTCACCTGAAGCGCTTTCTGGTCCTGCTTATACTCTATCATGCAGCGACTCACATAGAATTTGTGCAGATCAGCGGTGTAGAAGGAGGAACTCAGTAAGATGAATAACAGTATTTTTTGCATGTGTTTTTGATTGTTAGTTTGTGGTTAAGGGTAAAGGCTTCAAGAGGTCTTGCGAATACGCCAAGAACGCAAAACGAGAAAATCCATTCTACCAGGTTAGAACGGCCAGGTCTCTATGGCTAGTATAACGGCTACTCCGGTTGTCATACCCGACAAAAACAGCACCCATTCTCTTTTTTTGACCGCCGCCAGTTGGAAGGCGATGGCTGCGACTACGAACAGTATACCAACAATGATCAGCTGGCCGAGTTCAATGCCGAGGTTGAAGGCCAGGAGTTGGAGTACAAAGGACGCTTCTTCACCGGGGAGCAGGGTAGACTTTAGGAAGTTGGAAAAGCCCATGCCATGGATGAATCCGAAGAATAGCGCCAGACCATAATTGATCTTCATGGTTTTTGAAAAATGATTCCCCGACCGGTCGTCTTTTTTCCAGCTATTGTTGAGCCCCGTCAGTATAATGGTAACGGGAATCAAAAACTCTATGATCGGAGTGGGAAACGTTAATACCCCTGTTGCCGCCAACGCAAGCGTAACCGAATGACCAATCGTAAACGCAGTGACGAGGATCAATATCTTTCTCCATTCTGAAGGTCGATAAATGGCACAAAGCGCTATGATAAACAGAATGTGGTCATAGGCATTTAGGTCTAGAATGTGCTCAAAGCCGAGCGTTAAATAGGTTTGGAACATGTTTTTTAGTTAGCGATTAAAAGTGAATAGTAAATGATTGATTTTCTGTTTTTTATTCCTGATGCTCTGTTCACTTCCCAATATTTCATCTTCAGTTAATTTCCAATTAACATTAAGCTTGTATTATCACACAAAAATAAGCAAAACACCAGCCCCATTGGAAAAAAGACTACTGAAATACCGAAAAAATCGAGCACCTTACAATTCTACCGATCCTCCACGTACACGTACCTACTTTTTTGATTATTAATTTTTTTGACTAGACCGTTTCGATGGCCGATGCCATTAATTGCTTGTTTATGGATTTTATCACTCAATTCATATTTTTTAAACCTTTTAAAACATACACTATGTTGCAATTCAACGTTAGAAAGTTACTCTTTCTACTGATCTTGCCATTACACATTGGTGTTTTTGGCCAGGAATTTTTCCTAGATCACCTTTCTACTTACGCTACGGGAATTTTCGATGAGAGCGCTGCAGAAATCGCTGCTTACGATGCTGCTACTCAACGAGTTTTCTACGTGAACGGAGACAACAAATCGATTGAAGTACTTGACATTTCTGACCCCTCAAACCCAGTATTTATCAACACGATCGACGTTTCTGCTTTTGGAGACGGCGCTAATAGTGTTGCTGTTAGAGACGGAATCGTTGCCGCGGCTGTTGAGGCTGACCCAAGCACTGACCCTGGCCTTATCGTTTTCTTCGATACAGACGGTAACTTCCTGAACAGCGTTCCTGCAGGTGTCCTTCCTGACATGTTAGCATTTACACCTGACGGATCAAAGGTGCTTTCTGCCAATGAAGGAGAGCCAAATGATGATTATGATCTTGATCCGGAAGGGTCTGTAACCATTGTAGACATCTCTAATGGTGTTGCCAATGCTACTGCTACTCAAGTGGGATTTGGTTTTTATAATGATAAAAAAGCTTCTCTTCTTAATAAGGGCGTTCGTATTTTCGGCCCTGGTGCTACTGTTGCTCAGGATCTTGAGCCAGAATACGTTACGTTCTCAAATGACGGTTCTCTTGCTTACGTTATTTGCCAGGAGAACAATGCGTTGTTAGTGGTGGATATTGAAGGAGGTGAATTATTGGATATCCTTGCGTTAGGTACTAAAGATCACTCTGCTGGTTCGTTCAACTTGCAAGAACGATTTTTAAATCAGCTTCCAAACTGGCCTGAATTGGGCACTCCACTATATGGTGGTGACCCAGTCCAGTTAGGTGGTTTTTCTGGTCTATACTTCGACCCTACACAGTCTAATAACAATCAGTGGGTATTTTATACCATTCCTGATCGCGGACCAAACGATGGGGCAATTGATAATGACGAAGCTGGTACTTCCCAGAATCTTCGTCCGTTCAAATTGCCAAACTACCAGGCGCGTATCGTTAAATTTACCTACAACAGAGCTTCTGGTCAGTTGATTTTTGATGAAAGTGAGCAGATCTTCCTAACTCGTCAGGATGGAACTACGCCAATTTCCGGACGTGGTAATATCCCCGGTTTTGATGAAGTACCTGTTACCCAGACGGATGGTACGGTTTACACACAGGTGGATTATTCTATCAATGGTGTTGATTATACAGAACTACCATACGACGAGTTTGGCGGCGATTTCGAAGGGATTGTTCGCGATGCTGACGGAAATTTCTGGATGTGTGATGAATACCGTCCGGCCATTTACCAATTTGCCTCAAACGGAACTTTGATTAACCGATTCGTTCCTAAGGGAACGTCTGTACTTGGTGATGCACCTCTTCCTGCCGGTACTTACGGTGCCGAAACACTACCTGCTGTTTACTCCAAGCGAAGAGCCAACAGAGGCTTTGAAGCGATCGCTTTAGATACCGATGAAGGTATTCTGTATGCATTTATCCAGACGCCATTATACAACCCTGACAATAGCACGAGAAATAACTCTGATGTTATTCGGGTGTTAGGAATTGATCCTGCTACCGGTGAGCGCGTAAGAGAATATGTTTATCTTTTAGAGCGAAACCAATACCCAGGTGTTGGTTTGAGCCGGTTAGACAAGATTGGCGATGCTGTTTATGTTGGAAAAGGTAAATTCCGAATCCTGGAAAGAGATTCCGGTACGCCTGATGATGGAAATACTTCTAAGAAGTTTATCTTCGAATTTACCTTAGATGGTGCGACAGATATCTCTGAATTACCTATTGCTGACAAGATGACCTCTACTGGTCCTGACGATAAGACGCTCGAAATGATGAGTGCTGATGATTTAGAAGCAATGGGTATCAAGCCTGTTTTCAAGACTAAGATCCTGAACTTGCCTTCTATCGGATACCTTCCAAGTGATAAGCCAGAAGGATTGGCCATTGCTCCTGGTAACCGTATGATCGTACTAAACGATAACGACTTTGGTCTTGCCGGCGCTGGTGTTACGGACAACAGCGACCTTGGGATCATCAATGTTGGTACCAATAATGGCTTCGACGCTAGTAACGAAGATGATAATATTGAGATCTGGCCTCGTCCTACTCAAGGTTTCTATATGCCTGACGCTATTGCCTCTTACGATGTAGATGGCAAAACCTACATCGTCACCGCTAACGAAGGAGATGCTCGCGATTATGACGGATACTCTGAAGAAGACAGAGTAAAAGATCTTAATCTAAATCCTGATTATTTCCCGAATGCCTTTGGATTACAAGATGAAGAAAACCTGGGTCGACTAAATACGACACTTGCCAATGGTGATATTAACGGTGATGGCCTGCATGAGATCATCTATTCGTATGGTGCCCGGTCATTCTCTATTTGGGATGAATTTGGAAACCTGGTTTATGACAGTGGAAATGATTTCGAAAAGAACCTTTCTGTTTTAGCTGCCAATAACTTCAATAGCAATAATGATGATAACGATTCCAGAAAAGCGCGTTCCGATGATAAAGGACCAGAACCAGAAGCGGTAGAGATCGTACCTTTCAATGGTAAGATCTATGCATTGATTGGCCTTGAGCGTCAAGGTGGAATTATGGTTTATGATGTTTCTAACCCATTTGCCCCTCGATACATTGATTACTTCCAAAACCGTAACTTTGCGGTAGATGCAGAATCCGTTGACGCGGGTGACTTAGGGGTGGAAGACATCCTTTACATTCCTGCTGATGATAGCCCAACTGGCCGACCGCTAGTGGTGACAGCCAACGAAGTTTCTGGTACTATTTCTATCTTTGGTATTGCTGATCCTGGCAGCCGCTTTTCTTTACAGATCTTACATAACAACGACGCTGAGTCGCAATTGATCAATGCCGGTTCTGGTGATTTAGAAGATGTTGGGGGTATTGCCCGATTTAAGTTGGTTGTGGATTCTCTACGGTATGTTTCTTATGTAGACGGTAATCCTACGATTCTCCTTTCTTCTGGTGATAACTTCATCCCTGGTCCTGAATTCAACGCTAGTCTTGCATTAGGACCTAATGAACCTTTCTACGACGCATTAGCGGTTAAGACGCTTCGTTACGACGCCCTTTGTATTGGTAATCACGATTTTGACTTCGGTCCGGATGTATTAGAGAAATTCATCAACGATACGGAAAACCCAGGTGGTTTCCCTAAATTCTTGAGTGCCAACCTTGATTTTTCTGGCGAGCCTGGCTTACAGAACCTTAAGGATGCAGGTCGAATTGCTTCTTCTCAGGTACTTTGGAGAGGTACGGAGAAAATTGGTGTTATTGGTTTGACAACGCCAAACTTGCCTTTCATTTCCAGCCCCGGTGAGGTAACCGTTAACAGCGCATTGGCTTCTATCGTTCAAAGTGAAGTGAATAACCTTGAAAATCAGGGTGTGAACAAGATCATTTTGATCAGCCACTTACAGAGTATTAATGAAGAAGTTGATTTAGCGGCGCAGGTTACTGGTGTTGACGTGATCATCGCTGGTGGTGGAGATGAGTTCTTAACCAACAATCCTGCCGATACGCTTCCTGGTCTTTCTGTTGACGGTCCATACCCACGGGTAGAAACAGATGCTGAGGGTGAGGATGTTTACCTGGTAACCACTCCGGGAGAATACCGTTACGTAGGGAACCTTGTTGTTACCTTCGACGAAAACGGAAAGGTGATCAATGTAGATGATTCTAGTAATCCGGTAAAAGTAGTGACGAATCGTCCGAACCAATTCATGCAAACCAATATTGTAGATCCAGTTGCCGCTTTTGTTGCCGGCCTGGCTCAAAATATCATCGCTGTTTCTGAAGTAGACCTTGACGGTATCCGAAATAACGTAAGAACATTTGAAACCAACCAAGGTAACCTGATTGCTGACGCTCTACTATGGCAGGCAAATGAGTTGGCTCCTGATTTCAATGTTGCTCCTGCAGATGTTGCCCTCCAAAACGGTGGCGGTATCCGAAATAACTCCATCATTCCTGCCGGTGACATCTCTGAGTTGACCACGTTTGACATGCTTCCATTCTCTAACTTTGTTACGATCATAGATGCTCTTTCTCCTGCTGAATTCAAGGATGTATTGGAGAATGCCGTTTCTAAAGTAGAAGATGTGAGCGGACGATTTGCTCAGATTGCCGGTTTCGAATTGGTTTATGATCCAGATGGTACAGCAATGGAAATTGATAACGACGGAAATATCACGACTCAAGGTTCAAGAGTGATCAACGTAACCCTTGATGACGGTACGCCAATCGTTCAGAATGGTGCAGTTGTTCCTGGTGCGCCAAGCGTCAGAATTGCAACGATTGATTTCTTAGCTCGCGGCGGCGACCAGTATCCTTACGGAAACACCGGATTCACCTTACTAGGTACTTCTTACCAGCAAGCATTGGCGAATTACTTGCAGGGACCACTTGACGGATTAGTAACCGAAGCGGACTATCCATTCGGTGGCGAAGGTAGAATTACCACCTTCATGCAAATGCAACAAGCTCTAGGCGGTAGAAGCAGCGATTACGATAATGCTACTGAAAAAGTAGAAACCAGCTTCCATGACCTTTATGCGTATCCAAATCCATTCAACAACCACTTTATTCTTGACTTCCAGTTGAAAGAAACGCAGGAAATCGAAGTGTATATGGTTGATGTGGAAGGTAAGCGCGTAGCTACGTTATTCGAAGGTGTTCAGGAAGCAGGTCAGCACCAAGTGACCTTCTCTGAAAAGTCTGGTGAATTAGCGACAGGTAACTACTTTGTCGTACTACGATCTAATGAAGGAAATGAAACACTTTCTGTTTCTAAAAAATAATTGTCTTTTCGAAGTATGAAGCCTAAGGGCTTCATACTCCTTTAAAGAGATTATTTATTGGATAAAGGGGCAAGGAGAAAGGAACAAGGTTTCTTTTTTCTTGCCCTTCTTTTTTTTCGGCGGCACCGGAGGACAAGAGGGGCATGGATTTGTTGGGAATTATTTGTAGTTAGTCTAGACGAATTTTATTCACCCACCATTTCTTTGGAAAGATGCATCTAATTAAGAAAGAACAATCGTATGAAGATCCAATTGATTTTGCTGGTAACTACTTTTACTTGTTTTATTTCAGTTACTGCACAAGATTTAATCCCCTACCGGGATATTGACAAATGGGGATATGCCAATAACAAAGGCGAAATCGTCATAGCTCCCCAATTTGAAGAAGCTGGAGAGTTTAGGAACCAGGAATTGACCTGGGTGAAGAAAGAGGGGAAGTATGGATATATTAGTCGGGAAGGAAAAGAAGAAATAAAGTTCAAATATGACGAAGCTAGTTATTTTGGAAATAAAATAGCAGTTGTGAAAAAAGGAGATAAAGAACTCTGGATTGATAAAAAAGGAAATACAATTAAAGAGCGATATGCCGTATGCGGAGGGTCAATTTCAGTTTATTCCTATTTCGTAAAATACACAGAAAATGATAAGATTGGAATCTTTATTTCCGAAATTGAAGAGAGGGAAAATGGAAAAATTTACAGTAAACGGGACACTCTGTCCGCTATTTGGGAGGAGTTTAAAGAAAACCATGCTGAATATGCAGGTGTAAAAAAGGATGGTAAGTGGGGTGTCATAAATATCAAGGGAGAGTTAGTAACAGATTATCAGTTTGATATATTGGAAATTGGATCTTCATGGAATCAATCTCAGGGAAACCATTTTTTTCGTATTAAACAAAACAACAAATATGGCTTTCTCAATAACAAAGGGAAATTGGTCATAGCTCCTAAATATCACAAAGCCGAGTTTTTTATTCATGGCATAGCCAAAGTATGGATCAACGAAGACTATTGGGGATATATCGATGAGGAAGGTAATGAATACTTTACGTACCCAAAACTATAGAAATTTTGTAGAAAGTTCTTCCAAACAATAGGCTCCTTTTATGTATCCATCAACCCCACCCCATCTTGCCTAATTGCTAAATTTTTCTTTCCT
>CAZHOV010000124.1:0-16867 GCA_964534315.1 uncultured Saprospiraceae bacterium | reverse complement strand
TATAATGGTAAAGGCAAAATGCCCAATAAGAAAGGTTGTCCTTTACCATATTTTGAGAAGCCTGTTTTTTCTGACAAAATCTTCGATTTTGTCAGAAAAAACAGGCTTCTCAAAGAAGAAAATTTGGTGGCTCGTAACACCAAAGATGTTATGAGACACTCTCGTGACCTAATTTTATTAAACCAAATCTTATGAAAATGATCAACAACTACCTGACCCTTTTTTGTATTTTAATTTTTCCATTCACCAGCCTGGCCAATCCGGTGGAGGACAACTATCCCGATCTCCAATTTAACGCTTACGGAACAGGAAATACCTGCGGAGAGGTCCTGAACCTGGAAGTTTACAACCCTACTACTGAAGCCGTAGAGGTAGAACTGGGAGAATTCCTGGTGCCCTCTAAGGGGAATAACCAAGCGGTTGTTATTAACGGAACCTATAACTTTATCGTACCCCCCCTTTCAGACTATACCACTTCGTTGACCGGTTATTGTACCGACCCGGAACGCCACGCACTACTTAATGGTGAACCAACGGCTCCTTTCTCCGAGTGGATTCACATCACCGAATCTGCCCCAACCCCCGGAGCCGATGTGAAGGTTTACACCATTCCCGGCTACACAGCTTTTACCAGTACAGAGGAAACCGTACTCACCTACCCGGGCACCACCGTCGAATTCAATTACCAAATCGACTTTAACCGATATCCGACTTCGGTTACGTCCACTTTCGTAGAGGTGCTCAACCGATTAGAAACGAGCTTTACGGAAACTTATGAAACCGACCAACAGGTCATCCCCTACCTTTCCGTCGAAGAACAACAATACGTGATCGTTCAGCACGCCTTTTGGTATTACACCACTACCCTTAGAGGAGAATCCTATACTCAAGCTGACCTCACCCAACAAATTATAGTGGGTGTTGAAATGGAAACGAACCAGCCTGCTGTCAACTTTTCCGAAAGTACCGAGGTAACCATCACCGAAGATGCCACTAATCTCTGGGACGCGATGAACCTGGTCGCTAAAAACGCAGGCATTATTACTACTAGAGGAGAGGATACCGACTGGACGGCCTTCTACAATGATTTTATCCAAAACGAGCTCAATGACTACGATCCAAATGCCGAGGATGCCCTTTTCGAACTCATACGGATTGCTGACACGCTTTTTACCATTTCCAAATACCTCGACCAGGAGGTTGAAGCAACAGTCATCGAACAATTGAAAGAACTGGCAGAAGGGTTAGTCCAAGACTTAATCAAAGCAGTACAACAAGAGGGAGGCCTCGAACTAGACGAATGGGCTGCATTAGAAAGTATTAGGCATTCTTCTCTTTATGATTATTTATCGCCGGAAATAAAAGAGGCTATCGACCAGGCCCTAAAAGAACGATTTAACGAACACCTAAGCCAGATAGTAACCGAATTGCCCCCTGATGATTTGAGTAAATGGGTCGAGCTCGAAGAATGGACAAAAGTGGATTGGCACATATGCCGATGCAACCACGAAAGAAGAAGTAGAACGTAAGCTCAAAGAGAAATTTAGCGAATACATGAAAGAAAGTGTGGACAACCTCGACACTTCGGATACCTCCTTCCTCAAAAAATGGCGGGAAATAGAAATCCTTACCCATACGGATTGGTATGAAGAATATATGAATGAAAAAGAGGATAAGAAAGCCGAACAACAAAGAAATGAATCGATACAGGAATGGCGGGAAGAAACAGCAGGCGTAGTTACGCCGGCCGATTTCAATACCAGCGAGTTGGACTTAACCGCTGACACCTGGAAATTCTTTTATAGCTTCCCGGTCACTCCGGTCATTTCCAAAAGTATACCCCCTGCGGTCTTCTACGTGGGCGGACCGGTAATTGTGGGTGGAGGCGTGGCTACCGTTATCCTGCTCACTCAAAAACCAGATCCCCCCATAGCTCAGGATGATGCGATCACGATCACCTGCCCCGAAGAAAGGACGATCAATGTTCTATCTAACGACTCCGGAGAAGATATCAGCCTTACCAATGTCAATCTTCCTCCCAATGAAAATGTACAATCTTTGGGAGATGGAACATTTGCTGTTTCGGGAGCAGATGGCAATTCCTATTCTTTTACTTACACCATTACCGACAAGGCCGATCAATCTGCTACGGCCACAGTGAATGTTACCGTGCTAAAGCCTGCTTTCGGTATTAATGATGATGCGTATACCGGAACATCCGGAAGCCCGATCACCGGTAATGTGCTCGAAAATGATCAGGGCTCACAGCTTGAATTAACAGAAAATACCGATCCGCAGGGAGGTGCCCTGCAGATCGATCAAAGTGGAAATTTCACCTTCACTCCAAATGCCGACTTTTGTGGAACGACTTCTTTTGAATATTCGATAACCGACCCTTGCGGACAATTCGGTACCGCTATAGTCAATTTGGTGGTCGAAGATGCTAAAGCACCTGAGATCAACTGCCCCGAGGGTATTACTATCGAATGCAGTACAGAGCCCCAAGTCGATATAACGGGTAATGCTACAGCTTCCGATAACTGTACCGAAAATCCCGCCATCACCTTCGAAGAAGCCGTTAGCGGAACCTCCTGCGAGGAAATTATCACCCGTACCTTCACTGCAACGGACGAGACCGGCCTTCAAGTCCAATGCGAACAGACGATCACTCGTATCGATACAGAAAGCCCTCTTATTGAGTGCCCGCAGGACATGGTTATCCCTTGCGACCAAGAACCGGAGCCCGGCATCACGGGGCAGGCGACCGCCACCGATAATTGCGCAGCTCCTGACGAGATCACCATTGAGTTCTCGGATGAATACACTGGCTCCGGACCCGACGAGCAACTCACCCGCACCTGGACGGCGACCGATCCGTGTGGTAATGAAGCCATCTGTACCCAGATCATCACTTTTTCGGATGAAGAAGCTCCGCAGATCAATTGCCCCGATGATATTACCATCGAATGCGACGTAGAACCTGACATTGATATTACCGGCAATGCAACTGCCACCGATAATTGTACCGCCGATCCGACCATCAATTTTGTCGATGAGATCAACGGGACATCCTGTGAACAAATCATTACCCGAACATTTACCGCCCTGGATGAATTCGGGCTGGAATCCCAATGCGAACAGACCATCACCCGTATTGACGCCGAATCGCCTGTTATGGAGTGCCCTGAAGACATCCAGATACCTTGTGACCAGGACCCCGAGCCGGATGTTACCGGACAGGCGACCGCCACCGATAACTGCGCGGCTCCAGACGAGATCACGATCGAATTCTCGGATGAATACTCCGGCTCCGGACCCGACGAGCAACTCACCCGCACCTGGACGGCGACCGATCCGTGCGGTAATGAAGCCATCTGTACCCAGATCATCACCTTTTCAGATGAAGAAGCCCCACAAATTGAGTGCCCGGATGACCTTGCTATCCCCTGCGACGCTTCTGCTGATCCCGGAATAACCGGAACGCCAAATGCTACGGATAATTGCACCAATGAAGATGAGCTCAATGTGTCTTTCGAAGATGAATTGGTCGGTGCGGGCTGCGATATAGTCATTTTACGTACCTGGACAGCTACCGACCTGTTTGGTAACTCCAATAGCTGTATTCAGGAAATCAAACTGATCGATGAAACCATCCCTGAGATTACCTGTCCTCCAACTATTACGGTAGAATGTGGTAATGAATTCAATATTGACCTAACCGGATCGGCCGTTGCCTTCGATAATTGTTCCGAACCAAGCGTTACATTTATTGATGATCTAAGTGGTTATGATGATTGCTCCGGCATCATTATTCGAAACTGGACCGCCACTGATGGTTGCGGAAATGTGATTGGTTGTGAGCAACTCATAACCGTCATTCCCTTAGATTGTCCCTTCGAAGCGGATCTATTCACTATTCCTGCCAACTGCGGATTGCAAGATGGCGTTGCGGGAGTTAGCTTGCTGACTCCTCCCGGCAATTACACCTATCTATGGTCAGACGATACTACAGTTCCCATCAATGAAAATCTGGGCGGAGGCGAATATACTGTTACCATTACCGACAGTGATAGTGGCTGCTCGGAGGTTCATACCGTTATCGTTGAGGAAATACCACCAGACTATATCGTAGGTATAAATATCGATCCATTCACTTGTATAGCTGACGGAAATATAGTGGTTGATCTGGGTCCTCCAGGAATCAACACTTATACCATTACTGCAACGGGGCCTACGGTAATAACAGTTCCTGGTATAAACGGAGGAGTGGTCAATTTGAATGAGTTTGGACCTGTATTAGATGGCGATTATATGATCGAGGTGATTACGGTCTCAGGTTGTGCAGACGTAACGCAGGTACAGGTCGAATACATACCTCCATACACCATCAGTTTAGTCAGTACGATCCCTCCTTCCAGCCCCGGAGCTTCAGACGGTCTGATCGTGATTCAGGTGAGTGCCGATGCCATTCCGCCATTAGATGTATTATTGAACAGTGAACTATATGCAAGCGGCGTTTCCGGGCCATTAATTGAGATCGGAAATCTTTCTGAGGGCAGTTATGAAATCTTTACGGTGGATAATGGCGGGGGCGGTTGCATGTCTAATGTTCTTACCATTAATCTCATATCGATGCTAAAAAATACCGGCTTCACGTTCGAAGTAGCTCCATTGACCGTACCTGATGCCGGGCAATGGATGGATCAGCACGAAGAAATGGTTGATGAAGATGCATTCATCAACCAGCTTCAGGATCATATGGTAGAGCATCCGGACGTGGAGGTTGAATTGGATTACAGCTACCATACCAACACTTCGCTTCAGGGCGGATTAGGTTACTGGGTGGCCCCCGATTGGCAGCTATTTTGGAATGCAGCATACGTCAAAGGACAAGGTCATATGCCGCTATCAGTGGCTGGTAGTTTAACAGGGCATGCACGATCTGTTTTTTCAGGGCTTGAGCAACGTGCCGGGGCAAGAGTGTTCTTTGGAAATGCTTATTTAGGAAGCGGAATGCAATGGAATCATTTATCGACCACTAATACCAAAATCACGTTGAGCGGACAGTCATTCGCATTAGAGGACCATGGAAATAGTGACTCCTGGAACACCTTTTTACAAACGGGATATCAATTGGATGTTTCCGGCAGGTTAAAAATTAATCTGGAAGGAGAATGGAGGATGGATTTGAGATTAGACAGGCCGCTGAGGTTTGTTCCACGGCTTTGGCTCATCCTTCCGGTCAATAGATTCTAGGTATCAAACGCAAAAATGACAGCCCTCAAACCACTGACTGTCAATACTTCACCTGATTGTTAAGATTTTTAATATGGAGCTGTCATTTTTGCATTTTTTTATCAATTGGAACTTCTATTGTAGATATAATCATGATGTTGATGACGTGCGTTATCGGTTTCGTAAAACCATGAATTATTGTTTAACCTTTAAAATTTGGTAATTATGACACTGATTAGAAGAAATGGATTATTCCCTGCACTACCCCAGTTTTTTGATGACTTTTTCACCAAAGATTTAGCAGACTGGGGATTTCACAACAATTCAACCACCAACACTACATTACCATCAGTCAATATCATCGAAGACAACGATGGTTTCTCTGTAGAAATGGCAGCTCCCGGAATGCATAAGAAAGATTTCCAAATTGAGCTGGACAATGAGACTTTAACAATTTCGTCTGAAAAGGAAGATGTCCATGAACTAAAAGAAGGAGAAAACTTCACTCGTAGAGAATTTAGTTACCAATCTTTCAAGCGTTCTTTCCACCTACCTCAGTCAGTAGTAGATAACTCTAAGATCAGGGCCAAATACGAAAATGGTATTTTGAAAGTCGTGATCCCAAAGAAAGAAGAAGCCAAAAAGCTTCCTCCAAAGAAAATTGAGATCTTGTAACCGAACCTGAAAAATGATCAATCTGCATGATGCACCGGTCGGGCGGAGAGCTGGTTTTATTACTTATCCATGACTAATCCTCCGTTGTACCGTTGCATCATGCACCGTTTTGGGTTAATAATATTTTTGTTAGATAAAAATAGTGTGAATAAATATGAATAAACTAAAATCGTTTGTTAAAAACAATAAGATCTATCTCTACTCAGCTCTGGTTGCTCTGGTGGTAACCACGCTGACCCTTGGGGTTTTCTCTCTTACCAGGGAAGAGCAAGGAAGGACCCTCAAGATTGAGCATATCAACTCTTCTCCTTCCGCCAAGGCCGTTTTTACTACTAATGAAGAGGGCAAACTCGTTCCCTTAGATTTTACAGAAGTAGCAGAAAAAGTGATGCCTGCAGTGGTACATATTAAATCCACTCAAACCATTAGCAACCGATATTTCAATGAGCGGCAACCCAATCCTTTTGATGAATTTTTCAAAAATGATCCGTTCCGCGAATTTTTTGGTCCTGAATTTTTCAATCAACCCAACTCCCCCAATCGAGGTGGCGAGCCGCCAGTAAGAGTCGGTCAGGGCAGTGGCGTGATCATCAATGCTGATGGCTATATTGTCACTAACAATCACGTGGTAGCCAATGCCAGCGATCTGGAAGTAACCTTACACGACAACCGTACTTTCAAGGCCACCATCGTAGGTACGGACCCCACTACCGATCTGGCCCTGATACAGATCAAGGAACAAGACCTTCCCAGCTTGCCATTTGTCGATTCGGATGAAGTAAAAGTAGGAGAATGGGTGCTTGCGGTAGGAAATCCATTCAACCTTAACTCTACTGTCACTGCCGGAATCGTAAGTGCCAAGGCTCGCAATATCAACATTCTTCGCGAGCAATTTGCGGTAGAAAGCTTTATTCAGACCGATGCAGCTATCAATCCCGGGAATAGCGGGGGTGCACTGGTAAATTTACAAGGTGGTTTGATTGGCATTAACACAGCTATTGCCAGTCCAACGGGAGCTTATAGCGGCTATGGATTCGCTGTCCCCACTAATATTGTGGAAAAAATCGTGGAAGACCTGATGGAATATGGCGCTGTTCAAAGAGGAGTGCTAGGCGTTATGATCCGCTCTATCGACGGAAGTCTGGTCAGAGAAAAAGGGTTGACCCTTACCAGAGGGGCATACGTAGATAGCCTGTTAGAAAATAGTGCGGCCAAAGCGGCCGGTATCAAAGCCGGAGATATCATTATTGCCGTCGACGACAACACCGTTGAGTCTTCTCCTGAACTTCAGGAAATCATTGCCCGGCACCGCCCCGGAGATAGGGTAAAAGTCACGGTCAATAGAAAAGGTACTGAAAAAACCTTTTCCGTTATCCTCAATAATCGAAAAGGTAATACCGATCTGGTGAAGAAAGAACATAAAAAAGTCCTTAATATCATTGGTGCCGATCTGGAAACCATTGATGATAAAACAGCTGAAAAGCTCGATCTTAATGGCGGTGTAAAAGTCACCAGGCTATACGCCGGCAAGATCCGTCAAAATACCAATATGCGGGAAGGATTTATCATTACAAAAGTAGACGGTAAAACTGTCAAAACCGTTGAAGAAGTGGTTTCGATACTTGAAAATAAAAATGGCGGGGTGATGCTGGAAGGTGTATATGAAGATATCCCCGGAGAGCACTACTATGCTTTTGGCATGTAGAACACCTTCCGTAAAAAAGCTCTTTGAGGGTGTCTAAAGCACCTTTGGTATTTCAAAACACCAAACTTTCTTCTTTTGGAGGGCTGTTTTTTCTAAAAAAATCATTGATTTTTTTAGAAAAAACAGCCCTCCAAAAAAACACTACTCCCTCACTAACGGCAACGAGCAACATCTAAAAGACCCGCCTGTGGCAGGAGCCGCATTAAACGGCAGTTCGATTACTTTTAGTCCGATC
Source organism: uncultured Saprospiraceae bacterium (assembly GCA_964534315.1). GTDB lineage: Bacteria > Bacteroidota > Bacteroidia > Chitinophagales > Saprospiraceae > CAZHOV01. The sequence goes on along the minus strand of CAZHOV010000124.1, from coordinate 9,017 downwards.
TTTTTCATTAATCCATTTACGCGTTTACAAGCCGGGTGATCCCGGCTGATGACTGTATTTTCGTCTATTGACAACACATTTGTAGCCAATGCAGCCTGCTCCTCAGCATTAACTTCTATCCATTCATATTTTGTTTTTATCACATCGGGAATGGTTTGGAAACCTTCCGGGTAGATGAGCGCATGTAGCGCCCCCACGGGATTGAACGTACAATCGAGGTGCAATACGTTTTCTCCTTCTTCAAGGCTGCGGCAATAGATAGGAATTACTTCAAACCGATCTCCAAACCGGGCTTTTAAAAATTCCAACCCTTGCTGATTGGTGCGTTGAGAAAGCCCTACAAAAATATGACCTTTATCGACGATGATATCTCCCCCTTCCAATAACATATTCCCATCAGGCGGAATTAAAATAGTGGGTTCGGGACCTTGCATGTTGAGTATATGTTGAAAAATACCGCTTACCTCGTAGCGTCTGCTGCTATTAACCGTATTGCAGAGTACGATCTGGTTTCCGATCGTAACGGCAATATCGCGGGGAGTAAGTTGGTCATAGACAAACTTACCGACATAATCCGGAATCAAGACTTCTACGCCGTGATCTTGCAAAGCGGTTTTAAAAGCCTCAAATTCGGGTTGCAGTTCTTTTTCCGTTGGTAATCCTGTTTTTTGTTCTTCATTGACAATTTCAACATACGCTTCCACTGCCCGGTAGCCTTGATACCTTCCGATAATTACTTTCTTTAGCGTATCGGTTTCATTATATTGATTAAATTGGTGATTCAAACCACTGCAGATTTTAGATTCGTAAATGCTTCCGACAGTGCTTTCTGATCGGCGGGGACATTGATCCGGCGTCCTTTTTTATTAGCTCTTACCGGAGTTTCCTTCTTTTTTTTATCAATTATCTGATGAGCGATAGCTTGCAGATCCGGACGGTCCTTCAATAGGGTATCCAGGGCATCTCCGGCCTTAAAACCGTGGCCGGTCACGATAGAGACAATCGAATCGCCATCGCCGCAAATGGTGCGCTCTGATAACTTACGCGAGGCGGTCAGCGCAACAAGGGATGCAGGTTCGGGAAGAACATCTTGTTTTAAAGCCAGTTCTTTTTCTTTTTCGAGGAAAGCAATGATCGTATCTTTAACCTCTTCATTCTCTACATTGACCGAACACCCGCCAGATTCCAGCACCGCTTTAGCCGCTTCTACTGAATCATATCCCTCTTCAGCGATGATGGTGCTGCCGATGACCTGATCTTCTTTTTCGAGGTGGTCCAGGGTACACTTTTCGGGTCGGTTAATTTGTTTTTTGCGGACAGCTTTGGCAATAGGATTGGCCTTTTTTATGCCGGCAGCTACCATCTTGGGTAATTTATCGATTAGTCCCAGCTTTTTGAGTTCTTTAAATCCTTTCCACAAGCCTACCAATCCGCTACCATTAGCGGTGGGGACTACCGCATAGTCGGGAACTCTAAGCCGTCTTCCTCTCATTTGCCGCACGATCTCCAGAGCTGTCGTCTTATCTCCCTGAATTCGAAAGGGGTTGCGTACCGACCAGTTGTCGTATTGATGCTTAACAAAGAGGCCTGAGGCATTGAGTTGGGCGAATAACCGAAAGCCTTCTTCAAAGTTAGTGTTTTCATCACCTATGACGATGACATCAGAGCCATGATTTCGGATATATTCAATTTTTTCTTCATAAGTATCTCCCGCTACAAAAGTGACCAGGTCCAAGTTTAATTTTTGGGCAAATAGTGCTGCCGAAGCGGCAGCATTCCCGGAAGAATAAATAACGGCCTTTTCCCATTGGCGGTTCCGGGTATTAAGCAGACACATCAGAGTTTCGCGGTCTTTAAAACAACCGCTGGGATTATCTCCTTCATTTTTGAGAAACAGATTCCCTTTCTTTTTTGCGTCCAGATAGTTGAGTCTATAGAGATTAGTCATTCCCACAGGTCGCATGCCTTTAGGGAAAAACCGGCGGAATGGCAGGGCCGCATATTGAAGGATTCCCAGAGGATGATCAAAGCGGTATCGGTAAACTGATTTCCTGGCTTTTTGGCGTTCTTTAGCATCCATATTTAATTGAACATCGAGTGTTCGATATTCTCTTGTCCAGTTTTCAGCTTTACATTTACACGAATAGTTTTTAGCATTATTTGGTTTCCTACATAACAAACACACTTTTTTCAGCTTCATTTATTTTTATGTTGGTTACCAAAAATATACAAAAAAAATAGCTGAAATTCCAATGGATCGGATTTATACCTTTACTATTGTGAAAAAAATTTGCCTGCAGAATTAGAAATATTATTCGAAAACGAATCGTTGATTGCCATCAATAAGCCGCATGGCCTTTTGGTGCACCAGACGCCCATTGCCAGTGATGCTACCGAATTTGCCGTACAGTTGTTAAGAGATCAGATCGGTCAAAGAGTTTATCCCGTGCATCGGCTAGACCGAAAAACCTCAGGAGTATTACTGTTTGCCAAAACATCGGAGATGAACAGTCAATTACAACAGCAATTTCGGGAGCGTAGGGTTACAAAAATCTATAGAGCGTTGGTCAGAGGTTTTATTGAACCTTCCGGACACATTGATTACCCGCTTAAAGAAGGCAAGAAGGAGCAGATGGCAATAACGGATTTTGAGCGATTACAAACCTTTGAAATATCCATTCCAAGCGGTAAATTTGCGACTTCACGATATAGTTTGGTGCGCTTAATTCCCCAAACAGGCCGTTTTCACCAACTGCGCAAGCATATGGCGCATATTTTTCATCCTATCATCGGCGACCGACCACATGGTTGTAATAAGCAGAATAAGTTATGGAAAGAACGATTTGGGATGACGACTATGTTGCTTCATGCCGAAGCTTTATCCTTTGTTTCTCCCTCCGGCGATCCGTTAACCATTAGAGCCGGACTGAGTACTGAATTCAAAAGAGTATTGAAGCTACTGAAATAGAGGTATTTTTCATTTAAGCGGCAAATCAAAATTGCTTGTAGAATAATTTTGTTCGAAAGATATTGACTAAACAATTGAATACTTGGAGATTACAGTAAAGAACTGTTTGCCTTTACTGTAATAATGAAGGCTAAGTCCTTCATTATATGCTGGAAATATCTTCCGAACTAAAAAAAATTATTCTTCCAATTTTTTTGCCTTACTACTTAAGTACTTGATTTACTCAAAAAATAATGATATATTCTGGAGTCATTTCGTTTCTATTCAACCTTACACTGTTAGTCAGATGATGCCTTATTCGCCACAAGAAGAAAGATGGAATACCATTACGCACGGACTTGGTGCTTTGCTTGCCGTTATTGCAACAGGCTTGATGTTGTATTTCTCACTTAAAAACGGTACTTCCCTCGATTTAGCCTGTACAACGGTGTACGGACTTAGTTTGATCTTGCTTTACTCCGCCTCGACCATATACCATGGCGTTCGCCAGAAAGAATGGAAAGATATCTTCCGAAAGGTCGATTATCTCTGTATTTATCTTTTAATTGCGGGTACGTATACGCCCATTGTATTATTAGGAATTGGCGGTACCTGGGGCTGGATATTATTCGGTATCGTCTGGTTGCTGACAATTTTAGGTTTTATCTTTCAATTTTCTCCTCTACAAAACTCTTCTAAAATCTCGCTTATCTTATATGGCGGTATGGGATGGTTGATTGTGATTGGTATAAAGCCTTTGTTGGAGGGCCTACCTTTCGGAGCGATCAGTCTTATCGTAGCTGGTGGTTTGCTTTATACACTTGGTATTTTCTTTTACGTCAAGGAGCGCATCCGTTTCAACCACGTCATTTGGCACCTCTTTGTACTGGGAGGAAGTATCATGCATTTCTTGGCTATCTTTTTTTATGTGATACCTTAACTACACCACAAAAGAGTGAACCTTCAACAAACTACCCCTTTAAAAAGATTGTCCCTCAATACTTATTTTTTAGAGCTAATTTACTGCACTTATAAGTGCAGTAAATCGCCAAACAGGGATAGCTAAACAAACAACTGGCTATCAATGCTTTAAGAAATATCTCCTAGTATCGTTTCATTGATTTTCTCCCGGCAGGTTAGGTGGACTCCACCTACCTAAACCATCTCTCCTTCCCGGCTGTTGTAGTTACATTATTAAAAAAATTTCAACTAATAAAATGGCAAATCAACAATTAGCCACCTTCGGGGGTGGATGTTTCTGGTGTATTGAAGCAGTAGTACAACGATTGAAAGGAGTGGAAAAAGTCGTTTCTGGTTACTCCGGAGGACATGTAGAAAATCCAACTTATCGGGAAGTGTGTTCTAAAACTACTGGCCATGCAGAAGTCATACAAGTAACTTTTGATGCAGATATTATCAGCTTTGAAGACCTGATCACCATTTTCATGACCAGCCATGATCCCACTACCCTCAACCGACAAGGAGCAGATGCAGGCCCCCAATATCGATCGATTATCCTTTATCATAACGACGTGCAAAAAACTATTGCTGAAAAAGTATTTGATAAGGTAAAAGATGTGTATTCCGATCCTATTGTAACGGAGTTGGTGCCTTTCAAGAAATTCTACACTGCCGAAGCCAACCATCAAAACTACTACAACCGTAACTCTTTTGCCGGTTATTGCCGCATTGTGATCGACCCGAAGATCAAGAAATTAAGAGATATGTACGCGGACAAGCTTAAGGTGGAGGTGAAATAGAGAATGAGCTTTTATTAAAAAATTCATTTCGTTCATTCCGGTTCATTCATTTGTTAATAATCCAACATGCAGATAAGAGCAATCATTAAAAACCTTCCAGAGGGTTATTCTGAAAGCCTTTATCAAGGCAAAAAATACGGCATCTCGAAAACGACTTTCAATAATGGTCAATCCTTTAAGATCTATGCCGAGGAGCTAGGAGGCAAGGACTTTATTAGCCTTAACTTCTACCTCACCTCCAAAAGTGAGGTGTTGAAACCTTGTGAGATGTCGGAAAAAAAAGTACGGAATTTCCTGGATAACTTCAGGCTGCTCTCGGCTTAGGTGTGGCACACCTATAGGTGGGGCACGAGATAAATTTAATAGGCCGTAAATAATTCGAAAACAACAGATTACTGCATATACTGAGAAACCTTCGATTATCTCCTTTTCAAACATTTGATGCCCCACCTATAGGTGTGCCACACGTATCGGCCAAAATCCTCCGAAAAAAACGAACACCTCTCTGTTCAATTCCGTTTTATGCTCATTAATGTAAAAGTTATTGAAAGGTAACTTGTGTTTATTTGGAAAATTCCATCTGGTTTGGTACATTCTCCAAACATGAACTTTAAAAATCTGATCATCAATAAAAAATCTTTCACTTATCATGGCTAACTGTTTTGCAATAATGGGTTGGAGCTTACCCGTAATAGAAAGTTTACAAAAAGCTGAACTTCCATTTGTAGTTGTTTCTTTCCCTGATTTTGAACCCTATGCAAGAGAGCATAATATTCCCTTTGTCTCCTATCAACTTGATGAGTGGGGCGATAACTCTAATTCTCTGGACCTCGCTGAAAGGCTTAAACCTTATAACGTCGACGTGGCAGTGCCGCTATTCGAAGAAACGGTCGAATGGGCCGGTGCCCTCAACTCTATTTACCGAAATGATCCGCGGGTGCTCAACCGCGCCTTCTTGTTTCGAAACAAAGCTATGATGAAAAGAAAAGCATTGCTCGGAGGTTTGAAAGTGGGTCTTTTTGAAGAAGTACATACTAAAGAACAAGTACACCATTTCTTGGATCGCTTAAATGAAGCAGAGCTACAACTTCCCGGCGAAGAAGATGCCTGGTTTCACATCAAACCGTTTGCTGCTGCAGGTACTGTAGGACACCATTTCATCAAATCAAGAGAGCAAATCGATGAAAAAATAGGTGATCACGAATTCCCATGTATGGCCGAGAGTCATTTAAGCGGTAAGGAATTTTCCTGTGAAGCTTTTATCCATAATGGAAAAGTCCGTTTTTTAAATATTACCGAATACGTAAAATTAGGTTATTCCAATTTTATCCCTGCCGGCCCATACCTGGAATCAAAGAGAGAAATAATCCTCAAGCAAATCCAACGATTGGTGAAGATTTTCGGAATTGAATACGGAATGATTCACCCTGAATGGTTCATCACCGATGAAGATGAATTGAATTTCGGTGAAGTGGCCTGCAGAATTCCCGGCGGACATATACTCGAACTAGCTTCAAAAGCCTATGATTTTGACGCACTACTAGCTTTTGTCATTTGCCACGATCCAAATATGACAGAAGAGGAACTAGATAAATATTTCCCACCAAGAGACTTTAAAGCACCTAATTATTATGGTAATGTGATGATCTTCCCACAAAAAGGACACATATCAAAATTACAGATACCCGACGAATTATTAGAAGAACCTTATTTTCTTGATCATAATTTGCTACCCCCTGTTGGTCAGCAGAAAGTGGGTAGTCGTGAAGGATTTGGAAACCACTTCGGAACCGTAAACTTTGCCGGAGATGATCCTGAAAAAATGAAAGGTCTGCTCAAACACTATGAAGATGTGCCCTTTTACGTCTAAATATTTTGGACTAAAATTGATTTATAAAATCTATAGATGAAAGTTATCGCAAAACAACGCAAAGAGCAAATCCTGGAACTCGCCAAAGAGCTTGAGAAGCAGCCTTTCAATAGTAAGGCGCTTTCTCAGCAACTCATCAATCAGATTGACTTCATTACGAGGACTAAAAAGGGGATTGAATTTATTTATGACATCATTCCCCAATTAATGAAAGCCCAACTATTCAAGGGAACAGCCTGGAACAATCCAAAAGACCTGATTCCTACCCTGGTGAAGGGAACGCTCTGCGCAGGCATACCAACCAATGTCTTTGAGCTGGTAAGCGAACTGCGGATGCTAAAAATTGCCAAGGGCGAATATCATTCAGATAAAATTTCGCAGACAGAAGCACAAGAATTTCTTGAAGAAGCTGTCGTGAGTTCATTTGATCTCGCCTTTGGTGCCATAAATGAGGCTGAACGTATAAGGCTTTCCGATGGTGAATTAAAAAGAATAAAAAATACGTTTCGATTTATTCTTGCACATCTATCTATTACCAATTTGAAAAAACGACTGGTCGAAGAGGTAGAAGCTATCGCAAATCAACGACCGATCATCACCTACCGACTAGAGACTATTCTCAAACTGATCCGCGAAAAAACGGTGCTGAAAAAGTTCGTTAAAGAAGATAGAATTCTGTCACAATATGTTAGCGCGCTTTTCTATCCTACTCCTAAATCGAAATCGATCAAAGACCCGGAAGAGTACATCCGGATTGTTGCCGGTAGTACGGAACGACTGTTGAGAAAAGAGTGCAAATTGATGGGCGAAAAAATGGAAGCGACCGGACTGGTATCTGAATACCATATGGTTATGCTTAATTACCTTGCTAAGACCCATCAAGATTTAATTCCTAATGTATTACACCTAAACGCACATGGCGAAGCTGAATTTGAGCAACACCAAGAATTTGTTGTGAAACTGATCAGAGAATTCTTGTTGGAAACTAACAAACAGGCTATTTTCGGATTGAAAAAGTTGCTCGAGCGAAATTTACTGTCCCGCAAGCCTGTATTTCACGCACTACAGCGTTTAACCAGCATATCTCTTCATTCGAATGTGATTAAAAATCTGCGGAAAAGCACGCATGATCACCAAGATACTCCACCAATAAAACTGTTGGTCGGAGGTACAATAAGTGTATTGGGACAGCCCTTGGGTATCGGTCAGGGAAACAACCCCACTTGCCAATCTGCCAGAGGCATAAGCATGTGGAGTCTTCACGCTCCTGCTAAATTGCTCAATTTGATCGCAGATGCAGCCATAAGTAACAAACTTAAATTCCGATATGAAGGCCAGTTAATTCAATCGCTAGGTCTTGAAAACAGAACAGAACCTTTCGATTTTAATCTTGATCCTATTTCGATTCTCTTGGTGCCGCACTTGGACAGTATTTACGGGCAGATGATGCAACAAGCTATGCTGAAGCATATCGGTAAAGATCCGCACGTCTCTGTAAATCCCGCTTTCTATGGCCATTGGATTCAAACTAGCTTTGTCTCTTGCTACAGCAGTCTTTACAATTCCATAGTAGACTACGATCGATTCGTAAAATTATTTTATGCTTCTTTCCATCCAGACTACAACGGTGGACATCATCTGGTCTATCCTGTTCCGATCGGCATTTTTATTACGGATACAAAAGCCAGAATGCTTGGATTCCATGCTATTTCCTTACTGAGAGTGGACCGGAGCCTGAGTGGAGAATTAAGAGCTTATTTCTACAATCCTAACAACGAGGGACGACAAAACTGGGGGCAGAATATCAAGCCAACGGTTTCTCAAAATGGTGAAGTTCCCGGAGAATCCTCATTACCTTTTTACCAATTTATTTCCAGGGTTTATGCTTTTCACTACAATAGTAACGGCATAAAAGATAGAATAATAGACGTGCCTGCCAAAGAAGTCAAGCAGGTTGAATCGTTAGCGGTAGAGAGCTGGGGCAGAAAATATGTTTGGTCCTAAATTAAAAATATGAAAAAAGTAAGACACTCATCACGAATCTACTTAAGCCAGAAGGCACTTAAAACAAATATTAATTTTCTTCGAAAAAAAGTTGGTCCTCATCCGGAAATTTCTGCCGTAGTAAAGGCAAATGCTTATGGGCACGGTATCGAACCAATGGTCGAAATGCTCGAAAAAGCAGGAGTACACCATTTCTCAGTAGCCTCGGCCTTCGAAGCGGAAGAAGTACTTGAAGCCTGCTCAGAAAAAAGCAAAATCATGATCATGGGGATTTTGTACAATGAAGACATTGAATGGGCGATCGAAAACGATATCGAATTCTATGTGTTCGATTATGGCCGCTTGCCGGTAGTACTTGAAAAGGCTAAAAAAGCAGGAAAAAAGGCTATCGTTCATATTGAGGTTGAGACAGGAACGAATCGAACGGGGATGGACC
>CAZHOV010000123.1:4095-17156 GCA_964534315.1 uncultured Saprospiraceae bacterium | reverse complement strand
TTTTTCTAAAAAAATCATTGATTTTTTTAGAAAAAACAGCCCTCCCAAAGAAGAACGTTTGGTGTTTCGAAACACGAATAGTGTTTTGAAACACCCTCGAAGAACTCCATACAAAATTGCTCATTGCCCATTCCTCATTGCTCATTGCTCATTGCCCTTAACCCCAAGACCTCTTCTGCAAACTTAAACGTTTCCTCCTGTACCCGGTCTGCAGCGTTGGAGGTTAGGGGAGAAGCGATTACGTGGGCTTCCGCTTCAGGAAAGGCCACCTTCCGCTTTTGGGCTTCCGGAGTGCTCAACTGATCAAACATGTTGAGCATGGCTTCTACAGAGACCGTTGCATCCTGTTCGGTTTCGCTTTTGTAATAATAGCCAAGAAATACCGGTTGGTTGACCTTTTCAAAAATGGCTGGCTTCATAGTATGTTCTACAAGCGATTGCAATTCGCACAGACCTTCGACCCGGTATTTGGTGTACCAATATTTTTGGATAGCATCTGAATCTTCGTAGGAACGATATTTTCCGCCCATCATCATGCGGGTCAGTTGTAAGCCCCAGGGGTTGTTGAGCATCCAGGAGTTAGCGTCTTTGATCGCAATATTGGGAGAATAGAGTAAGTTGGCAAAAATATCCGGATGGTAGGCAGAGAGATACAATGCAGCGGTACCTCCGGTGGAGGTAGCCATCAGGATGACCTTATCGCCGAGTATTTTTCCAATGGCAATGGCCTCCTTTACCGATTCCAGCCACTTGTCGGCGGTAAAATCCAGAAATGCATCCTCATCCTTTAATCCATGAGCGTTCAGCCTGGGGATGTATAAATTACAACCGTAGCGTTTAGCGAAATTTCGATGGAGCGGTGCTCCTTCTTCTCCACTGGCAGAAAAGCCATGGAGATACACTACACTGTACAGAGTTTCAGAATGCGTGGAATCAGCCCAAACAATACGAGCCTCATTATCTGGTTTGATCTTAACAGATGCCTCTTGCTTGGCTATATGAGCTTCTATATTTTCTACAGATAAGGATAATTGGGGAAGCGCTGATTTTAATTCGGGAGTTGCCGGCTTTGGCCCTAAGGCATAGATAACCCCTAAAATCAAAATAATGACAATTAGCCAGATCAATATCTTCATTTGTCTTGTTTTGGTTAAAGATAAAGATAAGTAAGCAGGAAAAGTATGAATTCCCCTGTAATTGTAAAATTCGGGATGATTCATTTTTTTTATGCTTAAATTTGTATTATCAAATTAACCAATTGACAATAGACTAATGCCAATACGTGAGGAATTTCCGGAGGCCGGTTCGAATTACTTAGATGGGGAGAGTGATGGTTGGGAATATACCACCATCTTTTCGGGGTCTAATCTAGAGGCTACGTTTGAGATGATCAGGCAGTTCCTCAAAGAGGAAGGGTACGGAAATGTGCCGCTTCCGGCAGACGCGGAGGAATTGTTGTTATTTAAATATCCCAATCGCCAGGGACAAATCGCTATGTTTTCGGAGCCCGGTTACGTTCATAACCCAATAAAAATATTATTTCATCCGCACAAAAGGCGGAAAAATGCGCTTATTCTAAAGATTTATAATGAACAGCATCCAAAGCACCTGCTTAAATTTCATGGTGTACTGAATGAAGAACCAGGAGAAAAAGATAAAGGACAAGGAAAAAAAGAGGTAAAAAAGCGGGTTAGAAAAATTCCCGAAAATCAGATGGCGATTAAGGAACTGGAATCAACCTCGACTCCTCCTGATTCTCCTAAGAAGGGAAGAAAAAAGAACCAGAAAAAAGGAAACGGTTAGAACAAAGTGATAATCCACCGGATCAATCCCGCCACGGCCAGAAAAACAGGGTAGAATAGAATCGTCATAAAGCCGATACCTGCCTCCGCTCCTGATTTTACTTTAAAAATGCCCAGGTAAAGCATTCCTAGAAACATAAGTAGCACGACCAATCCTATATTCCAAAGCAAGGACTGCCAGGAAAAGGTCCAGAAATCATGGACAAAAATCGCCAGCAATGCACTGGCTGCCAGATAAAAGAAAAATAACCACGTACTGATTGTAAAGACAGCATTCCCCGAAAGGGGGCCCCTTCTGAAATGAAAGTATACTAATAGCAGGACGAAAATCACTCCCATCAATAAGGTTCTGGACCAGTGCTGGTGAATAAGTGCCATAGGACTATGGGGTTTGAGGTTAATTCAATAAATACCGCAACTTTTGCAGTAGAAGGATTTTTTGTAGTTTAGGAATTATTCTTTTTGAAAAAAAGATACCCCTACACTACATGTTAAAAGCAAAATGCTCAATTAGAAGCTTTGTCCTTTACCATGATTTGAGAGGCCTATTTTTTCTGTAAAATCGAAAATTGTATAGAAAAAATAGACCTCCCAAAGAAGAAAATTTGGTGGCTCGTAACACCAAAGGTGATGAGACACTTTCTAACCTTTTTTTACCATTCCTTCGATATCCATTTTATCAAAGGCTTTTTTGAGGTCTTCGACTTTGACCCCTCTGCCTTGCATCATGATTAAGAATCTGTTGACGACAAAGACTCCGAATTCACTTCGGTTAGAGGCTTTTTCGTATTTTTCAAAAGATTTGTGGCCATTGTAGGTGGCTACCCGTTCGAAGCCATCATCGCCCGAGCGGTCCAGGTTGATCAACGTCCAGGAAGCGAGGGCTGCGGTAGCTTGAGGAATACCTCCGGCATCATTGATGGTTACTTCTATCGTATTTCCCTGATCGTCCACGTATTTTGCTTCAGCTGAAGATAATTTCATTCCCATCATATCCATAGACTGCCCGCTGAGGTCTACCCGCTTGTGATTGCCAATTTTTTCAGGCATTAGGGCTTTAAGATCTTCATAGTTGACCAGCTCTTTGGCGCCCCCTTCTGCCATTTTTTCCATCATTTCCTGTTGCTTCTTAGCAATTTCTTGTGGGCTCATTTCACCATCGTCATTAGAAGACTGTTCTTGTTCGGTAGAATCTTGTTCACCTTCTGTTTGTGGTGATGAACTGCATTGTATAAATACCAGGCTGATCGCCAAAGTGAATAGAAAAGAAAAGATAAACGACTTCATTAGTTGGTTTTTAATGTTTATAAATGAATTTAGTATACTTATGTTTAACGAATAAAACCCTGTTTTATTCAGTAGCTTCTTCGGATTCTTCCTCATGAGCTTCTGCAACTTCGGGTCGCATCTGCGGAAAGAATAAGACTTCCTGAATAGACGGGTTGTTGGTTAGTAACATGGTGAGGCGGTCGATGCCGATACCAAGCCCTGAAGTTGGAGGCATCCCGTATTCTAATGCTCTCAAGAAATCTTCATCTAAAGCCATAGCTTCTTCATCGCCTCGCTCTGCCAGCTTGAGCTGCTCTTCAAATCGCTCGCGCTGATCGATGGGGTCGTTGAGCTCCGAATAGGCGTTGGCAATCTCCTTACCATTGACAATCAACTCAAAACGCTCGACCAACCCCTCTTTCTCCCGGTGCTTTTTCGCCAGCGGTGTCATTTCGATGGGGTAATCCGTGATAAACGTTGGTTGAATGAGGTTGGGCTCTACCTTTTCGCCAAAGATCTCGTCAATCAGTTTGCCTTTACCCATCGAATCGTCGATCTCGATATGCAATTCTTTACATACTTTCCGCAATCCGGCCTCGTCCATTTCAGAAACGTCGATGCCCGTATGCTTTTCGATAGACTGGTACATGGTCAGTCGTTCGTAAGGGCCCTTGAAGTCGATGGTCTGATCACCAAACTGTACAGTAGTTTCGCCGTTGACGGTTTGGGCTATACCTTCCAGCAGTGTTTCCACCATTTCCATCATCCAGATATAATCTTTGTAAGCAACATAGATCTCCATAGCGGTAAATTCGGGGTTGTGGGTGCGGTCCATTCCTTCATTACGAAACATTTTCCCGATCTCATAGACCCCTTCAAAGCCGCCTACAATGAGCTTTTTGAGGTAAAGCTCATTGGCGATCCGCATATACAAAGGCATGTCGAGGGTATTGTGATGTGTTTTGAAGGGGCGGGCAGCGGCTCCACCGTGAATGGGCTGTAGTATGGGGGTTTCGACTTCCAGCCAACCTTTTTCATTGAAAAAATGACGCATGGTGGAGATGACTTTGCTGCGCTTGACAAAAACTTCACGAACGTCAGCATTTACCGTAAGGTCGACATAGCGCATGCGGTATCGCTGCTCAGGATCGGTGAAGGCATCATGTATATTTCCCTCTGCATCTGTTTTGACGATAGGAAGCGGGCGAAGCGATTTACCTAAGAACGTAAATTCTTTAACTTTTACAGTAATCTCTCCTGTTTTGGTGAGGAAGGTATCCCCTTTTACTCCTATGAAATCACCGATGTCGAGGAGCTTTTTAAATAAGGTATTGTAAAGGGTTTTATCCTCTTCCGGACAGATCGCATCGCGTTGTACGTAGATTTGAATTCGCCCTTCGGCATCTTGCAATTCGGCGAAAGCAGCTTTTCCCATGATACGTTTCATCATGATCCTGCCGGCAAGCGATACATCCTGGTAATTTAATGCGTCGGCATCAAAATTATCTTTGATTTCTTTGGAATAAGCGGTTACTTCAAATTTTTCTGCAGGAAAAGGGTTGATACCCAAGGCTCTAATTTCTTCTAAGGCTTTTCTCCGTACAATTTCCTGTTCGCTCAAATGCATAAGTGGACAATTTTAAGATGTAATAATATTGGATTTATTGCAAAATTAACAGATTGAATCATTATTTTCGCATAATTGAGCTTGAATAAACATACTAAATTTTCTCCTCCCTAAAAATTAACTCTTGATGACCATCAAGGATTATCCTTCATTTATATGTGAAATAAGAGGTTCAACAAATGGAGTATAGTAGCATTTTGTACAATTTTACTATTTCTTAATGTATGATCTCAACCCTATGTCATTATTTGCCGTTAATTTTGCCTATTGATTTTGTTTCGAGAAAAACCGATTTAAACCATACTCATTAATAGCCAAACCATGAAGTTACTAATTCAATTTTTCCGCTTTTTCGTTTTACTTTCTTTTCTTTTGCCGGGCACCCATCTTACTGCGCAGGTTGTTATTTATAGTGAGGATTTTAATAGCTATCCGGACGGTACCACATCCGGGCCAACATGGGATGCGACGCTATTTGGAAATTGCGATGGGGATAGCAATAATGGAACGGACTTTTCCTGGGGGGTATTAGGGGGAGCGTTTGTTGTATCAGATGCGGAAGGCTTTAATTGCTGCGATTGTTTTGGCGGAGGCGGTGGAGGGTCTTGTGGTGATAATGGAAGTACTATTATCATAGGACCTATTAATATATCAGGATACAATGGAATCGCCATAGATTTTGATTTTACAACCACTCCCAATATGGAGTGTTGGTATTTTGACTTCGCACCTCCGGGTACTCCCTGTCCACAAGATGATGCAACACCTGTATGTTTAGGTGGCCATGACCAGGCGATCTTCTCCTATTCGATTGACGGAGCTCCTCCTGAAGTTTTTGGTTTCTGGTGTGGTAATCAGTTTTGTTTTGGGGAAGATTTTTTCTGTGGAGGTGTCTCCGGAAACTCTCTGGAGATAATAATTACCGCAGGTACTCAAAATGACGACGAAGAATACGTAATTGACAATATTGAAGTAACGGGCTTTGTCGATCCCATTGCTGTTGCGGAAGCCAATAGTATAGAAGATACGTTGAATGTATGTGAAGGCGATGTCGTAGCTTTGGGTGAAACGGGCGGGCAGGCCAATATGTGGATGTGGCAGGGGCCGGGTTTTACCTCCGCCCAACAAAATCCTTCTCTTGGGGCCGTTACCCCTGCTGATGCGGGTAATTATATTGTTGAAGTAGAAGCGCCTAATGGCTGCGAAGATGCAGATACGGTGACCTTGGTGGTAAATCCATTACCCGATCCGGAATGGACAGTGCCCACAGCTTGTAACCCGGGAAGTCCGATCACCCTTACCCCTGACGGAACACCAGGAGGTACCTGGTCCGGACTTGGCGTAACAGATAACGGCGACGGTACAGGCTCGTTTGATCCTACTGTTACAGGTGCGGGAATTGTTACGTATACCATTAATCAAAATGGCTGTATCGAATCGGAAACCAATACGATCACGATCACGACCATGAGCGTTGCTGTTGCCAATATCAATTGTGACGACAATAATACGCCAGGAGATCCTGCCGATGATACATTTACGTTTACTATTACGGTCAACGGAACCAATACCGGAGCTTTTTGGACTGCCAATGACCCTGGCAATACAGCCGGTATCTTTTCCCTTCCGGAAGATTTCGGGCCATTCCCGATCAGCGGGGGTACCGTGAGTTTTGATGTTTCAGATATCTTAACGGGTTGTTCTGTACCCGTAAGCGTAACCCCGCCGCCTCCTTGTTCCAACGCCTGTGATATCACCGGAGCTGGATTATCCAATGTAGTTTGTAACGATAACGGTACCAATTCTGACCCCACCGATGATTTTATTTCTTTTGAGCTAGATCCTACCGGACTCAATCTCGGTGCTTCGTATAACGTTAGCGTTAGCTCGGGGACCATCACGCCCGGATCAGGTACTTACGGCGCTTCAACTACCTTCGAATTGCAGCCTGGCTCAGCGGGAAGCGGAAACGTTACCGTAACGATAGAAGATGCTGCAGATCCAAGTTGTTCCATAACAGTGACGATTACTGATCCAGGGGATTGTTCCAATGCATGCGGTTTGACGAGTGCCGGTCTAGCGAATCTTGGCTGTAATGATAATGGAACGCCCTCCGATGCTAGCGACGATTTTCTTGAGTTTGATCTCAATCCGACAGGAACAAATACCGGAACCACTTACTCAGTAAGTGTAAATTCCGGTACTATCTCACCTGCTTCAGGAAGCTACGGAGCTGCTACCAACTTTACACTTCAGGCCGGCTCTGCCGGTGCAGGCGATGTTACTGTGACCATTACCGATGATGCTGATCCCGCTTGTAGCATTTCTGTTACGATCACTGATCCGGGAAGTTGTTCGTCCGAGTGCGAATTAACAAGTGCGGGACTGACCAATGTTGCATGTGATGATTTAGGGACCCCCTCAGATCCTACTGACGATCCCATTACCATGCAATTAAATCCGACAGGTTTCAATTTGGGAACTACTTATTCTGTTACTTCTACAGCAGGTTTTGTTAACCCTCCGACAGCTAGCTATGGAAGTCCGACAACCTTCTTTTTTGCAAGCGGGACGGCTGGTGCAGGAGATATTGTGGTAACCATTACTGATGATTCGGATCCCGCCTGCAGTATAATGGTGACTGTTATCGATCCGGGCTCTTGTTCAAATGAATGTCAAATCCTTAGTAGCGGATTAAGTAATATCCTTTGCGACGATAGCGGCACCCCTTCAGATGATACTGATGATATACTACAATTTGATTTGAATCCTACCGGACTGAATCTGGGGACTTCCTATACGGTGGCAGTTAATACGGGGTCGATCACGCCAACCTCCGCCACTTACGGGGCGGTCACTACTTTTCAGTTGCAGCCGGGTTCAGCGGGGGGCGGTGCCGTCAATGTAACCATTACCGACGGATCGGATGCCGGATGTGTGTTGACGATCGTTGTTGCTGATGTAGGCTCTTGCTCTGATCAGTGTAGCCTAACTGGTGATGGATTAGCGAATATTCTTTGCGGTGATAATGGAACCGGAACGAATGCTACGGATGATGTGATCTCCTTTGATCTCAATCCCACAGGATTGAATCTAGGGAGTAGCTATAGTGTAAGCGTTAGCCAGGGATCTATCACCCCCACTACTGCAAATTATGGAAGTGCTACCAATTTTCAACTACAGGCGGGCTCAGCGGGTTCAGGTGATGTTACCGTCACCATTACTGATGATGCAGACCCGGCATGTAGCCTAACGGTCATCATAACCGATCCGGGCAGTTGTTCAGACGATTGCCTGATTACAGGAGTTACCTTCAGTATTATAGACTGTAATGATAATAGTACGTCCGGAGATCCGGCTGATGATTTTATAGAAGTGGAATTTGTTGTTAATGGAACAAATACGAGTGGTAATTTTAACCTAACGGTAGACCAAGGGAGTATTTCACCAACTTCTGGAACCTACGGAGTTTCTTCCTTCCATCAATTACAGCCCGGTTCTGCGGGAGGCGGAGCCGTCAATATGACGATTACCGATGTTGGCGATCCCAATTGTAGTTTGACAGTAATTATATTGGATCCGTTCTCGTGTTCTAATGAGTGTAATCTCAGTAGTGCAGGGCTTTCAAACATAGGATGCGATGATAACGGTTCACCTGCTGTTTCTACCGATGATATCATCACCTTTGATTTGAATCCAAACGGAGTGAACTTGGGCAGTTCTTATACAATAACCGTAAATACCGGTTCGGTAACGCCTGCTTCCGGAACCTACGGGAGTACCACAGGCTTTGAACTTCAGCCAGGCTCAGCGGGTGGGGGAGATGTAACATTGACCATAACTGATGATGCTGATCCAAACTGTTTTATTACCGTTACCATTACTGACCCTGGGTCCTGCTCCAATGAATGCGATATTACTTCTGCTGTAGTTACTAATTTAGTTTGTAATGATAATGGCACCCCATCTGATGATACCGATGATTTTATTGAATTTACGTTAACGGTCAATGGAGTTAATTTGGGAAGTGGTTATAGCTTGATGCCCTTTTCGGGGAATGTTACCCCTATGACTGGAACTTATGGGGTACCTGAAGATTTCCAGTTTCAACCTGGCTCTGCAGGAGGTGGAATTATCATAATGAATATCATAGATGACACCGATCCTAATTGTTTAGCCATCATCAATATCTTAGATCCCGGCACCTGCTCAGATGAATGTACGCTCACCGGGCTGACCTTTAATAGCAATACCTGCAACAATAATGGTACGCCTGGAGACCCTACTGATGACTTTATCGAGGTAGAATTTGTGGTCACCGGAGATAATACCGCGTCCACCTTTAACCTTTCCGTTAATCAGGGAAGTATTACGCCTTCCACTGGCACCTATGGGGTAAATGGTACCTATCAATTGCAACCTGGATCGGCAGGCGGAGGAATCGTGAATGTAACCGTGACGGATGCAAACGACCCGAATTGTACTTTGACAGCTGTCATTGTTGATCCGGGTACGTGTTCGAATAATTGTAGCATTGACAATGCCGGACTTTCCAATATATTTTGTAATAATGCTGGTACGCCTTCCGATCCAGCTGATGATTTTATCTTTTTTGATCTGAATCCCTCCGGTATGAATACGGGGGCAACCTATAACGTGACAGTGAGTTCAGGTACCATCACCCCCGCGAGCGGTACGTATGGTAGCAATACCAATTTCCAGCTTCAGCCGGGCTCTGCGGGCGGAGGAAATGTTACGGTGACCATCACGGATGCTGCCGATCCGACTTGTTCCACTACCGTCACTATTACCGACCCCGGGTCTTGTTCTTCGAATTGCAACCTTACAGATGCCGGGCTCTCCAATGTACAATGCGATGATTTCGGTTCTCCTACTGTACCGAACGATGACCTTATTGTTTTCGATTTGGATCCTACAGGAATAAACCTGGGCACTCAATATTCGGTAACCTCTCCCACGGTTTCCATTACTCCAGGTATTGGCACTTATGGTACTCCCACAACTTTTAATACCACCTTTGGTGGTGCGGGTATGGGAGACATTACCATTACTATTACCGATCAAAATGATCCCAATTGTTCGATCACTATTATCGTGCCTGATCCGGGCTCCTGTTCGAATGGGTGTTTGCTGACTGGTGCTGGGCTAGCAAGTGTACTCTGTAATGATAATAATACCTCTTCTGATCCGGCTGATGACTTTATTTCTTTTGATCTGGATCCTTCCGGTTCGAATATCGGAGCGACGTACAATGTAACGGTAAGCTCCGGGACCATTACTCCTGGAAGTGGTACGTATGGGAGCGCTACCAATTTTCAGCTACAGCCGGGTTCCGCAGGCAGTGGCAATGTTACTGTCACTATCACGGATGCTGCCGATCCGGCATGTACGATCACTGTTACCATTAGCGACCCCGGACCTTGCTCCAATGCTTGTGCTCTGACAGGGGCCGGACTTTCTAACACGCTCTGTAATGACGGTGGGACCCCCTCTGATCCTGCCGATGATTTTATTTCGTTTGATCTGAACCCTTCGGGTTCAAATACGGGAGGAACTTACAACGTAACGGTTAGTTCTGGAACGATTACGCCAACGAGCGGCACGTATGGAAGTATCACCAATTTTCAGCTTCAGGCGGGCTCCGCGGGCGGAGGCAATGTGACGGTCACCATCACGGATGCGGCCGATCCTGGATGTACTATAACCGTGACGATTACTGATCCTGGTTCTTGTTCTGACCTTTGCCAGATCTCTGCGATCAATGCTATTCCTATTTGCAGCGATAACAATACCCCAAGTGATCCGGGCGACGATACGTTTACTTTTGAAGTAACGGTAACCGGAAGCAATACCGGAGGTGGATGGATTGCTAACGATCCGTTTGGTACGACGGGAAGCTATGGTGTCCCGACCGTTTTTGGTCCTTTCAATATTGCCGGGGGAGCTATCAACTTTTCGATTATTGACGATACGGACCCGAATTGTATTACCTCGATTACCGTAAGTCCGCCCGCTACCTGCTCGGATGAATGTGAAATAGAAGTATTTATTTCTAATATTCTTTGCAATGATAACGGCACACCCGCCAATCCTGCTGATGATGTCTTTAGCTTTGATGTCTTTATCACAGGTTCCAATACCGGAGCCGGCTGGACTGCCGACGATCCGCTGAATTCTTCCGGGCTCTATGGTACGCTTACTACGCTAGGTCCTTACAATATCAGCGGGGGTAATCTGAATATTACTTTTACCGACCTAGATGATCCTAATTGTTCGGCCACAGAATTGGTTACCGCTCCAAACACCTGTTCGGGGCAATGTAATATAGGCAATAGCGTCACTAATATTTTATGCGATGACGCTGGTACACCCAGTGATCCCGCCGATGATACCTATACTTTTGAGGTTACCGTAAATGGTTCGAATACATCAGGTAGTTGGACAGCTACAGATCCGTTAGGAACGACCGGTGGGTATGGAACGACTGTCACTTTTGGTCCTTATCTAATTGGAAATGGCGATCAGATTTTTACCATTGCTGATGATGGCGATCCTGCCTGTCTAACCGTAGTGAACGTTACCGCGCCGGCTACTTGTTCGGATGAATGCGCCATCAATGCTGTAGCTGAAGTCCCGGTTTGCAACGATAATAATACCCCTTTTGATCCTGCCGATGATACCTTTACTTTCGTTGCGACAGTTTCCGGAGATAATACCGGTAATAGCTGGTCAGCGAATGATCCGCTCGGCACTACCGGAAGCTACAATACTCCCGTAACCTTTGGTCCCTATCTGATCAGTGATGGTAATATCAACTTTATGATAACCGACAGTAACGATCCCAACTGCGAGACCGCCCTTACGATTTTCGCCCCCCCGGCCTGTTCTTCCACTTGCCCCGATCCGGATACCACCTTTCTAAGTGCAGGAACCTGCGACAGTCTGATAGCAGGAACAACTGACACACTCGTGGTACAAGACGGAAACGGCTGCGATAGCCTCGTTTTGACTACCTTTTCTCTACTTCCTTCCGATACGACTTTATTAACCGATGCATCCTGCAATCCGCTAGATACCGGAATCATGATAGATATATTGCAAAATCAGGCAGGATGCGATAGTGTCATTATCACTACAACCTCCTTCTTACCTCCTTCTGAAAATAATATAGATGTAACGATTTGTCCGAATGATACGGCCGTGATCAATGGAGTAGTTTACACTACTGCCGGTATTTTTACCGATACCATAGCAGGAGGTGCAGCAAATGGTTGCGATAGTGTTTTGATTATTAATTCGATTACTCCGCTTGTGGATACTGTATTTATTAATAACACCTTATGCTCCGGAGATTCGCTCGTCGTTAACGGAACCACCTACAATGAGACGAATCCTGCAGGAATTGAAGTGATCCCCGATGCCACCACTGAAGGATGCGATTCTATCATCTCCGTTAACCTGACCTTCGGCTCTGCCTCCATTGAAAATATCGCCCAGACGCTATGCCCCAGCGAGTCGCTCACAGTTAATAACATCGTTTACGATGAGACGAACCCGATGGGGTCGGACACGATTCCGAATGGATCAGCTAGCGGTTGCGATTCGATCATCAATGTGAGTTTGACCTTCCTGACGAATCCGACGTTTGATTTGACGCAATCGCTATGTACCGGCGAGTCGATTACCGTAAATGGAGTGGTGTATGATGAGAATAATCCAACAGGTACGGAAGTGCTGGTGGATCAGGCATCGAATGGTTGCGATTCGATTGTGAATATAGACCTGACCTTCGGCTCCGCCTCGGTTGAAAATATCACCCAGACGCTATGTCCTGGCGAGTCGCTCACAGTTAATAACATCGTTTACGATGAGACGAACCCGATGGGGTCGGACACGATTGCGAATGGTTCAGCTGGTGGATGTGATTCCATTATCAATGTGAGTTTGACCTTCCTTACGAATTCGACGTTTGATCTGACGCAATCGCTATGTACCGGCGAGTCTATTACGGTGAATGGGGTGGTGTATGATGAAACCAATCCGACGGGTACAGAAGTGCTGGTGGATCAGGCATCGAATGGTTGTGATTCGATTGTGAATATAGACCTAACCTTCGGCTCTGCCTCCATTGAAAATATCGCCCAGACGCTGTGCCCGGGTGAGTCGCTCACGGTCAATAGTGTTGTTTATGATGAGACGAACCCGATGGGGTCGGACACGATTCCAAATGGTTCTGCTGGCGGATGTGATTCCATCATCAATGTGAGTTTGACCTTCCTGACGAATCCGACGTTTGATCTGACGCAATCGCTATGTACCGGCGAGTCTATTACGGTGAATGG
>CAZHOV010000123.1:3343-3995 GCA_964534315.1 uncultured Saprospiraceae bacterium | reverse complement strand
GTGTTGTTTATGATGAGACGAACCCGATGGGGTCGGACACGATTCCAAATGGTTCGAGTGGCGGATGTGATTCCATCATCAATGTGAGTTTGACCTTCCTTACGAATCCGACCTTTGATTTGACGCAATCGTTGTGCACGGGCGAATCGATTACCGTAAATGGAGTGGTGTATGATGAGAATAATCCAATAGGTACGGAAGTGCTGGTGGATCAGGCATCGAATGGTTGCGATTCGATTGTGAATATAGACCTGACCTTCGGCTCTGCCTCCATTGAAAATATCACCCAGACGCTATGTCCTGGCGAGTCGCTCACGGTCAATAGTGTTGTTTATGACGAAGCTAATCCAATGGGGTCAGATACGATTCCGAATGGTTCAGCTGGCGGATGTGATTCCATCATCAATGTGAGTTTGATCTTCCTTACGAATCCGACGTTTGATTTGACGCAATCGCTATGTACCGGCGAGTCGATTACCGTAAATGGAGTGGTGTATGATGAGAATAATCCGGCAGGTACGGAAGTGCTGGTTGATCAGGCATCGAATGGATGTGACTCCATTGTGAATGTAGACCTAACCTTCGGCTCTGCCTCGGTTGAAAATATCACCCAGACGCTATGTCCTGGCGAGTCGCTCACGGTCAATAGTGT
>CAZHOV010000123.1:0-3243 GCA_964534315.1 uncultured Saprospiraceae bacterium | reverse complement strand
GTGTTGTTTATGATGAGACGAACCCGATGGGGTCGGACACGATTCCAAATGGTTCTGCTGGCGGATGTGATTCCATCATCAATGTGAGTTTGACCTTCCTGACGAATCCGACGTTTGATCTGACGCAATCGCTATGTACCGGCGAGTCTATTACGGTGAATGGGGTGGTGTATGATGAAACCAATCCGACGGGTACAGAAGTGCTGGTGGATCAGGCATCGAATGGTTGTGATTCGATTGTGAATATAGACCTAACCTTCGGCTCTGCCTCCATTGAAAATATCGCCCAGACGCTGTGCCCGGGTGAGTCGCTCACGGTCAATAGTGTTGTTTATGATGAGACGAACCCGATGGGGTCGGACACGATTCCAAATGGTTCGAGTGGCGGATGTGATTCCATCATCAATGTGAGTTTGACCTTCCTTACGAATCCGACCTTTGATTTGACGCAATCGTTGTGCACGGGCGAATCGATTACCGTAAATGGAGTGGTGTATGATGAGAATAATCCAATAGGTACGGAAGTGCTGGTGGATCAGGCATCGAATGGTTGCGATTCGATTGTGAATATAGACCTGACCTTCGGCTCTGCCTCCATTGAAAATATCACCCAGACGCTATGTCCTGGCGAGTCGCTCACGGTCAATAGTGTTGTTTATGACGAAGCTAATCCAATGGGGTCAGATACGATTCCGAATGGTTCAGCTGGCGGATGTGATTCCATCATCAATGTGAGTTTGATCTTCCTTACGAATCCGACGTTTGATTTGACGCAATCGCTATGTACCGGCGAGTCGATTACCGTAAATGGAGTGGTGTATGATGAGAATAATCCGGCAGGTACGGAAGTGCTGGTTGATCAGGCATCGAACGGTTGCGATTCGATTGTGAATATAGATTTGAGTTTTGAGATGCCTGTTACGAGCAGTTTGAATCCGTTATTGTGTCAAGGAGACTCAGTAATCATCAATGGTACCGTTTACAATGATCAAAACACAACGGGTTCTGATACGCTCTTTAATTCGGCGGCTAACGGCTGCGATTCAATTATTAATGTCAATGCATTTATTCTTCAGCCTGTAGAATTTGATTTAGTTCAGAGCATTTGTCCGGGCGATTCGATTGTGGTGAATGGCACGGTATATAATCAGGGCAATCCTGCGGGCACCGAAGTGTTCCCGGGACAGGCATCCAATGGCTGCGATTCGATCGTTACGGTCAATTTAACTATTAATAACCCAGGTATTAATAATTTGATCCCTTCCATCTGCGAGGGCGAATCGATTACCGTCAATGGTACGGTTTACGACCAGAATAATTCCTCAGGTGTTGAGATTATCCCTGGCGGAGCCGCTAATGGTTGTGATTCCATGATCATGGTGAATTTAGTAATCTTGAATAATGTCACCAATGATCTGGTCGCTACGCTTTGCGACGGGGAGTCGATCGAAGTAAATGGTGCCACTTATGATGCTAATAATCCATCCGGAACAGAGGTGATTGGTGGTGGGGCTGCTAATGGTTGTGATTCTATCGTCAATGTGAGTTTAAGTTTCCAACCGTTTATTTCCGGTTCGATCAGTGGAACGACGGCGATCTGTCCGGGCGATTCGGCGGTCTTGACCTTCAATTTGACGGGAGGTACCTTGTTTGATGTGGTGTATAGCGATGGCAATAGCCAGTTTGCCTTGACCAATATTGTAGATGGCGAAACCCTTACCGTCTTTCCAGGTAGTACCACTGAGTACAGTTTAGTGACGGTGGTAGTTCCGGGCTCCAACTGCCCGTCGGTCGTTGATCCGGCTGTGGTAACTGTGACGGTTTCGGATTTACAGATTGCTGTGGCGGCTACCTCTGATTTTGACGGATTTGGGGTGAGTTGTAATGGTTCGAATGACGGTAGTGCTTCGGTTACCATATTGGATGGGGTAGGTCCGTTTGAATACGACTGGAGCAATAACGGGCAATTTCAGGAAGTCACTAATCTTGCCGCCGGGACTTACGAAGTGACGGTAACCGACGGCGTTGGGTGTACCAATACCGGGGTGGTGAGTTTGACGGAGCCTCCGCGCATAGCCTTCAATACCTCCGTAGAGTCGCCTACTTGTTTTGGCGATAATGATGGTAGCATTACGATTGACACGATCATTGGCGGAGCTGGTGATTATCGCTTATCAATTGATGAGAACACCTCCCAGGAGATCGCCTTTTTCCCCTTTACCCTTGCCTTTTTGGAAGCGGGTGAATATGAGGTAACGATAGAGGATGCTAATGGCTGTACCGTCTCCCAGGAAGCTACCATTTTTGCTCCTACAGAGAATATTGTCAACTTGGGTGATGATGAGACGATTCAGTTGGGCGATAGTATTGACCTAACTGGTCAGCTTAATTTTGATTACGAATTTCTGAACTGGGAGCCCTTTGAGGAGATCACTTGTACGGATTGTTTAGAACCGACTGTAGGCCCTATCAATACGACCATTTACACGCTTACGGCAGCCGATTCATCGGGTTGTGAGGCCAGTGACCGAATTACGGTTTTTGTGGAAAAGAATCGCAGGGTGTTTATCCCGAACGCCTTCAGTCCAAATGGTGATGGGGAGAATGATATATTTTACATTTTTGCCAATGAACAGGAGGTGGTACAGGTGAATACTTTCCAGATATTTGACCGCTGGGGCGAGCAGGTTTTTGAGGCCAGCAATTTCCAGCCCAACGATCCTCAGATCAGCTGGAACGGTACGTTTAAGGGGCAAGATCTATCACCTGCTGTGTTTGTTTATTACGTAGAGATCTTGTTTGTTGATGGTCAGGTGACGTTGTATAAGGGAGATGTGACGTTGGTGAGATGAGGAATGAGCAATGTGCAATGAGCAATGTGCAATGTGCAATGTGCAATGTGCAATGAAGGTCCCCGCAAGCTGGAGCTTTGCCAAAAAGGCAAGCTACCTGGCAAGAACACAACGATCAACCCACCATTTCAATGGTGGGGCAAACCAAATGATCCCTAAACGTAAACGTTCGCCTGGCTATTCAGGTTGGGACGAGGACGTCTGAACCAACAGGATAAGGGGAGAGGCTGTTGTCCTGTCCCACCGTTAAACGATGGGTTGATAAGAGGTTTGACAAGTAAGTAATGAGAAATCATAACTATTGATTTCCAGAGCATTACAAAAAAGGTAGATATTAGTATGAAGTATGAAGTATGAAGTATGAAAGTAGGAAGTGGAAAGTAGGAAGTAT
>CAZHOV010000122.1:0-17338 GCA_964534315.1 uncultured Saprospiraceae bacterium | reverse complement strand
TAGTGTAGGGGTATCCTTTTTTCAAAAAGAATATCTCCTAAACTATAAAAAATTTCTTAGAGGGAGTCTAAAAGACTTTTAGACGGCCTCATTATGATTATATTCTTCTAGGAGAAGAGAATTTAAAATTCAAAGGAGTCGATAATTTTTTGTGCCGTTTCCAGATCTTTATCAAACCCTTCTTTGGTGGTATTGTACGTTAAGACATAGACTTTTTGCCCTTCGATACAAAAAATTTGCAACCACTTTAATTCATATTCTCCTTGTTTGCCGGTGTAAACAATTTCGTACCCATCCTTTTCATTGATGGTAATGGGTTCGGAAGAAACTTCTTCGAAGTCGGTAACCATCAATTTCAATTGCGACTTGGTCATTTCAGCTACATCCTTTAGGGGCGGAGTCATGCCGGCATCAGGGATTTCCTGAATGACCAGAGAAACACTACCCGGTATTTGAGCCCCGGTACCGGAAACGGGAGCCTGAAACATCACCTTTGCTCCCATGACGTTTTCAGTCATGGCCCAATTTGTTGGGTAAGACAATTTGACGCCTTCTTTGTCATAGGTTGCAAACTCAGCCGTATCCTGAGCTGCCAGACTAAAAGAAAATAATAGGCTTAAAAGCGAGATAAACGAGATTGATTTCATTAGATTAAATTTAAAAACATTGAAGATAAACCAATAACGACTATTGATTTGATAACTAGAAATGTCGTTACCAAATCAATAGCAAATTCTAAACTAAACTAATGAATTAATCAGAAATTTGTTCAATTTTATTGAGCAACAGCGCTGCTTTCAGGATAAAATCGTCGTGGTGTTGCGTAAACTCCTGATAGACCATCATCATCCGGGCAGCATCATAGGCAGCCGATTTGGGTCGGATCTGCTTGGCAGCAATAGGATGTAGCCAAAACTCTAGGTTATTTGATTTTAAATAGGAATCTTCGTGGCGAAAGTCGATCACCTTTGCCAACTTATTGAGAGAAAACAAGTAGTTGGTCTCTTTATTGATCTCCTTTTGGAGATCGTAAAAATTCTTTCTGTAGAAATCTACTCCGGACTTTTCGCATAGAAAGACATCTCTTCGACCATCGAAGGTAACAATGGTTTTGAAGCGATACTTTTTCATATTTCTACCAAAAAAGCTCTTAATGTAACGCTTAGTAGGCTGGAGTTTTCCAAAAGAACGTTTGAGATATTCTTTATCCATCATAAACTCTTCGTCATACCTTTTGCGCCTTCGGGTTTTCAGGTTAACGACTTCCCGGATTTTTCCTACGGTATTTCCCAGTTCATTCGTTTTTGAATAAACATTGACCACATCAATATCTGAAGTATTGATAAAGCTCTCCAGAAATATTTTGTTAGTAGGGATTTCAAAAAATAAAAGTGATGCCTCACTGATGGCAAAGAAATTTGGAGGACCTCCATAGATGTTGCCATACTTCAACTCAAGAAATGCAATATTTTTTTCCACTGTTTGTAAGATGTTTTGTTTAATTACTCCTTTAAATAAATCGGCGTTAATATTTGTATAATAAAATTAGCAATAATTTCGAAGAATTCCTGATTTTAGCTTAAAGAATTAAAAATTCTCCATTTTCATAAATTTTTTCATCGTCAGCATAGATGGCTCCCCCCTTTGTCATATCTGCAATCATGTCCCAATGTACTGAGGATTTATTTCTTCCTCCGGCCTGCATGTAGGATTGGCCGATAGCCATATGGACGGTTCCTCCTATTTTTTCATCGAATAATATATTTTTAGTAAACCGGTCGATTTTACGATTCGTACCTATGGCGGCCTCCCCGAATCTTCTGGCTCCATCTTGTTTGAAAATGTAATCCAGAAAATCCTGCCCCTTCCCGGCTTCCCATTTTTCTACCAGGCCATCCTTTACCCACAGGGTAACTCCTTCCACCTCATGTCCCCGATAAACTGCCGGGTAGGAAAAATGGATCGTTCCATTGACCGAATCCTCAACAGGAGACGTAAACACTTCTCCGGAAGGCATATTCGTCCGGCCATCCGAATTTATCCAGGTCCTTCCATCAGCAGAAAAGGAAATATCGATCCCCTCTCCTTTATATTGAAATTGTTTCCGTTTATTTAGATCATCTACGATTTTTTGTTGATAAGCTCTGACTTCCAGCCATTCCTTTACAGGATCTTCTTCAAACAATCTACAGGCATTAAAAACAAAATGCTCAAATTCGCCGAGCGACATTCCTGCATTTTGGGCATTGGATAGGGTGGGAAACTCGCAGAGGCTACGCTTTAAATCACCGGTGCCGGTCCGACTGAAATATAATTCGCGGATCGGTTGCAAGGCATTGTCTCGTCTTGTTACTTTTTCCTGGTAAGAAAGATCGTGCCCCATTTGATCAAAAGGAGCCCGGATAAACAGAAAAGCATCAAAGCTTGTCATTGCTTCCTTGTAAAGAGTAGGGACATATTCTAATTGTTGCCCTGTCGCTTCCTGAAGAAAAAGTCGTTGTTCCTCGCGAATAGCAAGGTCGTACTCTACATGGGCACCAGTCCTGACCGCTTCGCGATAGACTTCACGTATCAGGGGTTCTGCCAGAGTGGTAGAGCGGATATACAACCGTTCTCCCGGCTGAATATCCAGACAATAATGCACCAACAAACGGGCGTATTTTTCAAATATGGGGTTCATATCTTTTTGGCTAATTGTTCAATCCGTATCGCTTCCGTTTGCCATCCCCCAAAAGGTAATGGATTTAGCTTTGTAAGGATACCGTTTTTCATAAAGTTTTTTAATCTTTTCAAACATTAATTCTCTGAGTTGATCTAGATTTTCTTTGGTGACCGCCGAGATAAAAACATTATCATGTTCAAATTGATTTTTCAAATTATCACGTAACTCCTGTTCTATTTCTTTTTTCGTTTCCTCTTCGAGATAGTCATCAAAATATTTTTCCCGGTATAGGTCTATTTTGTTGAACACCAGAATAGTAGGCTTGTCAATAGCTTCCAGATCGATAAGAGTGGAATTAACTGTACGGACGTGATCTTCATATTGCGGATGGGCGATGTCCACTACATGCAGTAACAGGTCGCTCTCACGCACTTCATCGAGGGTTGATTTAAAGCTTTCGACGAGGTGGTGGGGCAGCTTCCGGATAAATCCGACAGTATCGGAAAGCAGAAAAGGCATGGTGCCGAAAACCACTTTCCTAACAGTAGTATCCAGCGTTGCAAACAATTTATTTTCTGCAAAGACCTCCGATTTGCTGAGCGTATTCATCAGGGTAGATTTTCCTACATTCGTATACCCTACTAATGCTACTCGAATAAGCTCGCCTCTTTGCTTTCTTTGGGTTAAGTTTTGCCGATCGATCTTTTCGAGTTTTTTCTTTAACAACGCGATCTTATCGCGAACGATACGCCGGTCGGTCTCGATTTCCTGCTCACCGGGACCACGCATACCAATCCCCCCCCGCTGCCGCTCAAGGTGGGTCCACAATCCTCTTAGTCTTGGCAATAGATATTGCATTTGAGCCAATTCCACCTGAGTTTTGGCTTGTGCCGTCTGGGCTCTACCCGCAAAAATATCGAGGATCAGCGAACTCCGGTCAACAATCTTCACTTTGAGATGCTCTTCGATAATATTGGTCTGTTTGCCCGATAAGTCATCATCGAAGATGACTAATCCGATATCTTCATTGTTTTCGATATATTCCTTTATTTCATCAAGCTTTCCCTTACCAATAAACGTGCGGGGATCCGGGTGAGAGAGTTTCTGGATGACCCGCTTTTTGGTAACCGCTCCCGCTGTAAGGGCCAAAAATTCTAGCTCTTCAAGGTACTCAACGACTTGCTCCTCTGATTGATTTCGCTGCACCAAACCAACCAGGACCGCATATTCTTCTTTTTTCCGGAGGCCTCTTTTTCTCCGCTCACCAACATTCCAATCCTGATTATTCATACATTCTAATTTATATCCTTATTTTTTATCCCGCACTTTTTCTCAACCATTCTGACGGATTTAACCGGGTTTTATTATACCAAATTTCAAAATGGATGATAGATTTTTGGGTTTTTGCGTCAATGCTTACGGTTCCGATCCGTGTTCCGGCCTTTACTTCCTGGTTTTTCTCGACTTTTGCTTCTTCGAGATTTGAATAGACCGAGTAATAATTTCCGTGTTGTATAATGAGCATATAGTCGTGGCCGGGCACAAATTGTACGCCCACCACCTTTCCTGGAAAGACGGCATAAGCATTGGCTTGTGCATCTGTCAGAACGTCAATCCCGTTATTGGTAATATTAATATTCTGAATAGTCGGATGAGGTTGTATGCCAAAATACCGCTCAATAGAGCCCTGATCAACCGGCCAGGGGAGCCTGCCTTTGTAGCTATTGAAGTTGCTACTCTCCGCTGAAATATCAAATGTGTTTCCTCCGCGGTCGGGAATGGTATTGGTACGGCTGGAAGACCTCGTCTTTGCCACTTCCTTTCGTATAATCTCTTCAATCGCTTTATTGAGGCGTTCATGGGCTTTCTTCTGATCTTCGAGCTCTTTCACCAACCTGGATTCGGAGGTTTTGAGCGAAGAAATGACGTTACTTTTTAATTTGAATTCTTTATTCAGAATTTCTTGTTGTTGTACTTCCGCTTCAATCAGCAATTCCTTTTCGTGTTTTCTTTTTTGGAGCTGCTCCATTTTCTCCAAGAGGGTTTCTCTGGTTTTTTGAATAATCAGCGCTTGTTTTTTACGATAGCTATCGTATTGCTTCAAGTATTGCCAGCGTTTAAAAATCTGGTTGATCGATTCAGAAGAAAATAAGAAGAGTAGAGAAGACTTAGTTGCTTTTTGGCGGTAGGCTTGCCGTAGCATTTGAGCATATTCTTCTTCCAGTTTACTTACATCGAGGCTTAGAGAGGTAACCACATCGGAAGTTTGGCTAAACTTTTCGTCTACATAAAGGAGTTCTTGCTGTAGTGTCAGGATAAGCCGCTCCCGGGCCTGAATTTGATTTTGAAGAGCTACGTACCGCTCTAGCGCAGCAGCTTTGGTCTTTTTTGTGCGCTCAAGTTTGGCTGAGGTGTTAGCAATTTCCTGGATCAGTTTCTTACGTTGATTTTCAAGATCTTGGCGGACTTGCCCAAATAAGGTGGAAAAACCGAAAAGAATAATCAGGAAAGAAGTTATCCAGGCCAATTTATTGTATTCGGGTATATCGGGAAGGAATTTCAAAACGAATATTTTTGGGTATATTGATTTCTAGTTTCTTAAACTCGATTTCTACGTAGACTTTTCCTGTTTCTTCTGACATTGCGGTAATGGTACGAAGGTACGAAAATTTTTGTCTATCCTCCAGTTCTTCATAATCATCGAGTTTTATCGCAACCGTACCTTGGGTTTTAAAGTCGGTAAAAGCAAGTTGACCTAATCGATAAAACAACCCATCAAGCCAATACTCGCTTTTTATTCTGCCGTCATCACCTTCGAGGTAGTATTGTTCTTCTACAATCTCATTATTTAGTGCTTTTACTTGATAAAATACGGGATTTCCTAATATTAGTTCCTGAATGATCTGAAAAAATTCCGTATTGGTCAAATCACTTTGAGGCAGGAAAAACTTTGCTTTCAATCCGTCAAGCGCATCTTTAAAATACTCTTTGTCGAGGCGGTTTAGAATAAATAGCGAATCAGGGGTTATAAGTATCCTGGCTGCCTCAATACTTGTTTTCTTGAAATTCATCCAGATTACGCTATCCTTCCGGAGTCTTACAAGGGAGGTAAACTTTCGGGTTTCATTTTCATCGGCGTATGTTACTCGGGCTTTGGCGCTAATCCAGTCTGCCTCTATTTTATTATTATTCAATTTTTTAAGTAAAAATTTAGTTGACCGGTTCTTCAGATTAAGAGGCTTTGCCGCCTTTCGAGTGGTTTTACAACCAATGAGCAAGATCAAGCAGCAACTCATCACCAAAATGGTGTTGCTTCTTGCAAAAATCATTCGAACTATTTGCTGAAAGCTATTCATTTATTACTCGATCAATTTTCGATTTTCAATTTTATTCTTCAAACGGGTATTATCTATCCCTTTAGACCGGGCCTTTTTCCAGAAGTTGACAGCTTCATCGATGAGACTAAGTTTGAAAAGCGTATCGCCATACCCCTCAAGTATGCGCGGATGGACATCTCCTCCATTGGCAATGGCTTTACCATACCATTCTTTGGCTTTGGAAAAATCATTTTTCTCAAAACTGACCTTCCCCATGGCTTCATTAGTAGCGGGATGACCAGCATTAATCTTTTGAGCTTCCCGGGCCAATTTTTCAGCTTTTTCAATCGATTGGTCATCTGATGAGAGGTAGTAGGCATAATTGGCCATCGGGATCGCAGCGCGGGCATCTAGCTCGAGCGCTTTCTCGAAGTTATCTGCTCCTTTATCTGCTTTACCCAACGCGAAGTACGCCTCTCCCAGCCGGTTGAGCACATCGATTTTCAATAGTTTATTATTAACCGCCATCAGCTTAGCTTGTTCCAAAGAAGGTTGCGCCACTGAATATTCCTGAATTTCGCAATTGGCCATACCATTAAAAAAGAAAATAATCGGGTTGTTAGGAAAATAATCCAGGGCTTCGTAGGATAGCTCTGCCAGCCTCTTGTAATCTCCCAGTTCGGAATAAATAAATAACAATTGTTCCCAAACGGCATAGACCGATTTATCGATACTTAAGGCCTTTTCGTATTTCCTGGTCGCCTCCTCTTTGTCTCCAGCATAATAGAGCATATCTGCATAGATCGCAAACGATTTAGCTTCATCTGGATGTACTTGAGTAAGCGTTTTCAAAGCTGGTAGATAAGCTTTTGCTGTAGCTTGATTATTAGAATTGGCAATTTCATTTGCCAGGGGTAAGATCGTTTTTATTTTGGTGTCAATATCTACGGTCTCGTCTCTGAACAGCTTTTGGATACGCTCAACATCCCCTTCTTCTGCTCCCTTATTGACCACCCAGTCTTCTTCGAGTGCCATGCGCGCCTTTACATTATCAGGATCGATAACCTGAAGGTCTTCGTAAACTTTTTTGGCATCTGATTTTTTTCCCATAGCAGTATAAAAATCAGCCAGATCATAATAGTATTCGGAATTACTGGGATAGGCATCGATCAACTTCTGGAGTTCTTCCGCTGCTTCTTTTTCTTTACCGATGGTGAGATAGAGTTTATGTTTCTTTTGACTGATGTCGGGAGATACCCCAACGCGTTCTTCAAAATCATCGTAGACTTTGATCGCCTTATCCGGCTCTTTGCCCAACACATGATAATAAGCCTGTTTTAAGAGGTAGTAATCATTTTCGTCGTTTCTCTTGACCAATTCTTTATAAATTTCAGCAGCTTTGACGGGGCGGCCCATTTTATCCTCCAGATCAGCATAAAATATATGGTACCAGTCGTTAGAATCATCCAACTCCAAAGCATCGATAATGTAGCGTTTGGCGTCGCCATCCTTGTCTTGGGCTTCCATTACCCTGGCCAATTCGTACATAGCGACATGGTTATCCGGGGCCAATTCGAGGAGCTTTTTAAGGATGTCCTCTGCTTTTTCAAAATTCTCGAGAATTTTAAATTTATTGGCTTCGATAAACATGCCTTGTATTTTCATTTCCTCTTCAGTCATACTATTTTGCTGACTGAAGGCGGATAGCTGAAAAAGACTCAGAAAAAAGAGAAAGCAACAAAAGTGTTTTAAACTATTTTTCATTTAATAATCAATTTTCAATCAGAGTGCAACACAAAAGGTAAAAATAGGCCTTTATAGAATAATAAACTCAAAATTTGGTAATATAGTGTAGCCTTAAGGGGGGTAACCACTTATTGTGTTTTACCGCTTACTTAATAAAACGAACGTGAATTTTAGGGGGTAAGTTTTGGAGAATGAATTTTTATTAGGAAGCTCCGGTACTACCAAAGCCTCCTGCTCCACGTTCGGTGTCGCTAAGTGCTTCCACAACTTCCCATTCAACTCTTTCGTATTTGGTAATGACCATTTGGGCGACTCGTTCTCCGGGTTCGACGGTTTGAGGATCGGGAGACAGATTTATGAGAATAACCTTGATTTCGCCCCGGTAGTCGCTATCGATCGTACCCGGAGTATTAGGCAGAGAAAGGCCTTTTTTTATTGCCAATCCGCTTCTGGGTCTTATTTGAGCCTCATACCCAAAGGGGAGTTCGATGAATAAACCTGTAGGAATGAGCGTTCTTTCAAGAGATTGGAGGGTAACGGGTTCATCCATATTGGCTCGCAGATCCATTCCAGCGCTTCCTTCCGTTTCATATTTAGGAAGTACATTTTTTGATTTATTTATTATTCTTACGATCATAGTAGTAGAGGTTAATTCCATTTCAGTATCTACAGCAACAAGTATTGGTCCTTAATTATTCGACCACGGTTACTTTCAGCATATTGGTGCGGTGTCTTCGGTGAAGCGGCATACTTCCGGTATTGACGATGACGTCATCTTTTTCGATTTCCTTGTGGTATTTCAGGATCTCTACCACATCAGTGATGGTTTCGTCGGTAGAGGTAAATTTGTCGTAATAAAAACAGCGCACGCCCCAGACGAGGTTGAGGGTAGATAACATGTGGATACGGTCGGAAAAAATAAAAATGCCGGAATTAGGCCGGTAGCTAGAAACTTTGAAGGCGGTATAACCTGAGCTGGTCATTCCGATAATCGCTTTTGCTCCCACTTCTTCTGCCGTTTTTGCGGCATTAAAGCATACGGCATCTGACAGGAAGGTGCGCGACTTTCTGGTCGGTGTTGGACGTTTGCTACTAGGATCGAAGTAATTTTCGGTAGTTTCCAGTATTCTATTCATGGCCTCTACTACTCTCACCGGGTGTTTTCCTATAGAAGTTTCTCCGCTGAGCATTACAGCGTCTGCTCCATCCAAAACGGCATTGGCAACATCAGTAATTTCAGCTCTGGTGGGACTTGGATTGGTGATCA
Source organism: uncultured Saprospiraceae bacterium (assembly GCA_964534315.1). Taxonomy (GTDB): domain Bacteria; phylum Bacteroidota; class Bacteroidia; order Chitinophagales; family Saprospiraceae; genus CAZHOV01. The sequence goes on along the minus strand of CAZHOV010000122.1, from coordinate 8,346 downwards.
TACTGTCCATCATCTGAGTCGCTACAATGACCGGGCGCGCCCATTGGATGCATTTTTCAATGATGTCTTTCTGAATAATAGGTAGCCGCTCCATAGGGACTTCTACGCCGAGGTCTCCTCTAGCCACCATGATGGCGTTGGAGAATTTTATGATCTTATCGATACGCTTTACGGCCTCAGGTTTTTCAATCTTAGCAATGATTTTGGCAGGATGGCCAGCCAGGTCGATCCGTCTTTTAAGGTCTTTGACATCTTTGGGAGAACGGACGAAGGAGAGGGCAATCCAATTGACCGGTTGGGTTAAAATAAATTCGAGGTCTTTTTCATCCTTTTCAGTTAAGGAAGGGAGGGATATTTTGGTTTGTGGAAGGTTCACCCCTTTTCGGGAAGATATCTCCGTTCCGTATAATACTTTTAGCTGCACTTTATCGACACCGTTGGTATCTATAACTTCCAGGACCAACTTTCCGTCATCAACCAGTACTTTTTCTCCCACTGACACGTCTTGTGCAAAATTGGGGTAGCTCATGTAGATCTTTTCTTTGGTTCCGATACATTCCTCATTGACAAAAGTCAGGATATCCCCCGGATTGACCGGAAGTACCTTGTCTTTGATCTCTCCAACACGTAGTTTTGGACCTTGCAAGTCAGCAAGAATACTTACGTAGACCTTATACTTATCATTGATATAAGTAATGTGGTTGATCACTTTTTGATGATCGCTATGGGTACCATGCGAAAAATTAAGCCGAAAAACGGTTACCCCCGCTTTAACCAATTCTAAAAGAGTATTATAGGAACTAGAAGCCGGACCGATGGTAGCAACGATCTTAGTATTGAGATTATGTTTAATTTCCATTTTCAACCAAGAGGTTTAACAATCAGACTTTCAGTAACTTAGAAAGCCCGAAAAGGCGTTGTGCAAATTGATATTTATTTTAGCTAGCGCAACAAAAGTACAGTTTATCCTCTACAAATTACAATTCCTGCTTCAAAATTAATGGAAAGGTAACATTTAGGGCTCTCCAATTGAATGATATATTTTAACAACCTAATCCATTTATTATCATTGATTTATAAAATAATGAGATAAAAAAATTGACATAACCTTTGGTAATGAGAGGACTTATAATTTATTTTGCATAGCAATTTTGTTAACCTAGTCTATCTTTACCAAAATAAATATTGAAAGGTAGGCGCAAAAGTCTTTGGTTATGTCAAACATTGATGAAAGAGTAAAAAAAATTATTGTTGACAAGTTAGGCGTTGATGAGTCTGAGGTGACTCCTGAAGCAAGTTTTACCAATGACCTTGGTGCAGACTCTTTGGATACCGTCGAGTTGATCATGGAATTTGAGAAAGAATTTGATATTTCTATTCCAGATGAACAGGCAGAAAACATTCAGACAGTAGGGCATGCAATTGAATATTTAACTTCTCAGGTCCAAGCATAAAACCACAACAGCAACGGGCAAAAATACATTTCTTTGCCCGTTGTTTGTTTTGCCTAAAACCTAATTTCCTATTTCTCAGCATTTCTTAAGCTAATTATCTAACTCTGCTCTAGCAGAGTATTGGCTTCTTGTTAATATATTCCGGCAAACCAATAAACTAAAATCTATTTCATGAAAAGGGTCGTTGTAACAGGTATGGGAGCGCTAACTCCTATCGGTAATACTGTAAAAGATTATTTGGAGGGATTGAAAAAAGGAATAAGCGGTGCTGGAAAGATTACCCGCTTTGATGCGTCTAATTTCAAAACGCACTTCGCTTGCGAAGTGAAAGATTTTAATGTAGAGGACTTTATTGAGCGGAAAGAAGCTCGAAAGATGGACCTTTTTGCTCAATTTGGAATGATTGCGACAGATGAAGCTTTTATAGATGCTGGAATTGATATCGAAAAAATAAACCAAGACAGAGCCGGAGTGATCTGGGGCTCTGGTATTGGCGGACTCGGCTCCCTTGAAAAGGAAATTGAAGAATTTATTACCGGTAGCGGAAACCCGAGGTATAATCCATTTATGATCCCTAAAATGATCTCTGATATTGTAGCCGGCCTGATCTCCATTAAATATTCGTTTAGAGGGATCAATTACGCTACGGTTTCTGCTTGCGCCACTTCTACTCATTCTATGATCAATGCTGCTGATTATATTCGATTGGGTAAAGCAGATATCATTATCTCCGGAGGTTCAGAAGCTGCCATCACAAAAGCAGGAATTGGAGGGTTTAACGCGATGCGAGCGCTTTCCACCCGAAATGACGATCCCCAAACAGCTTCCAGACCATTCGATGCTGATCGCGACGGATTTGTTCTTGGAGAAGGAGCTGGCGCCATCGTACTTGAAGACTACGAACATGCCGTCAAAAGAGGGGCAAAAATCTATGCCGAAGTAATGGGCAGCGGTATGACCGCCGATGCCTATCACATTACCGCACCCCAACCTGACGGACATGGCGTCATAAAAGTCATGCAATTCGCCCTCGAAGATGCCAAAATGGATAAATCCGAAATCGATTACGTCAATGTACACGGAACTTCTACCCCCCTTGGCGATGTTGCCGAACTCATTGCCATCGAAAAAGTATTTGGAGACCACGCCTACGAACTGAATGTCAGCTCAACCAAATCAATGACCGGCCATCTACTGGGAGCAGCAGGAGCTATCGAAGCCATTGCCTGTATCCTGGGGATCAACAATAACTTTGTACCTCCAACCATCAATAACTTCACCAGAGATCCTAAAATCAATCCCAAACTAAATCTGACACTTAACGAAGCACAAGAACGCCCCATTAAAACAGCCTTATGTAATACCTTTGGCTTTGGGGGGCACAACTCTTCCGTTATCTTAAAGAAATTTGAAGATTAAAAAGATAAACAAGTTTTTTGTACTTTTATCTCTTAAAAGAAAAAAACACGTTTAAGCACACTAATTGAATTAAAATATATTCTAATATATTATATAGATTCGTCAGGTGTTAAAAATTATGAATTAAGAATATGGTTGATTTCCTAATCCATAATTTTCTGTGCCCGGCAATATGATCAAACAAGTTGGGTTTGAAATTCATTTTTAAATTTTATAACCTTTTTCTTTCAGAGGACAAGATCTTTACAAGAAGGTTAAAAACGCTTATTGGCTTTACACCAGCCAATTTAGCTATCTTTAAATTGGCCTTTTATCATAAATCCACCTCTTCAGAAAAGCTCTATGCCATTCAAAGCAATGAGCGCTTAGAATATTTGGGCGACGCCGTGCTCGGCACTATCGTGGCTGAATACCTCTTCAAAAAATATCCGGATAGCGACGAAGGTTTCCTTACTAAAATGAGATCCAAGATCGTCAAACGCAAATCCCTCAATAAAATCGCCGATAAAATGGGCCTCGATGAGTTTCTCGCCGAATACAACAATACCCGCCTCAGCCGATCTATGCTCGGCAACGCTCTGGAAGCCCTTGTCGGAGCCGTCTATCTCGAAAAAGGCTACCGCAAAACCGGAAAATTCGTCGTTACAAAAATATTGATGGAATATGTAGATGTGCATGAACTGGAAACCTATGACGACAACTTTAAAAGCCAACTACTGGAATGGTGCCAAAAAAACGGCCAATCTGTTACCTATAAAATGCTCGCCAAATATAAATACGAAAAAAGAGATCGCTTTAAAGTAGCCGTCCTGATAGATGGCCGTAAACTCGCTACGGCCGATGACTTTAATAAAAAAAGCGCCGAACAAACCGCCTCCGAAAAAGCCCTGCAACTACTCGGGATTAACGGCAGTGATGATGATGAATAGCAAGGAACAGTTAGTAGTTAGCAGTTAGCAGTTCTGGGAAAGATTGGTGCAGCGCACCAAAATCTTTGTAGCGAAAGAGAATAATATCAATTTGATGGTGCAGCGCACCATTATATTTGTTAAGAGCAAGGAACAATGGGCAATGAGGAATTAGCAATGTACAATGAATAGTTAATAGTTAGTAGTTAATAGTGTGTAGTTAGTAGTTGAGAGGTGAGCATAATTCACCTATTTTTCCGACATTTCCCTTTTTCCAATTATTCCTAAATACCCATGTACACCCTTCAACAAATACGCTCTTTTGCTCCTGACACGGCTACTGCCGACCGCGCTCAAGGGTTGGCGACTACTCGTAAATGGCGGCAATTGGAAGGCAATACCGAAATGGTCTGGGGAGAATGTAAAGGTAGTGGTACCGCTTATTATAAAACAGCTATTCAATGGAAGGGTCCTCAGTTTTATTGCTCCTGCCCCAGTCGGAAGTTTCCTTGCAAACACGTTATCGGTTTGTTTTTACTCCATGCCGACCAACCCGACGCCTTTAACGTTGTTGAACAGCTCCCCGGTTGGGTAAAAGACAGGGTAATCAATCAGAAACCATCCGCCCAGGCTACTGACAGCCAGAAAAAAACGACCCAGCAGAAAAATTTTGAAAAGCGGCTTCAATTGATGAATACGGGACTTGATGACCTGGAGCAGTGGATCAGTGACGCCATTGCAGCAGGCCTGGCAGCCACTAAACAAAAACCACTCCCCTTCTGGGAATCGCTCTCTGCTCGAATGGTCGATGCTAAATTGGCTGGCATCAGCCGGAAGATAAAAACCCTGCCCTATATTTCTTCCGCCAATCTCGACTGGCCGGAAAAAATGCTTACCGAGTTGGCCAACATCTATCTGGTCATTAAAGGCTTTAAAAACCTTGAGCAATTACCGCTTCCCCTACAGCAAGATCTCCTTTCCTTCGCAGGAGTGAATATCCGCAAAGAAACCGTTTTTGAACAACCGGCAGTAAAAGATCAATGGATGGTGATGGGCGCATTCGAAGGGATCGATGATAACCTTTCTTTCCGGAGAACCTGGTTCAAAGGCTTCCAAACGGAGCAGTGGGGCCTGTTGCTTGAATTCAATTTCGGAGATTCCGGATTTAGCTACCATTGGAAAACAGGCTCCTGTTACCAGGCTAATGCCCACTATTATCCTTCCAACTTCCCCTTGCGTTTCCTACTCGATGAAAAAGAAAAACAGGCTATCTCTATTTCGGAACAGTCCTATAAAGGCCATGATACGCTTAAAGCCTTCTTCGATGCTTATGCAAAAGCCTTAGCCGCCAATCCATGGCTTCCTCAATATCCCACACTGCTAAATACTGTTACCCCGGTCGTCAGCGAAGACAACGCTTATATCCTTGATAAAAACCACCACTATATTCCGCTACACTTCCGTGAGAATACCATCTGGCAAATCATGGCGATCAGTGGAGGCCACCCTATCAATCTGTTTGGAGAGTGGACGGGAGAGCGGTTAATACCACTTAGCGTGGCAGGTGAGGATGGGATTTTCGGAATGAATAGTGAATAGTGAATCCGGTCTTAGTGGCGCTGCCACCTAGTTTGGGTTTGTAAGGTATCAGTCTTTCAGACTGGATTTTATATGGAGTGTCTGGTCCTCTGGTTTTTGCCTATTACCCAACAAAAATTAATTTTCATCCTATCCTTGTATGCATTTATGATTGATTACTGGTAAATTTAGACTCCATTTTCTTCAACAACGAAAATTGCTAAAATGAAACGACTACTTCTACTCTTTTTTTTCCTTTCCTTTTGTCTCCTTAATATCTTAGATGCGCAGCAGCTTGACCATAAACTTGGCGAGTATTTAGTAAAAGCTAAGCAGGAAAATCTGTCGGCCATCATTGCCGACAATCAGCACTTTCAGGGAAGATCAACGGATTTGAAGGTGGAAAGACTCGTTTCGGCGCCTATGGATATCTGGCTATTGACGTTTGACTATCGAAATGTTCACGAGCAGCATTTCTTAAACCATCTTTTTAAGCATCCCGGAGTGGAAGTGGTTCAATTCAATCACCTTCCCAGTTATCGGGCAATCCCAAACGACACCGATTTTGACGCCCAATGGCAATGGCTGAATACGGGGCAAACGGGCGGTTCAACCAATAGCGATATCGATACAGACTTGGCCTGGGATATTACTACCGGCGGATTAACCACTGCAGGCGATACTATTGTCATCGCCATAATAGATGATGGTATAGACTTAACGCATCCTGATTTTGGCGACAACTTATGGGTAAACCAGGCAGAAATTCCCAATAACGACCTGGATGACGACAATAACGGCTACATAGATGATTTTCTGGGCTGGAATATCGTCAATGATAATGACGATATCGGGTCAAACTTTGCCGGTGGCCACGGTACGCCGGTAGCCGGACTGATCGGTGCCCAGGGAGATAATGCCATTGGCGTAACCGGTGTTAACTGGAACGTAAAAATGATGATCGTAAGAAATGATTTCTTTACCGATGAAGCCTCTATCCTGGAGTCTTATACTTACGTACTTGATCAAAGACGCCTGTACAACGACACCGACGGCGACCAGGGAGCATTTGTAGTAGCTACCAACCTGTCGATCGGGCAGCCTTTTGCCTTACCTAGCACCACTCCCCTTTGGTGCCAGTTTTATGACACCCTGGGTATGGAAGGCATTATCAATATAGCAGCCGTACCTGATTTTCAGATCGATGTAGACTTATCCGGCGATGTTCCCTCCAACTGTACCAGTGATTTCCTTATTGCCGTGACCGGTACCGATGCGAGTGACGTTCGTAATTTTTCAGCTTTTGGTAACTCATCGGTTGACCTGGCGGCTCCCGGAGAAAATATTTATACCACGATCAATACGATAAACGGAACCTATGGAAATGTATTTGGAGCCTCTTTTGCCTCGCCTTTGGTAGCAGGTACCGTTGGGCTGCTCTATTCAGCAGCATGCCCGGACTTTCTCGACCTCGCCAAGAATGATCCGGCTACAGCGGCCTTACTTACCCGTGGCTTTTTACTTCAGGGCATCGATCCGATTGCCAATCTCGAAACGGAAACGGTTACCGGTGGCAGATTAAATGCCAATACCAGCTTACTGCTCATTCTCAATTATTGCTCTTCTTGCCCGATCCCTATCGGTCTAGAGGTTGGTGGAATTAGCGATGAAGAAGCTCTCCTCACATGGGCGGTTAATGATTCTGCACAGACTTATTTGCTGGAGTGGCGCCCTGTTGGTAGCCCCGACTGGACAGTCGTAGATGATGCTGAAGAGCCTTTCCTCTTGCAAGAATTAGAGCCCTGTACCGATTATGAATATAGAGTTCAAAGTGTTTGCCAAGACACTAGCAGTAATTTTTCCGCCATTCAAACTTTCACCACTACTGGCTGCGGAGCTTGTTTAGATTTTAATTATTGCTCCTCCTTTGCTGTTAATTCTGCTACGGAATGGGTAGAGCGTGTTACCATAAAAGACATTGACAACATTTCCGGAGATAACGGAGGCTATATCTTTTTCCCGGATATTACTACGGCTCTTACTGTTGATAGCGCTTATACCATAGAAATAGAGCCCGGTTTTAATTTTTCCACATTCAATGAGTACTTTAAGGTGTGGATTGATTGGGACCAGGATGGCGAATTAGAAGAGCCCTCCGAGCTTGCTTTCGATGGCGGGTTTTCTGCCACGACGGTCACCGGTCAGATTACCGTACCCAGCGATGCTGAATGGGGGCTTACCCGGATGCGGGTTTCTATGAAATTTGCTGCTCCCTCTCTTCCTTGTGAAGCAGGATTTACCTTCGGAGAGGTAGAAGATTATTGTATTGATATCCTACCGCCTTTCATTCCCTGTCAGGAACCTTTAAATCTGGATACTACAGCCGTGGGGCCATTTACCGTTGTCTTTGATTGGGAGCCTCCTACCCCAACAGTTATTGGCTACAACATCAGATACCGCCAGATCGACGCCGCCGATTGGGTGGAGCTGGTGAGCGTCAACGCCTCCGAAACCTTGGAGGGATTGAGTCTATGCGAAGAGTATGAGCTACAAATTCGTACGATCTGCGAAACAGACTTCAGCTTTTTCTCTCCCAGTTTTGTTTTCAGAACAGCTTGTTCGGTCAACACAACCGGAGTTCCGTCAACCACTTTTACGGCCAAAGCCTTCCCCAATCCATTTCACGACAAATTCGCCCTGGAAGTAGACTTGGAAAAAGATCGCGACATCTGCATCGAAGTCTTTGACCTCTCTGGCAAACGACTGCATTTCGGAGAAGAACAACAATGGCAAAGCGGCCGGCAGGTTGTAGAAGTAAATGTTTTAAATGATCAACCAAGCGGACTTTATTTTGTCAGGCTCTCTTCTACCACCGGAGAGCAAAAGGTGCTGAGAGTGGTGAAGCAGTAGGAATGAGGAATGGGCAATGAGCAATGAGCAATGTGTGTCTTGTACTGAAATACGTCTACATTAATTAACTTTGAGAT
>CAZHOV010000121.1:0-17394 GCA_964534315.1 uncultured Saprospiraceae bacterium | reverse complement strand
CTCAGCACATAATCGCCAGCCGGGAGGCTATCCTGATCGGCGGTACCAGGAAAACCACCACTCCATTGATAGGAAAAAGGAGGAGGACCATTGATCGCCTGCGTTATGGCTGAGCCAGGAAGCCCTGCTTCACAATCTACCGGAAAAGTGGCGATCTCCAATGCCAGGGCTGAAAGTGGCTCTTCTATTTGTATTTGCAGGCTATCTTGGTAGTTTTGTGCATCTGTAAAGGAAAGGTCATAGGTACCTGCCGGTAAATCAGAAAGATTAAAATAAGCTGTATCTAAAAGCAATGACGTACCGTTGACGCCTAAAGTAAGCGGTAAGCAAGCCGATTGAATAGCCCCTGTTATCAGGCCAGTACTATCCCCTTTACAGTTTATATTTTGGGTGGGATTAAGGAAGGCTTGAAAAGCCGGTAACTCAAAAGCACCCATATCAACCGAATCGGCAGCAATGCGGGGCATTCCATCAAAATCGAGGGTATCTTGGTCGGTCAGGAAGGCGACACTACCCGCATCACGAGCAGGAGAACAAGGTAATAATCGAAAATCACCCGAATCGGGATTGACAAAAAGGGGATCTTGATCGAAGATAATGCCGGGACCACAATTGGCAGAGGATTGAATGCCATTGCAGTTGGCAACATCAAGAAGAGAATGGGAGATATTAATACCTGAACTCTGAGCAATAATGGGTTTTGCAAGAACAGAATCAGGCCGGTTTTCAATTAAAATACAATTCTTTAAAAAATATACTTCTCTAAATGCAAAACTACCTTCATCAGCCATAGAATTACCACAACTAAATTTATAGAAAGTACAATTTACAAATGTGCTTATACACCCAGAAGAAGCAATCTGGCTAAAAACAACCCCACCATCTCCATCATTTGCATATGAATTTAAGAATAAGGAGTTGATAACCCTGAGATTTACATCAACTAAACCAAAAACTCCACCTGCAGTTGCTTGATTACCATCGAAATAACATCTATTCACATGCATTGGTATCATATTTACAAAATTTAAATTAAAAATTGTTATGGCACCACCCAAACTATTTGCCCCCCCATAATTTCGAATAAACGAAGTTTTTTTAAACGATACATCTGAAGGGTTAGGGTTAGTATTTTGGTAGTAAAACCCATTCCCTGTAGCAATGCTATAATTTTCTAAAAACCAACTATTTTCAAATACTAAGTTTTGATTTCCTCCAATATTATTGAAGTATACTCCTCCTCCATCCGTTGCCGAATTTTGTTCGAAAATACAATCCTTAAACAAGGATTCTTTTTCTATTCCAACATCCAAAATGGCAGCTCCCCCTCCCCTCTGAGCACTATTCAATAAAAAGGCACAATTAATAAGTTCAAAACTAGTTCGCCCTCCCGATTCACTTTTTATATAAACCCCACCTCCATTTACTAGTGCTAAGTTATTTTGAAAAATACAGTTTCGAATAATCGGATGGGATTCAGAAATATCATCATTTCCGATCAGGTACAGTCCTCCTCCGTTTTTTCGAGGACTATCTCCGGATGCAACGGCATCATTGGCTACTCCTTTTTCAATGATAAAGCCGTCCAGGATAGTGGTTGAATCCACACCTTCCATATACACTACCGTGTAGGAATTATCAGTACTATCACCTACAATACCGATATCACCACTTAAAATAGTGGGATTGATTTGCCAATCTCGTTGATCAATACTTGTTTCTTCACCACTAAATCCTCCATATAGTTGGATACCATTGAAAATAAAAAAGGTGGCAATCCGATTATTGGATGAAGTCGGAAAGTAAGTACCTTTGGCAACCCATATATCGTCTCCATAGTCTGCTGATAAAAGAGCAGAACCAAGGGTTGTAAAAGCATTTTCCCAGGAAGTGCCATTGTTAGCTCCTGTAGCAGATGAATCTACAAAAAGGGTATCGGCACTAAAGCAAAGATGGGATACACAAAGCAGAAATAGGATAATCAAAAAATTGAGTAAAAGTTTCTTTTTCATGAGGATAATAATTTTAAAAATGGCTTTCCTCCAAGTTATGGAGGAAAGCCAACAATTAGTTTTAGTGTTATTTTTTAATAATCTTACCGGTTTGAATCTGATCGCCAATTTTTACTTCCCATAGGAAAATACCTTCTCCCCAATGAGCGGTGTTTTCGAAGAATACACCTTGACCTGTAAGGATTACACCTTCCCATGAACCAACCTGCCGGCCCAAGAAATCATATATTCGGATCTGGCCTTCTTTGGCTGTACTGAACTGGAAGTTGAATTCCAATTGTTCCTCAAAAGGATTTGGGATGACCTGAACTTCACCAAATTGATGATCCATAGATGTTACCCCCACCACAAACCCCACCTCGAAAACAAACTCCTCCACACATCCTAAACTATCGGTCACCTCCAAAAAATACAGCCCTGGAAGCAGGTTTGAAAGGGAAAGAATAGTATCATTGGTCGACCAAAGGTAAGTATAGGGTGGTACTCCACCTTCTATGGCTGCAATGGTGATCGCCCCATCCGGAGTATTTTCACCACTGGCATGATTGGTTAAGGTGTCTGTCAATACAAAAGGAGCAGCTTCCTGAACAGAAGTAACTTCAACCTGGGTACATCCATTATCGTCGGTCAGGGTGAGTTGGTAATCCCCTGCGGGTTGTCCGCTGATCAGGGAATCTATTTGGCCTTGAGACCATTCATAATTATAAGGAGGAGTGCCTCCTCCCGGAACGCCTGCCAGGGTGGCATCCTCTGCCTCAAAACAAACAATTGGAGGAGCAATCAAGGCTAATGTTAAGGAATCAGGAGCTTCCAATTGAAGGGTGAGGGAGTCAGTACAATTATTGGCATCTGTGACTGTTACGGTGAAGGTGCCTGCTCCCAGGCTATCAATGGAGGCTTCATTTTGTCCATCTGCCCACTGCCAGGTGAAAGGAGCGGCATTGTTTTGTGGAATGATAGTCAAGGCCCCATCAAAACCATCAAAACAGGAAATAGAATCTATTTCCGTTTGAAGGGCTAACATCCCCATTGTTGGAATAGCAAAAGAATCGATGACCATACAACCCAGAGAGTCGGTGACACTCAGCACATAATCGCCAGCCGGGAGGCTATCCTGATCGGCGGTACCAGGAAAACCTCCACTCCACTGATAGGAAAAAGGGGGAGGACCATTGATGGCCTGTGTTATAGCTGAGCCGGGGAGCCCTTCTTGACAATCTACCGGAAAGGTAGATACCTCCAATGCCAGGGCTGAAAGTGGCTCTTCTATTTGTACCTGAAGGCTATCCTGGTAGTTTTGGGCATCCGTAAAGGAAAGGTCATAGGTACCTGCAGGGAGATCGGGAAGATTAAAATAGGAGGTATCCAGAGGGACTTGAGTACCATTTACATCCAGTGTAAGGGGTAAACAAGCCGATTGAATGGAGCCGGTGATCTCACCAGTGCTATCTCCTTTACACAGGACATTTTGAGATTGATCCAAAAAAGCCTGGAAAGCAGGTAATTCAAAGGCCCCCATGTCGACCGAATCGGCAGTAATGCGGGGCATCCCATCAAAGTCGAGGGTATCTTGGTCGGTCAGGAAAGCAATACTACCCGCATCACGGGCAGGAGAACAAGGTAACAACCGAAAATCACCCGAATCGGGATTAACAAAAAGGGGGTCTTGATCGAAGATCATGCCGGGACCACAATTGGCTGTAAATTGAATGCCATTGCAGTTCGCAACATCGACAAGGGAATGAGAGATAGAAATGTTATCAGCCTGGACAAAAAGCGGCTTTGGGGGGATAGAATCAGGCCGATCTTCAATAATTATGCAGTTATGAATATTGTAATTGCCTCTAAAGCCAAATGAGCCTGATCCACCACCTTGAAATTTGTAAAAAGTACAATTTATAAAAGTACTTTCACTAAGACTCACACCATGGACAACCCTTGAATATGAATTCAGAAATAGACAATTTGTAGCTTCAAGAAATGTATCAATAATTGTAAAAGCACTACCTTGTCCAGTTTGATTTTCTTTGAAAAAACACTTATTTAAATGCAATGGAGCCATATTAGAAAAACTTAAATTAAAAAAAGCAATGGCCCCACCTTCACTATTTGGTCCTCCATAATTTTGAATGAAAGAACTCCTTTCAAACAAGACATCGGAAGGATTAGCATTACTATTTTGATAATAGAATCCATTCCCTGCTATCAAACTAAAGTTTTGAATAAAATGACATTCTTCAAAAAATAGATCCTTGTTTCCACCTCCTATTGAGAAATAAACCCCTCCCCCCTCATTCGCAACATTATTGGAAAATTCACAATTTTTAAAGCTGGAATTAAATTCTATTCCCGCATTGATGATGGCAACACCACCTCCTTGACTGGATGAATTATTGGAAATCTTGCAATTTTCAAATTCAAAACTGCAACGCCCTCCGGATTCACTTTTAATATAAACCCCACCTCCGTTAAATAATGCAAAGTTATTTTGAAATGTGCAGTTTCGAATAGTTGGATGGGATTCAGAAATATCATCATTTCCGATCAAGTACAGTCCTCCCCCGTTTCGAGGGCTATCTCCGGATGCATCGGCATCGTTGGCTACTCCTTTTTCAATGATAAAGCCGTCCAGGATGGTGGTTGAATCCACTCCCTCCATATAAACAACGGTATAAGAATTATCGGTACTATCATTAGGGATACCGATATCACCGCTTAAAATGGTGAGGTTGGTATCCCAATCCCGTTGATCAATACTTGTTTCTCCGCCGTTAAACCCTCCATACAGTTGTATCCCATTGAAAATAAAAAAGGTGGCGAACCGATTATCGGATGACGTTGGAAAGTAAGTGCCATTGGCCACCCAAATTTCGTCTCCATAATCAGTTGACAATAAAGCAGCATTTAGCGTTGTAAAAGCATTTTCCCAGGAAGTGCCATTGTTGGCTCCTGTAGCGGAAGCATCAACGTAAAGGGTGTCGGCATTTAAGCTTAAAAAGGATAGAAAAAAACAAGCAGTAACAACAACAGATTGGAGTAAAATTCTTTTTTTCATAAGGATAATAGTTTTTTTAATAAATGGCTTTCCTCCATAACTTGGAGGAAAGCCAACAATTAGTTTCAGCATTATTTTTTAATAATCTTTCCGGTTTGAATCTGATCGCCAATTTTTACTTCCCATAGGAAAATACCTTCTCCCCAATGAGCGGTGTTTTCGAAGAATACACCTTGACCTGTAAGGATTATACCTTCCCATGAATCAACCTGCCGGCCCAGGAAATCATATATTCGGATCTGGCCTTCTTTTGCCGTGCTGAACTGGAAATTAAATTCCAATTGTTCCTTAAAAGGATTTGGAATAACCTGAACAGGGAAAGCTGCTGGAACAAATTTGGTTGCCGAAGTTTCCGCAATACGTTCATTTATCTGAATTTCATAGGCACTTCCATCCAATTGAAAGGCTATACTTTGTAAAGTCTCGTGGTTGATTTCAAAGTGATCCAAAATATTGGTAATTTTTTTCTTAGCTTTAACCTGGAGTCTAAATGATGTAATGCCTTCTTTAAAAGACATTTCCTTTCCTTCCGGATGGAACCAAAGACCTCGTATTTTTCCTCTTTCAACTTCTGTTAACCCAAAATTTTCACTTGAGATACCAGATAAAGAAGCTGAAGGAATGATTGACTTAAAATCAAACAACTCAGCATCAAATTCTAACCCCATCTGCCATGCAGCTATATTTGCATCCTTTTTAAAAATGAAATCTATATTAACCATTTCTCCAGCCTGAATTACATTTGTCTCAGTCCATAAAAGAAGATCAACAAAATCCGCATAATTACTTTCCAACCCGCGATCTAACAATAATGAGTCTCCAGAAGAAAGAGAAGTTGAACAATTGATTTCTCCTATATTACCTACATCGCCTATTTTAATGGCCACAAAATTACTTCCAGTGGTAACTTCTGTACTATTCACTTCAATACACTCTGGGAAATCTTCATTTAATGGATTGGAAGGATTTTGGAAAACATAACTTTCATCTACAAATCGCCAGGAAGTGTTGTCAGGTAAATTGGTATCTATATTTAGAATTAATTTTCTAAATTCTACAATATCAAGAGTTGTAATAAAAGTATTATTATTTGCATCAGCAGCGATCATTTTATAAGGAGAATCTAATAAATCAATTCCCAATATATGTTGAGATATCAATACAAGATCATAAGTTGTTACTCGATTTACATAATTAATATCTTTATATGGTTGTATGACATAAGTCGTATCAGCTTCACAGTCTAAATTTGCGGAATAGGATCCTAATTCACAGTTGGCCTCTACAATAGTATCACAATTCCCATCTACCGTATAGGGCGAAATCCCTAATGAGTCAACGTTCAACGCACAATTATTACTTAAGTTTGCCGGATTGGTCAGAATAAAAATACCAGAAGTAAAATCAGCCAAATCATTTGGGAAATTAGCACTTTCAGGTAAGATGGGGACTTTTACGCCTTCTCCGGTTTCCAGCCTTATCAAGCCTTCAATGCTGGCTTCCGTATTTGGACAATTGGTAATACAAAAATCATTGTTGCTATCACTTGTGGTATCTGAAGGAACGCAGGTGGCAGTAGAATCTCCCCCTATCGCCGTTTGCATCGTAAATTGAACATCATTGATGCAATCCCCCAGTTCTCCTTCCAATATTACAGAGAATAGGTTAAAGGATCCACCACTACTAAAACTTACAGGAGACACCGGACAATGTTGATAAACAATTCTATTGGTACCATTTATGGTATACACACAACTATCATATTTGGTTATCCCGGCATCATTAGGAGGAATGCAACTATGATTTGTCTGGCAACTCGTGGAAGTAATAGATTTGATGGTTAGATCATCTGTATTAGCAAAATCAATTTCGAGGTGTATGGAGTCAAGATCATTTCCACTATTGGCGTTTAACCAAACCGAAAATCCCGTTTCACACTTACCTAAGGTGCCGTTATACTCACCTATGTATACAGTATAATCCAGGCAATGCTCACAAGAGTTTTCAGCAGCCAGAATATTTCCATCATCAACCTTGATTTCCGGAATACATTTGACGGTATCTCCTTCAAAGCGAAGATAAGTTGAAGTAAATTCAACCCGCTCAATTTCTGTCATATCGGCTCCTCTAAGTATCACCGTAAAACAATCATTATGATGTAGGACAATAGCTGTGTCATTATTTAAATAAGAAACAGATCCGCTACACGAGGTACAACCTGAACCACCCCCAGGGCATATCTGACCGGGATTACAGCTGCCTACAGTATAGGTATAGCCAGAGGGGCCGATAATTCGATCGATTTGAAGATTACCGGTTGTGAGTGTATTGACTTCAACAAAAAATTCACTAAGGGCAATACTATCTGGATTACCTAATGAATCTTGGATTTCGGCACAAATGTCAAAAGCTAACTCACAGTCATTCATTTGAATAGGGGAATGGTCCACAATACCAAGTCTGACCGATGGTTCTTGATCACAAGGCAGATCACCAGGGAACTCAACCGTACTGACAGGGTTATCGACGTTCAGCGTGCAGCAATAAGTGCCTGACGTATCTTCATAAGACATGCGTACAAAATCTACGGTGAAATCAGCCAAGCCATATTCATTGGATAATGCAGGTGGCAAAACAGTGTAAGCAAGTAAGACCACGGAATCACCTGCTTCTATTTCCTGACTCGTGTAAGGACCAGATTGACCTGGAAATTGCATTTCATCCAGGAAGAAATAGTGTTCGTTACCGATGTGTTCTTCAATATAGGGAGCATCTCCCCCTGAATTTGGAGTAGGGACGAGAAAAAGGTTAAAATCAGGATATCCGGGCAGATTATCAAATTGATCTTCAATCTTTACTCGAATATCATAGTCAAAGACTGTAATATTAGTCGGTCCATTGTTATAAAGGACAACTTCCACAGGTACTTCAGTATGCGGATTAGAAACCAGAGTATCTCCGCTCAGATCAATAAACGGGTGGACTTTAACGACCAAGTTGGAATCACAAGCATTCGTTGCACCTGCATTGGTTCCAATATTCACATCATTAAATTCAATTGGACAGGGGTTATTACAATTATCCACTACAAATTGATCAGACATCAATGCTGTTGCTTGTAAATCGTCTAATTGAGGATGATCTCCCGGAGGAACAACCACATAAATTTCTGCAAATGGATCTGAGCAATTTCCAAAAGGGATTCCATATAATGGAAGTACTTCTTGACAACCTAAAGCAGGCCGGAAATTAATAACATTTGGAGCGGTTGAATTATAAATAGTATTCCATCCGGAAGCACCAACAACCTCACTCAATTCTTCATCAATATATCCATCCCCGGAGAAAATGACAGTGAGTTGAAAATCGTTAACTTCAAATTCTGAAGGATCGGATGTGGTATCGACCTCGGTAAAATAGACATTAAATTTTCTTAAGTAACAAGAATCGTGATAGTCAAAATCATCGCAAGCAAAAACTCTGACATGCTCAAGGGTATCACAAAGGATGGATTGTCCAAATATATAATCGTTAACAGCTCCCAGAAGGGTGAAAACGAGTAAGAAATTAATCCACGGTTTCAGTAATGCTTTAAAAAAATCGGGTTTGGGCAAAGTTTTCATAGAATACAATATTTATAGGGTGAAAAAATAAATGACTTTTTTCTCCCTGCACCAGCACTTTTGGGGTACAAGAATGATATTTGTGCTTTCCTACGTTGTTGAATGTATGTTTGAAATCCTTCCTTTGAAGACAGCCTTTAAGTGATAGGAAGGTACTCACCAATAGAATAAAACTAGAAAATTCTTATAATCCAAAAATAGAAAATATTTGTAATAATCACAACTGAAAGAGATTAAATAATTGTAAAGGAAGAATCGAGATTACAGACAGGCAGAGACCAATCAGCCGAATAGAGAAAACCAACCGAAGCTCACCCATCCCTTTGCCAATTCCCCCTTGGTAATTATGTGTTATTCGGTAAATTACTTTTACATCCAAATTGTTTTTTGTATTTTAATCGTATAATTTTTGTCCTTAAAACCAAAGAGCGTAGCGATTTTAACCCATGTAGGAAAAGATATTCCGAAATAGTTCAGGCCCGTAGGGACTGACACCAACCGAAAGGAGGATGTCCCCTAAATAGGTGGATATGATCAATGAAAATAGGTCAATCTACCCGTGGAGGTGCCAGTCGCTATGCGCCTGGTCAATTGGTCCTATAAATTGGGCTTCAGAGGTTGTAATCGCTACGCGCTTACTTGAAAAACAAGGACACCTTCTCTGATGGGAATTCAGCCCGCACCTAAAAACTGGAGCGTTGGCAAGTGAAATAATTTTGAAAATATTGATGATCAAACATAAATACTCGAACCTCACGTTAACTTTAGTTTCCAACTAATTCCTTAGCTATGAAATCAATCCTGCCATTAATTTTCTTACTCCTTCAGTTTTTGGCAACCTCTCATGCCCAAAACACCTTCAATAAATTCATTACCCTGGATTCTGTCTACACCATTTTTACAGGTATCACAACGACAGATAGTTGTTATTATGCAACTGCAATTACTTCAAGAGACTCCATCTTCTTTTTTGCAGCTGGCCTTCAGTTTGTTAAAATTTCTCCAGAGGGAGATGTATTTCCCCTTAATCATTTTACTATGCCGGATAAATCAATAGATGCTTGGTTTGGTACTTTGGAGCAAATGGAGGATGGTAATTTTATTAAATCTGGAATTACATTCGACTCTACCATGAAGGCTTTTTTAGTAAAATTAGATGATCAAGGGGATACATTATTTTATAAAGAATTCTTTAATCCTTTTTATCCCACCGAAGTTTATATCCGTCCTAAGGATTTAACTTTAGGACCCAATCAAACCATTTGGATGATTAGTGAGATTGGTAATCCAAATGGTATACTTCATACAGATGTCCATTTAATCGTATTGGATAGCAGTGGAAATGAGCTATGGCAAACACTCTATGGATCAGTTCACTATAATGAAGATGCATTAAGTATAAAATTTTTCGACAATAAGTTTTATATTGGTACGAGGTACACAGATCTTAATTTATATAATTCCAATAATTTTATTAGATCATACATTTTAAAAATTGATACCCTTGGCAATATTTTAGATGAATATTACTCACCAATCGATACTTTATTAGAACGAGGAGCAAGGGATTTATTACCTACCCAAGATGGCGGATTAATCGTTATTTCAAATATTGGAGATGAATTTTGGAATGGCCTAAATTCTTATTTAGCTTTTGCGGACCCTGTTTATTATAAACTAAATGCTAATTTTGAGAAAGAATGGGAACTTAAATTTACCCCTCCCCACTTTACAAGTTTAAATATTGCCAGGAAAATAATTCCCTCCAATGAAGGGGATGGCTATGTAACTGTTGCCAATGGAAGTATTTTTCCAGATTCAACAGGGCTGGAAGCTGGTCACATCGGGTGGTTGAGTAAAATCACTGAAAGCGGAACATTTGAATGGACCCGATATTTTGCTTATCCTGATGCAGGAGAATGGGATTTTCATGATGTATATGATCTCCAACCTGGCATTGACGGAGGTTATATTTTTTGTGGTCAAGTTGATGATAATTCACAAGGAGCTACTGAACCCACTCAAAATGGTTGGGTTGTTAAAGTAGATGATTATGGATGTTTAGTCCCTGGCTGCCACCTGGTCAATACAAAAGAGTTATCAGTGCCAACCCTCAATTTATTGCTATACCCCAACCCTACGGCCTCTGATTTGCATATTTATGTGCATTCGGAAAAATCGATAAAAGAAGGAATGATTCGCATGATCGATCAACAGGGACGAATCGTTCAATCCTTTCCCCATGTGCTCAATGATATTACCTATACCGTTTCGGTGGCTGATCTAACACCTGGGGTATATTATGTGCAAGTGATTTCGGGAGATGGAGTGATGGTGACGGAGGAGTTGGTGGTTCAGTAGTGGTGTAGACGAGAGGACCAGACATCCGGAGGACAAGAGGACAAGACACTTAACATTTCATTCAGTCTGAAGGACTGATACCTTTTAAACCAAAACTAGGTGGCAGCGTTCCTAGATGCATCAACAACTCAACACCTAAACAAAAAATAAAACAATCTCCTTCACTCCTTTCTAACCACCCTCCAATGGCCCAATAATCTTTACTAAAACCTCATTCAAATTATTGATGGCAAGGGGAATATCCCAGCTATCCCGGTTGCGGGGCTCCACGTAATTGGAGATACCCCGAATGGCTAAAAACGAGACTTGCCGCTGAAGACAAACGTAAAAAAAAGCGGCTCCTTCCATCGTTTCCATGTCGGCCTGGTATTTAGCAGCAATAGCTTCAATGCTTTTCTCCGCTCCATGTACCTTGTTCACCGTTATTCCAGAAGCAACGGGCAAAAACTTAAAGGACTCGGTGTCTTCATTCACCATCCATCCGTCTTTAAAGGGAAATTGATCGGCACCAATTAGCTCCAACTCAAAAATATCAGTAAATGCGCTGTCTTTTTCTTCCACGCCCAAATCGCCGAATCGCTCCTTGGTAATATGCACGACATCGCCAATCTTCCAGTCCCGATTAAACGTGCCTGCTATACCCGCATTTATGGCTAAGTCAATATCCTTATGCTCGTGAAAAAAATCGGTCAAATGAAAAGTCGTAGCTACCTGACCAACCCCCGTGACGATTAAATGAACGGTAAGCGCCCCTTTTTGAAACGTGTAAAGCCCCTTTTGCTGAAAATGCTCTAACAAATACTGATTGATCGGAGCTATTTCAAAAGGGGTTGCGGATACCAGTACGATATTCATGTCGATTTTTTTTGGATTTGATAGGTCAGCCCAACGCTGGGGGTGAATCCGAGAATCTGGTGATAATTGGCTGCAATATCGATGACCAATAATTTTTTGATGACATAACCCGCTCCCATGGAGAATTGGGTAGACTCCGTCTGAAACCCCGTCCGGAGCATTAATTCCTGGATAGGTGTGTACTGCAATCCGAAACGAAAACTGACCGGAAAATCGATGTTTTTCTGTACCTCAATTAGTACTTCTACTTTTTCAGATGGAATATACCCCAGACCTAAAGAGAAAATAGTGGGCAAGAACTCGTCCTCAACAATTTCCTGACGAATAGGATTGTAGATATGAGCTCCAATGTAAAGGTCTTCAAGGACCTTGGCCTGCAGCCCCAATTCAAAGGTAAACAAGCCTTTACTACCAAATTCTTCGATCCGGGTATTTAAAAAATCAATCTGAGCGCCTATCGATAAATTATCAAAAAGCCGGCGGCTGTAAGCGATACCAATTTTTTGCTCATTATATAGATCGAACCCGAAATAATTGACTTGGAGCCCAAAAGTACCAGACTGGGTAGGGTAGGCGGCCATTAGCGTGAATAGCTGAAGATCGTTGATCAGAAATTTCTGGTGAGCGCCAACGCTTACAGCAGGTGCTTTTAGATAAGCCAGGCCGGCTTGATTGCTGATTCCGCTATGAATATCCGTGAATGTCAGGCCGGTATTTCCCATCGCTGCTCCCTTTGCACCAGCAGGAGGTAAATCATAATTTTGAGCGGGAAGTAAAAAGGGAAAAATGCACAACAAAAAGATAACCGGTCTCATGTGTTTCGGGTTATGAATTATTTGAAGGTCTAACTTAGCCATATTTTGGCAAACCCGGAAAGGAAGCTTTTGCTTTTTTTCATAAATATGTTATCAGGTAAAAATATTCAGGATGGATGCGATTGGATTTCCTGAATTTTACCTTTTTAAGTAACTTGTACGTTTATAATTTAATTAATTGATAATAAAGTTATTAAATAGCTTAGCTGACGTTACAGATGAAGCTGAAAATTAGTATTTTATATGGCAAAATTTCGTAGAAATCACACCAAACAAAGTATGGGAGCCGGAGGCACTGCGATCAAATTTACACTATTTGCAGCGCTCATTGGTGGTTTATTTTGGATATTCAACCTCTTCCTGGGGGGGGAAGAACAGCCTGAACAACCTCAAACCCAGGATAATCAGGAAGTCCAAGACCTCCCAAAAGAGGAAGATTATACGCCCACCTATTTTTTCCCGGAATCCTCAATGGAAGGTCAATTGGTGAATCACAAATATTTTTCTTTATTTTACATCGAAGAGCACGAACAAGCCGAATGGGTAGCCTATGAGTTAACCCGGGAATCGCTTAATCAACCCTGGGTGGAGCGCTCCGATAATTACCGGCCCGATCCAAAAATACGGTATGCATCTGCTTCTACCAGAGATTACCGGGGGACTGGCTACGACAGAGGGCACCTGGTGCCGGCGGGTGACATGGCATTTTCGGAAGAATCTATGTCCACGACCTTTTACATGAGCAATATCTCTCCACAGATTCATAACTTTAATGTTGGAATCTGGAGAGAACTGGAGGAAAATGTCAGAGATTGGGCCCGAAAGTTCAACCACCTTTATGTGGTCACCGGTCCAGTTTTGAATGAAAATATACGGGAACGAATTGGAGGCAATGACGTCTCTGTTCCCGATGCGTTTTATAAGGTTATCCTCGATATTACCGAGCCTGGCTTGAAAGGTATTGGCTTTTTCATTCCTAATGAAGTGAGCGTGAAACCGCTGGGCGAATATGCCGTCTCCATAGATGAGATCGAACGGATAACGAATATTGATTTTTTCCCGAATGTTGTGGATGATGAATTAGAGGAGAAATTGGAAAATACAATCGATACTGACCTTTGGCCTATGAATTACGAAAAATACGAGGAACGGGTCAAAGACTGGAATCAACAAAAAATACGACCTGATTAAGGAACTTATATAATTAACTATAATGGCAGAAAAAAAGAGCTTCATAGAGCATATTAAAGAAGGATACACTTTCGAAGGACACAGTATGGTACTTGGCGGCGCCATGTTGGAAAAAACCGCATTGGTCGATACGCTGGTAAGGATCCCATTGGAAATGATGAACCGTCACGGCCTGATCGCAGGGGCTACCGGTACCGGTAAAACTAAAACACTCCAAATCCTTGCCGAGCAGCTTTCTTCAGAAGGCGTTCCCTCTATTATTATGGACGTGAAGGGTGACCTGAGTGGCATTGCGGTACCGAGTGCCGGCCATCCCAAAATTGATGAACGGCACCAAAAGATCGGTATCCCGTTCGAAGCTTCAGGTAGTCCGATCGAATTTTTATCGCTCTCCGATGAGAAAGGCGCCCGGCTTAGAGCTACAGTCCTCGAATTTGGTCCGACCTTGTTCTCTAAAATGCTTGGCCTTAACGGTACCCAAACGGGCGTAATAGCAGTTATCTTCAAATACTGCGACGATCAGCAACTGCCCTTGGTGGATTTGGAAGACCTGAAAAAGACCCTCCAATATGTTACCAATGAGGGGAAGGATGAATTTGTAAAAGAATACGGGAGGATCTCTACCGCTTCGGTGGGAGCAATTATGCGGAGAATTATTGAATTGGAACAACAAGGAGCAGAGCGTTTCTTTGGAGAACCTTCGTTCGAAGTGGATGATCTGCTGCAGGTTAATAATGAGGGCAAAGGAGTCGTTTCAATTTTGCGCTTGACCGATATACAGGATAAGCCCAAGTTATTTTCCACCTTTATGTTACAACTGCTGGCCGAAGTCTATGCCACCTTCCCGGAAGAGGGGGATTTGCCTAAACCAAAACTCGCTATCTTTATCGATGAAGCCCACTTGATCTTTGACAAGGCTTCTGATGCGTTATTAGAACAGATCGAGGTGATCGTAAAGCTAATTCGCTCTAAGGGGGTTGGTTTGTTTTTTATTACTCAAAATCCTACGGATATTCCCGAAAGCGTACTCAGCCAATTGGGGCTGAAAATTCAGCATGCCTTGAGGGCCTTTACCGCCAAGGATCGAAAAGCAATAAAGCTCACGGCTCAAAACTATCCGCTGACTGACTATTACGATGTGGAGAAGTTGCTGACTGAGCTCGGTATAGGAGAGGCCCTGGTTTCGGTGTTAAACGAGAAAGGGATCCCTACGCCATTAGCACATACGCTTCTCCGGGCGCCTCAGTCTCGCATGGATGTGCTTACCAAATCAGAGATTGATCAATTAGCTGGTAAATCCAAACTGATTCCCAAATACAACAAATCAATAGACCGCGAAAGCGCCCATGAGATTCTGACCGGGAAAATCGAAGAAGCGCAATCCGAAAGTCACCAGGAAACGATGCGCGATCAACGCGAAAAGGCCCGCAGATCTACCCGAAGAGAAAAATCGATGTTTGAACAAGTGCTCAACAGCACGACAACCCGCCAAATCGGGCGGACTGTAGCAAGAGAACTGACCAGAGGCTTGTTAGGTGTTTTGGGGGTAAGTACGACTAAAAGGAGAAGAAAAAAATCTAGTTGGTTTTAGGCTTAGTTACCACCTTTTTCAACAAAACCACCTTTTTCTTTTTTTTGAGGTTTGTAGTTTTTTTCGTAAACCGCCCAAGGGGTAGTTTTGAAACTATCGGTAGCAAAATAAGAAATGATCACCTCGAATATTTCAGGTGATTTATATCCGGCAATGGGTTGAATAACCCTGAAATTTTCGTCCAGAAAAACGGTAGTTGGAAAACTAAGCCTGCTATTCATAATTTTTGCAGCCAGTTCATGATAGCCTCTTTTTCCGTTTTTTACGTAGCGATAAGTTTTGCCATTTAAGGAAATCGGTTCCTTTTGCTCTGCATCGAATTTGATGCAATAGAAGTTATCATTGAGGAAATCGGCGATCGCAGGATGATCAAAGGTTGTTTTGTCCATGCGTTTGCACCATCCGCACCAGTCGGTATAGACATCCACGAACACTTTCCGCTTTTCTATCTGGGAAAGTTTCATGGCTTCTTCCCAGGAAAGCCAGTTGACTTCCGATTGCGCTACTAAGGCGGTATTAAAAAAGATGAAGAGTATTCCTATAGAAATCGTGGTGATTATTGAATCTCCTGAAAACCTGCTTCTCATTACTAGTATGTTATATATTTTGTGTAATTCAGTAATTTTCTTACGACTCACTAATTAACAAAAATACCAGATACAATGTGATCTGCATAAGATATTTTATAATAAGTTTAACAGAACTTAACTCCGGACGAAAACGTCGATACGGTCGGTACCAACGGTATACGCCTGAAGATGTTGGCCGTCAGTAAGTTTTGGGGTAGGTAAGCCATCTGAAAGATATAAATTGGTATTGGTAATGACCCGGGTTTCTTCCCAAAGTTGTAGTTTGATTAGCCTATTGAGCAGGGTAGGGCCGCCTTCAACCAATACCGAGGTAATTTTTTCTTCTGCTAGTCGGTGAAAAAGATTGGATAGCAGATGCTCGTCAAAAGTAATTTTGACGTAGGAGCAATTGTTCCTTTGCGGTGCTGTGCCGTCTTCATAAAAGATGATTGTTTTAACCGAACCGTCAAAAAGATGGAGCTCGGTTGAGAGGGAAAGGTGACGGTCGAGGAGGATGCGGGTAGGGGAGCTGCCGTAGAATAACCTGTTGGTCAATCGGGGATTATCGATTCTTGCCGTGTTGGTGCCTACCATGATGGCATCAAACTCATGGCGCCATTTGTGGACCAGGCGCTTGGTTAGGGAATTCGAAATAGGGGTCTCTTCTCCCGTATAGCCCATAAAGCCGTCGCAACTTTGCGCTGCCTTTAAAACAATGTACGGACGTTTTTGGTCGACAAAGTGATTTCTGATACGGCTGATCCACTTAACTTGTTGAATATCTTGAGCTACCACTACCTCCACTCCTGCTTTTTGCAAAATTTCCACCCCTTTTCCGGCTACCGCTGCGGTGTGATCGAGTGTTCCGATAACGACTTTGGGGATGTTGTGTTCAATGATTAGATTCGTGCAAGGAGGCGTTTTTCCATAAATACAACAAGGTTCTAGCGAAACGTAAAGGGTAGATTGATCAATTAATTTTCGATCTTGCCTGCGGACGCTTGCAACGGCATTTACTTCAGCATGGCTGCTACCGTAGGCTTGGTGATACCCCTCTCCGATAATGCGATTTTGATAAACCAATACGGCACCAACCATTGGATTAGGACTAACCTTCCCATTTCCCAATCCCCCTAAATCTACGCAGCGTTGTAAAAAAATTTGATTATACATAAAATGTTTGTATATTAGTGGTAAATATACAAAAGTCCGCTTTTCTTCAAATTCAAATTCATAACTGATCTTTCGCAAGCGAAAGATTATGATCTTTGAATAATTTAGCAGTAGCGAGTAAATGGGGCATAGAATTCCCTTTCAGTGCG
>CAZHOV010000120.1:0-17418 GCA_964534315.1 uncultured Saprospiraceae bacterium | reverse complement strand
AATGCTAGTTTGGACGTCCTCGTCCAAAAAAACAAATGCTGGTTTGGACGTCCTCGTCCAAACCTAAATTATGGGTGCCTCCAGGCACCCAACCCGAACAACACCATCTGCAAAATAAGCACCAACAACAAGCTCATCCTCCGGCATAACCGCACACAAGGTTTGCGTACGGGCTCCCCCTTCAGGCGTATAAAGCGGTTGCCCTTTACCGATAAGCACGCCAAACACATACTTTAGCTTAGTCAACATACAAATCACTGGAAAAGGCTACTTTGAAACCGGAGTAAAAAAAACGACCAACACCCGAAAATCGTCAAATTAGGTGTTGGTCCAACTTTATTAAAACTATTTCGAAATGATTAAAGGCCTGGTTAAATTCATGGTTTCATTACCCATGCGAATGGAATAAACCCCCGCAGGTAATTGCCCTACATGAAATTTAATAGTATGATTACCTGAAGCATAATTAGCACTGTTTACAATAGACTTCACCATTACTCCTTGAGTATTATAGAGCTCAATACTTATCATTTGAGCTTCTTCTAAATAATAGTTTAATACCACCTCTCCACTCGTTGGATTGGGAAAGGGTAAGAAAAGTTTACTTTCTGATGCGCTCACAACTTTATTTAAATCAGTTATTACCTCCTCTCCAATAATAATATCTTCATCTCCTGATTGATAGGGTACCCAGGTCATCCCCACTAAATACATTTCATCAGATGTACCCTCACCCCAGGTTACGGTTTGTGGGGGATAATTGGGGTTGTATGGATTATCTGTAGTATTGTCATAAGTAGCATTGATATGAATAACGGAACCTTCCGGAATTTTTTTCATCCGGTCGAATGTGTAAGAGCCTTGCCAGTTAAAATCCCATTCCTCGATCCGAATAATGTTGATGGTGTCGTTAGTAGGCGTAAGTGCAAATATTTCCCAATCTTTACCCAGATAATGACTATGCGGATAAACAGAGATCAGGCTAATATCCTCGGTAACCGCTCTAGTGCCATGAAAGGATTTTACTTCATCAGGAGGGATCGAAAAGGATAACCAGCCATCATCAAGGTTAAAGGGTAAAACAAGCAGCCGTTGGAGCTCACGAGTTATAGGGTCATCAGCATCTTTAAAAAAGATGTTCAGCGAGGATTTATCGGTTTCATCGGTAGGAAGGGGGGCATAATGGACCTGGATTAGAATATCAGCACCAACAGGTAAGGTGGTTCCAATGCCCTCAGGAAATAAAATCGTTTGAATGCCAGGGGTATATCCGGTGAAGTTGCCTTGAGTGGGGACACCAAAGCCCCCAAACGCTTCATAACCATAACCAGGACTCTGGGCATCCATCGCAGCCGCCTGCCCATTTAGCTCATAGGCTAATAGTGCATGGTGTACCGCACTTTTATTGCCTGGCCGAAATTCAACGGCAGCAATTTCTTTATCTTCTGTTAAACCAGTAGGTAAGACAAATACCCGGTAATCATCCTGATTATTTCCTTCTATAAAATAATCCTCCGCCATTTCCAGAACGAGGTCTGGTGTGCCTAATTGGGAGCCTGTAGGAAAAATAGGAAGAGGTGGCTCAAGGTCTGGATTCCCCTGTGGCGATCCTGCATTCACCCAATCTGCAATCAATTGGATTTCATCATCCGTCAGCCCACTTTCGCCCACAAAATGACTGTAGGTTTTATCGGGTTTCCATGGAGGCATGTATTTGATTTCAGTAACATATTGAATCATATTACTCCAAGCAGCGACTTCATTATAGTTGGTCAATGAAAAGGGAGCAATTTCCCCTGGCCGGTGGCAGGAGGTGCAATTATTATAAATAATGGGAGCGATATGCTCACTAAAGGTAACCTGAGCATCGGCATTGGAGGCCATAAATAGAACGAATCCTAAGAGGTAGATGGTTTTTTTCATGTTTGTTGGTTTATTAGTTCAATTTATTTTTATTAATAAAACAGCCAATGGCTTGTGTATTTGTAACGGTAACGGGTTGGTTGTTAGAAATCGCCTCTAGCACATCCTTAAGCTCCGAA
This sequence comes from uncultured Saprospiraceae bacterium, assembly GCA_964534315.1. GTDB lineage: Bacteria > Bacteroidota > Bacteroidia > Chitinophagales > Saprospiraceae > CAZHOV01. Next base: position 15,376 of record CAZHOV010000120.1, on the reverse strand, counting down.
GTCGTCGTGACCCGCTTTCTTTTTCCCACTCTCGCGTAGGCATCATCAATACGACCCTTATATATAATTTCTCCTTTTGATTCATTGTACACAACTACCTCTGGAGTAACTGTCGCGCCAAATAATTCCTTTTTAGTATGGTAATAATCGGTCTTTAATTCAAAGGGAACATTATAGGTTTCTTTGAATGCCTGCATTTTTTCGGGTTTGGAAGAGAAATTTGGAAAAAGCCCTATGAACTGAATGTGATCATTGCCATATTGCTGATGCATTTCTCGTAGCGGCAAGGTATAATATTGACTTATGATACACGATTCATGTAAAAAGATATAAACCGAAATGCTATCCTTTGAATCATACCCAGGGCTTCCTTTCAATTGAATCGTTGTTAAGGAAGCAAAAACAAGGATAAGAGCTAATAATAAAGTCTTTTTCACCATGAACTTATTTTGGGTTTCGGATTACTAAAGTTCTAAAATAAGCAACCTAAAAGTGTTTTTTTGGATAATCACGGTGAATTGAACATAATAGAAGGTGAATTGAACTAGATTGATTAGCATAACCGCACACAGACTTGCCGCTTGGTCTTTTCGACTAATTTTTTCCAAATAAGTATCCGAACACATGACTCCATCAGGATGTCAAAGCCGCTTCGCAGCAAATAATCAACAATTGATGAAATAAATTAAGTTTTTGCGGAAATATCTAAAATGATGTACGGACCTTTTTAAGATATTACAGATCTAATTTCCAACCGTTTTAAGCTATTCAGAGCCCTGTATTTCTTTAATTAACCAATCAATAAGACCATCTCATGAAAAAAATGATAACCACTATTTTGGCATTGGGAATCCTGCCATTCTCCCTTTTTGCAGCCACCATTACGGTCATGAACACCAACGATGCCGGACCTGGTTCATTGCGGGAAGCTATATCCATGGCTAATGATGGCGACCTGGTCAACTTCGACAATAGTCTGGCAGGACAGACCATCTCTCCAATTAACTTCATTCCTATCGAAAACTCCATAACTATTGAAGGCCTTGGATCTTCACAGACTATCATTTCGGGTGTTAATATTTTGGGAACTAGCTTTGCAATTTTTCAGACCTATCAACCTAAAACCATCGTTTTTCGAAATATATCGCTTGTACAAACAACAAATATATTAGGGTCTATTGATAACCGGGCAGCTGATGTAACACTGGAAAATTGTGTATTAAGTGGTCATCAAGAAAGGGTATTATTCAATAATTCCCTATTAGGAAATGCTTCAGTGACTCTGGTGAATTCAAAGATATGCAATAATGTAGCTCAATTGAGCGCTGAAGGAGCCAACGCTAGCTTATTTCTAATTAATAGTTTGTTTACCGGTAATTTCGAATCAGCACTAAACACATCTGGAATTGGGGTCTTCAATGGTGCAAGTCTAACAGTCATAAACTCTTCTATTTCTGGAAATGATAATGGCATTTTTATTAATGGTACTGCCGGAAGTGTTACAATTTTTAATTCGATTGTCTCAGGAAATGGGCAAGATTTGGTCCGGGTAGGCTCACCACTTTCGATTACAGCCGAAAACAATATCGTCGGAAACCCGGGGGTTATTAACATCGTTGATGGGGTAGATGGAAACAAAGTGGGGGTTGATCCGATGTTCACCACCCCTATTCCGGTAGGGCTGAGTTGTGGGGGCGATTTTAGCCTGCAAGCGGGTTCTCCGGCAATCGACATGGGAAATAATGCTAATGCCTCCGGCAGCACAGACTTTGCCGGCAATGCCCGGATCGCTGCCGGTACGGTAGATATCGGGGCTTATGAATTTCAGGATTCACCTGCCCCCATCCCTACCATGAGCCAATGGGGATTTTTTCTATTCGGAATGATCATATTTACACTGGGGGTAGTGGCTATCTATAATATGCGGTATAGTTTAAACAAAATGGAATAAAGAAAAACGTTAAGAATTAACGAACTACAAAAGAGATTTCTAAATGAGAGGCCTGATTTTTTTCAAGAATCAGGCCTCTCATTTAGTAATTCACCTCCCAAGGCGTTATTTTAGCAACTATGAAGGCTCGACAAAACTGGTTCTTTCTTTTGCTCTGTCTGTTTGCCTGGAATACAGCCCCTTGCCAAGTACCTTTTTTGCTTTCGGCGATGAGTAAAATAGCCTTAAACCAGACGCCCGACTGCTAAAGTTAAATGAAAGTTGCTAACAATGAAGGAATGATGGGGCAGGAAAAGGAATTGTTTAAGTTCAAAATATGCCTTCCCTGGTGGAGAACAGCCTGGTTTTATTTGGGGGGATCAGTGGGATGGAAATCAGAAAACCGATAATTCAATCAAACCGGTAACTCACCCCCATCTCCCATGACAGGATGGCTGGACGCATCTTGATATGCTGCTCAGCACTCCAATTATTGAGACTCTTCTGAACCTGAAAGCCGGTGGTTATGCCAAAATGATCATTGAAGTTATACCCGAGTCGGCCCATTAGTAATCCGTGGATATTCCATTGATTTTCTAGAAGATCCGTACTTCGGCCATCGTACTCCTGGAGGGTACCTTGATAGAGGGTGCGTCCGGTATTTTGGGTCAAAACATTGACCGCTCCTCCAATTAACAGATCGGCCTGCCAGTTCTTAATCGTCCAGGTTTTACCAATAGCAACGGGTACCTGGACAAGTCTTACCCGATTATGATGTCTCACTGTTCGAGTAGCAGTAGTTTCCAGCTCAACGTCCCCGTACACGGGCGTTTGTTGCCCGGTCAATGAGTTGGTCTGAACCTCCAAAATGGTATCCTTGAGCGTGATCTTATAATCCTCAATGGAGGTGGTCCAGTCAAATTGATGTTCAAGCTGTACATACTGGAGGCCAACCAAAAGGGTAAAGTTCTTTTTGAGGGTATGCAGATAGTTTAGCTGGCTGTGAAAGGAAATATGCGTTTGCTCATATGGCTGACGATCAGGTTTTTCCTGGCCAAAACCCATATTCCAAAAGGAGACTCCTCCAAGTAAAGAAAGTCTGTCAGGAACTAGGGATAATTTTTTGGACTGACGATCACTTGGAGTATCTAACTGAGGCAATTCGGGCAAATGGTTGTTTTTAGTTATCCTTAGTAATGGCAAGCTGGTAGCGGGTAGGAACTCCATTGGGATGGATAAACCAGCATCTATCTGTGCTATTTTTCCCAGCTCATTTACTGCATCGTTTGAGTTCAACCGTTCAGAGGCTAATTCCGTTTCAGTTGAATTTTTTGATTCCTGAAACTTATCATTCCCCTCATTTTCAGAAGAAGAAAGGCTCGATGGGGTATTTGCTATAAGAGATGTATCTTGTTCTTTGTCTGCAACTGCGGTTTGTGCTGACAGATTTCCTTTTTCATTATCGGTATTGGGATTAGTAGATGGAGGCTTTACTGGAGGTAAGCCTGGAGTAAAGGCTAGGTTAGATTGCTCCTTTTTATTGGTAGGTATCGATTCATCAGACGTCGTTTCTTCCTCAGCCGTTTCAGGCTGGTCGCTTTTGAGATTGTTATCAAATTGATCGGTAATCGAGGATTGATTAAAATTATTTGGAGTGAAGGCAGTCTTTTTGATACTATGAAATTGGGAAGTATTGTGGTTACAGAAGATTAGCATAAGTAAAATGAGGATCATAAAACCTCTTCTGATGATGGTAGTCTGTTTTGAAGTATTGGACATATGCTCTTGCGTTTGAAGTTTCTCCATTTTCTTCAAAATGCCGGCCTCCATGTTCTCCCAGCTTAACTCAGGAGGTAAGAATTCCCTGTCTTCCGACATTAACTTTTTGAATTTATCATATTTAGAGTCCATTGATAAATAACTTTAAATTTTTCTTGGAGATATTTTTTTGTAGCCACGTCTTTGCTCTTGATAACTGAGAACGAGAAGTTTCGGGAGTAATATCCAACAACTCGCCCGCTTCCTTGTGCGAATATTCATCAATAATGACCAACATAAAAACTTGACGATACCCTAGAGGCATATTTCTTAACAAGTTTTCTATATCAGCTTTCGTCAATTCTTCCAATCGGTTATCCATTTTGGCACCCTTTTCAGGCGTTTGTTCAATCGGGACAACTAATGCCGGGGATTTTCCCTGCCGGTATTGTTGCATACATTGATTGATAACCAGGCGCCGCAACCAAAATTTAAAGTCCCCTTTCTCTTGGTCAAATGTGTCAATACTTAAAAATAACCGGGCAAAAATTTCCTGAATGACATCCTTATGATCGCTTTCATTCCTTACATAGCGTCTTACTATTGAGTAAACATAGCCAATGCAGTTTTCGTACATCAACTTGAACGCTCCGTCTTTCCGACTTTTTACTGACGCTATTACTGAGGAATCAATCACTAACTTTTTCGATTTTTCTGGATGTGAAGTTTATTAAATTAGGGATGAGCATAATTCAAGAGATTCCTAAAAGGCTGAAGGCCTTTAATTTGTATAGCCCCGCATGAAATGCGGGATTAATTTATGGATTCATTTTTCGAACCCTGCAGGGGTTCAATTAATTATCTATTTGAAACCGTTAATTCCTTTAGATTAATTATGCTTATCCCTCAGTTTAATACTTACCCAAGAGGCGAACTCGTTAACAAATGGTCAGCCTCTTGGGTTTAGTGCTTAGTTAATTGAGTTAATTGGTTGAGTCGGGGTGATAATAAATTGCTGTATTACAGCAATTTATTACTTCACTAATCAACTTAATTTACTTAATCAACTAGTTGACAAAACATTAGCATCCGGTAATAAAATCACAAACCTCGTCGTAGTTGTTGAAAATCAATGTGCTTCCATCTGTCAAGGTAACTGAAACTGGGAAAACTACCTCGAAGGCGTTAATTTGATTGGAATACATATTATACACAACAAAATAATCGTCTATATTATTGATGTCATACGTTTCGCCCGTATCAGTAACAATAACTTGCAATGGGTAATCAACTTGAAAACCACAACTACCTCCTTGATTGAAGAAAAGTAAAATATGTGCAGGAGCATTACCACAATCTTCAACAGGACCGTAGTCGATGATGACACCACATTCGGCAAAGGCTACTATCAGGTCGTCTATACTATTGATTTCAACATCATCTCCCCCACCAGTGATAGGTGTAAGTGTAAAGGGATATTGAACGACCATTTCTACTCCATTCAGCACTAGGTTAGCATATTGGTTTTCATCTTCTACGGTCACGATAGTGCTATCTTCCAGTTGCACATCAAATGGGAAGACAATTTCGTAACATCCAAACCCAACAATTTCGATTCCTTCACCAACAACAGGTGGCGCTACTCCGTCACATTCAAGGGAAACGGTAGTGAAAAACTCATCCGAAGTGTTGATAACCACTTCAGAACCGTCTTCCAATTGAACAGTAAGGGGAAGGGTGAAAAATAATGGGTCGATAGTAGCTAAGAAATTGATCAACTCACTCTCATTATTAGCGACATACGTATTTTCTTCCAGATCTTCTAAGTTGACCGGATATACTATATCTAAACAGGTATTCTCTAATAAAAAGGCAGGTAACGTGCCATTATTGTCCCATCCGTTATCTGGTATACAGGAGCCGAATAGCAGACCCAGTTCATCAATGTCCATAACTTGCAACACATTGCCATCTGCATCAGTGACCGTTAACGGAAAGACAAAATTAACAACTGGATCGGGGGCATTTTCATCAATTGCGGCAAAAAACTCATCATTTGAGTTAACGGTTACCGTATTTCCGGATTCTAATTCTAAATCAAAAGGATACTGAATGGTAACACATCCCAGGCCTAATCCCCCACTAGGGCTGACAGATACGGCATTAACCAATGTATTTACCTCTACATTTTCAGGCTCATAATCAGGTGCTTCTGGTGTAATTTCATCAATGTTTTCTTTGTTACAAGCAGTAAAAAGAGCTGCAATAAATAATCCTAGAAAAAGGAATGAAACGAATTTACTTGTTAGAAATCTCATGTTTAATAGTTGTAATTTGGTGATAAAAAATAAATACTGTGTTCTTTTATTTGCGAATTTGACAACTATATGCACAAGAGATTAAAAACGTTGCACGGGCTTTCCATTTTTTTGTAAAAGTGGAGTAAATTTCATTTATCCTGATAAACTAATCCCAACATGAATCTTCAAGACATTTCTGCTAACGTAGCAGTTCGCATTCTAGATTTCTTTAACCGGGTAAAACAAGTTTCCAATATTACGGATACGCTTTTCACTTATGCCTACCTTTACATTTAGTACACTGTAATTTAGGCTACAGTGTACTAATCTAGAATCATCATTTTTTTTGTTAATTTATAACTTCCGATTTCTAACTGATAATAATAGATTCCGGAAGGTAAATCCTTCCGGTAAAACAGAATACGGTAGTCACCTTTTTGTCGATACTCATCAAAGAGCGTTTTTACTGTTCTCCCAAGCATGTCGGTTATGGTCAATTTGGTATCTCCGCCGATAGCAGTCTGGAAGTTTATCGTTGTGGAAGAGCTAAAAGGGTTTGGATAATTATCGAGGGTGATTATTTCATTCTTCGGCTTATGTTCTTCTGTAGAGGTAATGATGGATAAGCAGGAACGCGGATAGGAATTTGCTGTCATCCATGCTATTTCCTGGAATTTTAATGCCAGCTCAGGCGAAGGTGCTTCAAAATCACCTCCCCACCAAACTTGCAATTGGTTGGTAAGCCCTATGGGCGAGGTTTCAAAAATAGTAGAAAAGTGTACGCATGCTACAAAATATTTACCGATATCGTTTAAATGAATGTTGTCCGATCAAAAAGCTTGTATTCCATAATACAAATACAATTAAAAAAAATGATTTCATGTGGTTAATTTTTAACAATAGATATCGTGTGATGAGGATCCGAAAATATTAATTATTATCCACTTTTTATAGTAAAACAGCAGGAAGGTCACTCACAAAATGGAGCTTTGAGGTTTATCGATGAGGTTGTCTCAAAAAAATCAAAATACCAATCTTCACCCATCCCTGCCAAATATACAGCCAAGTGTACCAACGGTTTAGTCACCATTGTCAGGTGGATGAAAAGTACCTAAAATTGTAAACAAGAAATAATTCTATTGTTTACAATTAAATAAAATGGTATGAAAAGCATCAAGTATCTTTTAATCGCTATTGGACTACTCACCAGTAACTGGACTTGGACTCAGGCGCAAGAGGTAAACTCTATTATTCAGCAGTATAAAGCTGCCATTGGTAATATTGAGACGATTCATTGCCAGGTGGAGCAGTTGGATACCTTTCTCAGTGGAACAGTTTGGCATCACAACGGTCAACTCACTATGCTGAGAAATCCAGAAGATGCACTCTTGGGTTTTCAATACAGGGCTTCAAAAGCTGTAGGCGGAGAAGCGTTATACGATGGGCGTTCAGAATTCCAGATTTACCACAAGAAACAAACCTACGAGCTAAATGTCAGCCCTCAAATGCACATGCTCGGCTCCCCGGGAGGACAATTGGTCATTCCTGAATTGATGAATTATCAAGACCCTGAAGTAACGCCTGAGCTTATCGAAACCGATCAGTATTTTATTCTCCGCTATGCTTATCCAAACCTTGAAGAGTATGATGTGCAATCTCGGGAAAAGAAGATTTTCTTAGACAAGAAGAACTTCCTTCCGGCCAAGGTAATTCAGCGTCAGGAGTCGTTGGGTAAAAAACAGGTCATGACGCGAACGATCTCGGCTGTTCAAATCAACCGGGGCGAGGATCGGAAGCGTTTCCAAAAGGCTTTTTTGAGCAACTATAAAATGATTGTGGAAGACATGGAGGAAGACATCCATGCAGACCTGCTAAAAACCCAAGTGAAAGAGTTTCAGTTGGAAACATTTGCAGGGGAGTACATTTCGACTCAACCCCAAACAGCTAAGCTACTGCTACTTGATTTTTGGGAGGTTTGGTGTGGTCCATGTGTTCAGTCTATGCCAAAAGTTCAGGGACTAGCCGACAAATATGGTGCCGAAGGCCTGGAGGTGGTAGGTGTACTAATGGATCCCAATAGTCAAGACAGTGCAGAACGATTGATCGATAAGAGGGGGATTACCTTTACCCAAACCCTCGGAAATAAGGACCTAAGAGCATACTTTCGCGTCTTTGCGGTGCCACAATACGTCTTGATCGATCAAAACGGTATCATTCAACACGTCTACCAAGGGTATGAAAATAAGATGGAAAACCATATCAAAAGCCTTTTGTCAGAAGTGAAATAAGCACTTGGTCAAAAATAAGTTACCGTTAAATTGGGATGATTAGCATTAACATATTTCAATGTATATTGGTTTTTTAATTGAAAACGATAATGATCATAGGACGTAATCAAAGACAAAGGAGGCAATTAAAAACCTGGTGGTTCTGTTGGTGCATTATGATGATCCTGGGCCAGGTTCGAGGGCAGTCTTTTTCAGAGGCATTACAAGCCGGTCAGACCATTAAGGTGGAATGGATTCAGCAGAAACTGGGCGAAAAGAGCGGTGCAATAGTTCGAGATATCCCATATTTCCCGGATGAACTCCATCCGGGAGAATCTGAAATTCGGGTTGGTCTAACCCTGAAATCAATTGAAGAGGGCCGCCAATTGGTTGCGGAGGTAGTTTATGTTAATATGCTAGGTTTTCCTGAACTAGCAGAAAATTCCTACCGCCCCAATACAAAGGACATCCTCAGTCAACCCATCATTCTTGATACCCGGTTTCAAGACCAGTACTTTGATCCTCTACTGTTTATCTTAGACGCCCTTACTCAGCAAACGCTCCCTGTTTCCTGTCAGTTAGGACCTTATCAGCAGTTTTTAGATCAATTCGGTCGGATAGTGGAGCAGTCCGGTGCTGCTGCTCCGCTACTCACGGAACAATTGGATTGGCTGGAACAGACACCCCTGCCATCCGCTTTGTCAGCGTCCTCAATGGCTACCTTCTTTTGCCAGTTATTGGAACAGGCTGTTCCGGCGCATGAAAGCCCTGTAAAGATGCAATCTCGCAAGGAGGATGCTATTTACCGGGTAGATTTCGTACAAGTTGATTACCCGAGCAAGATCTGTATGCTAAAGGGTAACATTCAAAGCCCGGCAACGGAAGAGGTTAGGGCACAATTCTTTCGGGAAGGGGACTGGCTGGAGTACTGGCAAGATAGTCTGATCGAATTGGATGATGCAGGAAATTTTCAACTTACTTTCCCCTTAGATCACCCCAGAATGGTAAACCTAAGGCATGGCTATCAGACGATGCGCTTTTATGTCGAACCGGGCGATACCATTCAAGTCCAAACCAATGCCAATGCCTTTTACCGCGAAATGCAGATACATGGTAGTGCCCGGGCAGAGAACGAATTCTTACTGGATTTTTATCAGGAGATGCGTGGTGACACCCTCTATCGCTCTATGGATGTTGATCTGCTGAAAAAGGATCACGTCGTCTTTTTCCAGAAAGTACGTTCTAAAGAAGCCAGGGAACTAGCCTTTCTATCAAAGAGAGCTCCTTCCCTGAGGTCTGGATTTATAACCCTGATGGATCGGGGATTGAAGCTGGAACATGCCAGTACCCAATGGGCTGCTGCTTGCCGTTTTATGGAAGGAAAGGGTATAATTTTTGAACCTGACCTGCTGCATCATCTCCAGAAAATGGGTAATTTACTCTACCGGCTACCACCCGAGAAAACCTTTGATTTTGATGTAGAAGATTTCCTCCAATTTCAATTCTACTTGCTTCAACATGTCTACCATTCATCCGATTTTGGATCGCGTGAAGATTTTGCCCTGGCACAACTCTTACCCAGTAAAGAAACGTTCGTTCGACATGCGTTGATGCAACTCTTTCGCGATTACACTGAATTGGGACAACTCACAGAAAGTGGCCAAAAGCGACTCTCACAGCTCCTTGCTATTACAAAAGACACTCAACTGATCCGGGAAATGATGGTGTTTACAGAAGGAAAGTCTAATCTACCCCCTGCAGTCGGATATCGAGTCTTACAGAAAGGAAAAGTGGCCCCTTCCTGGAGTTTCAAAGATAAAGAAGGCGTGAAAGTAGAACTCGAAGATTTTGCGGGTAAAAAGTTGCTGTTGCACATCGGCTGGGCTGAAAACCTGGATATAGCCCTGACTGATATTCAATCACTGCAAGAAGTACAGGGGCAACTTCCCGAGATCGTGCACCTTCTGGGAGCATCCAGCAAGAGTGAATTTAACAAGGATATTGCAGGTAAGAAAGGACTATTCGTTTTTGTTGCTCCTAGTGAGATGGAGGCACTTAAAGAGCGTTATCATATTTCCAATAGTAGTAATCACTACTTTCTAATAGGAGAAGATGGTAATGTTTTAGCTAATCATCGCGATCTCGGAACGGCTAGAAAGCTCCGAGGCACCTGGAAAAAAATAGCTGAAGCCCAGGCTCCTTCAGCCTGGACACCGGCGCAAAGGCTACAATTCTGGCAGAGCCTGGGTATTGGCGCCTTAATTATGTTGTTTATCAGTGGAGCAATTCTGTGGCGGCGTCGTATCATTGCGCGTCGCGACTTGAGGCAGCGACAACTCCTGGAGGTTGAATTGCGGGGTATTCGATCCCAAATGAATCCTCACTTCTTATTTAATGCGATGAGTTCTATTCAAAACCTCATTCGAAAAAAGGAACAGGAAAAAGCCGATCTATACCTGGGGCAGTTTGCGGGCTTAATGCGGAAAACGCTTCGCAACACCGCCGAAGAATATATCCCGTTAATGGACGAGATTGAGACTTTAGAGCAATATTGTAGCCTGGAGAGTTTACGGCATTCCTTTCAGTATAAATTTCAGATAGATGAACAGATAGATGCCCACAATACCTATATTCCCAGTATGATCCTACAACCGATCATCGAAAATGCCATCATTCATGGTCTGGCTCCGCAGACGGACCCAAGGGAGCTAATGGTAGAAATAGGTCCAGGGCAGGAGGGACTGAACTGTACCATCACAGATAATGGTATTGGTATCTTAGCTACCCAAAAGCATAATGAACGTAAAAATCACCAAAGCTTGGGCATGAAGTTAGTACGCCAACGATTAGAATTAATGGGTTTAAATAGGCAGGAGCATTTGTCTATTATCGATCGTAGCACGCTCAGCCCTCCCGCCCAGGGCACCCTTGTTTCCATAACTATTCCCGTAGAACAATGACAAAAATTCGAGCACTTATTGTAGATGATGAAGCCAACAACCGGGAGAATCTTCGCCTCGCCCTGGAAGCCTATTGCCAGGAAGTAGAAGTAGTCGCAGAAGCTGATTCGGCTATCACCGCCATGGATCGCATCAAAGAAGTATCCCCTGATCTGGTATTCCTGGACATTGCCATGCCCATGGGCAGCGGCTTTGATCTGTTAGAGGGGTTGCAGAAAATTGACTTTGAGATCATCTTCGTCACGGCTTACGACCAATATGCTATCCGCGCCATCAAATTTGCTGCAGTAGACTATTTATTGAAGCCCATCAATACCGTGGAATTAAAGAAAGCCGTAGATCGCGTTCAGTCCAAACGCCTCCAAAAAAATCAGCAAGGTCAACTGGAAGCCCTCCTGCATAACCTACAACAACAAGAGAAGAAGATTGCCCTTCCCCAATCTGATCATATCGAATTTGTTGCCGTCAATAGTATTATCAGATGCCAGGGAGATCGCAATTACACCCACTTCTTTCTCAAAGATGGTCGGGAGCTCCTGGTCTCTCGCACCCTCAAGGAATACGTTGGTCTCTTGGATGATCAATCTTTCTATCGGGTACACCAATCTCATCTCGTCAATATAAACTGCATCCAGAAATACGGGAAGAGAGACGGAGGGATGCTAATTACTACAGATGGTGCTAAGATCCCAGTTGCCCGCGCCCGCAAAGAAGGCTTATTAGCCCGGCTGATGGATCGGGATTCGTAAGGTAGTATGTCTTAGTAAGTAATTGAGGGGTGAGCACAATTCCGAAAACTCCCCAAAAGGCTGAAAGCCTTTAATATGTATAGCCCCGTATTTAAATTAGAGTGGTCACCCTTTCATGCACTTTTTCCATCGCTTTACGGCATGTAAATAAGCGCTTGACTCAGAATAGCCCAAAAGATAAGCTATTTCCAAGGTTTTTAACTTATTGCCTTTCGACAAGTAGAACGAAAGTTCTTTTTTGATATCATCCGCTATTTTCCTGAAGGATAGGCCTTCTTTACTAAGTTTTCGCTGAATACTCCTTTGGCTTAGGGGAAACTGCTCTGCTACCTGTTCAAAGGTCGGCAATTCCGGATTACACATATTTAAGATCATTTTTTTTATTTGCATGGAGAATTTCCCGTAACCCACGGTATTGTCGGTCAGCATCAGCATGAATTTCGGCAACAGGTATTCGATTTGTTTTATACGTCTGGTGTTAATCCTTTCTTTTAGTACTTGCTCATCTAAGCCTATAGCATAAATGACTCCTCTCTTGATACCAGAGTTTAGCGACTTAAAATGCATTACAGAAGGCGCATACGGCACTTGCAATTCAAAGAAAAAGGACTCCTTCATCATCAACCTTAATTCGCGGTACATAAAACAAAAAACTGCATCCAAAAGATGGTGTCGAAAATCATCATCTTTTACCGGACTATGGATCGTGATCCAATAAATGGTTTCTCTTTTTTCAGTATGGATGCCGACCAGCGGGAAGGTCTCATCGAGGTATTTCTCTAAAAATAAAATGGCTTGTTCTATACTCGAACAGCTCAATGATAATTCTGCAATGAGACCCAATGCTTTGAGATTGAGATAACTACCGTAGTGCCATCCAAAATGGGGGTTACCCGATTGTTGGAGCAATTCCCGGAATACATCCAAAAATTCTTCTCCCGTAACGAAGTTTTCGAATGTACAAACATCTAAGTCGGGATCCATGAGAGACTTCCTTAAAAAAGACTCCGGTATCCCGATCAGGGAACCATAAGAAAAAAGATTGGCAATATGTGGTGCAGCAATTTTCATGGAATTAAGGTATTGAAAAAATGGCGTAAAATATCAATTTTTTTGATTTCCGGGTAGCTAATTTTGTACGATAAAAAAAGAAAATCATGAATCATTTACAAAAAGCACTCCTCTTCAACGCTCTGTTTTCGGGCCTTTGCGGTATCGTCCTTATTGCCTTTCACACCCAAATAGCAAGCTTGTTCGGCGTAGCCAACAGTACTGTATTTTGGATGATAGGTATAGCCTTACTATATTTTATCGGGACCATTATTTATGAAATAAATAAACAAGGATTGAGGGCTATTCTTTGGATCATCGTACAGGACTTTCTTTGGGTGATCGCTAGCCTTATTCTACTTCTTCTGGATCCTTTTCAGCTCTCTTTTACAGGCAATCTTATCATTGCTCTGGTCGCTCTGGCTGTATTATTGATGGCAGTTAATCAATCCCTGGCATTGGCCAAAGTGGATAATATTGCGGATTCACAAGGGATAAAACAAATCAAATTTGAAAGAACGGTACAAGCAACTAAACAAGCTACCTGGAAGGTGATTTCAGATGTTTCGAACTACTACCAGGTGGCTCCCAACATTGATGGGGTGACGGTCATTTCGGGTAAGGGGGAGGGGATGGTACGCGCTTGCTCACACGGGAAAGATAGTTGGACCGAAACCTGCACCTTATGGGAGGAAGAAAAAAGATATGCCTTCGAGGTGAATACCTCAGCCCCCGACTACCCGTATCCCTTTAACTATTTGCAAGGGTATTGGGAAGTTGAAGAGATAACCCCATCTACTACCAGGATAATACTAAGGTTTCGGTTCCGGTATAAACATAACTTCCAAAACATTTTATTACATCCATTTCTAAAGGGAAAATTCAGCCAAATCGTTGATGAGTTGCTGGATAACTGGGAAAAAATGGTAAGCTTAGGATCCGCTTGAAAGGTTATATTGTTCTGATCGAAAGTGGCAAGCTCCGAAGTGAGTATTCGCAGACGTTGCTAATGGTCATTTTGAAATCTCCCAACCAAGTTCCAGGTTATGATTGAGGGCTTGACGTCCCCAAATCAACCATGAAATCCTTAGGATAGCAGGATGAAAAAGAGAATCTTTTTGCTATTCATAGCCCTTTTCTGTCATTAAATGAATTGATGTCTGCCTAATCTAATCCCAAACAACAACACAAAAGCAATACATAAATATACAAATGTGTCCCCAATTAAGCGATAGAGGCTAACTACTCCGCTCTTTGGCAAATGCGCCAACATAATCTTGTCATTTTGATCGAAGCTACTCATTTGAGCCACCATTTCGCCGTATGGGGTGATGGCGGCAGAAAGACCAAAACGAGTGGATCGTAGTATAGAATACATAGGAATCAAAAAAACAGGTATCGGATCGGTTACGATCTTGAAGACGACTGCACTCCAAGCAACTAAATAAGCCAGGAAAAACCAAAGTCTGGATTTCCAACCTTTCGTTTGGTGCAAATAGAGAAGAAATGGTACGTAGGCAATCCATGCAAGGATCCCAATACTAATGGTCATATGCGTTCCAGCCATTAGGAGGATGCCCATAAGGAGTAGTAAAAAAGGAGATAGGTTCACTTTCATGACTTTTAGTTTTATTTATCACAAAAGTGTTGGGATTTTAGCCCCCAGTCATTATCATTTGTTAAAAAAACGATTTCCTGGAATCAATCTATTAATTTCTGTTCTTAATCCTTCGCTAGCTCACTTCGAAGGCGGCTGAGTGATATATTGGTAATGCCCAGGTAAGATGCAATCATTGGGTGGGGGACTTTATTTTCCATGCTGTCGTACAATGCTCTGAATTGCAGTAACCTTTCTTTGGGCATCAAAGAGGCCAGGCCAATTTCCTTGTCTACTTTCCGGATGAGCTCATTTCGCAGCACCGTGTTTGCAAAAAAGCGGATCTCCAGGTTTTTAATCATCAACTCAAGGAAGTCTTTTTCACTAAAAGATGCAACGGTCAAATCGGTAATGGCTTGAAAATAGAGCAAGGAAAGCCCATTTTTTGTTCTGGTGATATTCGGGGAAAGTACGGTAGGGGCTTCAAAAAAACTGATCGTTATTTCTTCTCCATTAGGACTTAAGAGGTAGCTGCGACAAATCCCCTCCAGAATAAAATACTCGGAGTAATTGGGCCGGTTACATTGAATGAAAACCTCACTTTTCGGAATGGATTTATATGCAACTATTTGGGTGATCAATTGCAAGGAGCTATCCGAGATGGGGTACAACTCACCTAAAATGGCTTTAATCACTTTTTCCTTTTCATTCATAAATACACTGTAACCTAAATTACTTAATTTTTTGACCATGTCTTTTACATCA
>CAZHOV010000119.1:0-17464 GCA_964534315.1 uncultured Saprospiraceae bacterium | reverse complement strand
TAATTAATAATGATTCTTTGGAAATTACATTTTCTCAAGACCCAAGACCCAAGACTCAAGACCCAAGACCCAAGACTCAAGACCCAAGACTCAAGACCAGTTACTATCCAAACAGCCCGCCCAGGCCTGGGGGAAGCATGTCTTTCATTAACTTTTGAGATTCTTCCGCTTCTACTTGGGTTGCTTTTTCAAGGGCTCGGTTGATCGCGACCAGGAGCATATCTTCGATCTGTTCAGGATCGCTCCAGTCGAGTTTGTCCTTATTGATGGAGATATTGAGGATTTCTCTATTAGCATTGGCTGTGACTTTTACAGCTCCGTTTCCTGCTTCACTTTCTACTTTAAATTCGGCTAGTTTGGATTTTAATTCCTTTTGCCGTTCTTCCATCTGACCCATTAGATCACCTAACATATATTGATTGAGTTAAATTATAAAATTATAAATTTGTTCTTTTAGCGTTTGCAAAGGTAAGTGCTTTCTGTAGTATAAAAAATGTCTTTAACAGGTTTTTCATCATTAAAGGAAACACAATCTGTTTCAGCTTGTTCGACAGGGTTTAAATTATAGAGGGAAAGCATTTCTCCTGCTGTCAAGGCGCGGTCATAAATACGCAGTTCGTCAATGACGCCTTTAAAGCGCTTTAGCATACCTTGTTGCAGGCAGGGGGTATTGGCGAAAGACAGATTCGCTTCGTTAGAGATATCCACGCCACTGCATCGAGTCGCCTTTTTTTGCAATTGGCCGTTAATGTACGTGTAGGCATATCTGCCCTCCCGGACCAGGGCAAAGTGAAACCAGCCGGCACCTTCAAATTGGGGGTCAATATCCTGGTAGAATTTCCATTCGTTTTCACGCACATCTGCATCGATGATCCTGTTGGCCTGATCCAGTTGGATGTCCAACATATATTCTTCCTCCAAGCAATCTTCTCGCTTAGAGAGCATACTTTGCTTAAAGATATTAAAGCGGTCGATCTTAAAATAAAAGCTGACAGTAAAATCGGAAGTAGTAAAATAATCGTTGACAGGGCCATAAAACTCAATATAGTCTTCATTCCCATCCAACATAAGCCCGTCATCGTCCACGCCACACCAGCAGCCCACATTACCAAAGAGTTGCCCGTCCGATCCGTTACCTGAATCGTCGCGCGCATCGCACTCATTAAACGAATAGTAGGCAACGAGCCCTTCTTCAAGAACATGCTCAGGTGAAGTGGTGGAATAATAGCTTAGCGGAAGGGCAATTATTAAAAATAGGGAGATAAAAGTAAAGTAGTAATTCATAGAAAAAAATTTTAACAGGTACCTTTTTGCTTTTCTGGTTACTTTATTAACGAAAGGACTTATTTGTTATTCTGTTGAATTCTAAAGCTAATGAAAACCTGGGAAGATTTGATATGGACAGCGGCATAATCACAAAAATCTTTAGCGCCGCAGGTTAAAAATATATAAAATGGAGAACCTCCCTGACCATCCTTTAAGATTGGTGCAGCGCACCAAAACCTTGATAGCACAGGAAAATTAACGATTTAAAATGGTGCAGCGCACCTAGATATAAAAACCAAGGAAGCGTTAAAATCTTGTAAAAAATAGCAAGCTCCTCTGGAGCATTAAAAATTTGGGCTGTGTAAACACTACCAATATATTGCTCCCCTGGAGCAATATATTAAAAATTTACCTTCTTTGACAAATTGTGTGGAATGAAAAATAGTAATCCTTGAATGCCCTTGTGGCTGAAAGGAATATTATTTTGAAATTCCATTTTTCACAATTTTTGTCAAAGAACCAAAATTTATAAGTGGGAAAGCTGCCCGGCCATACTTTAAGATTATGGTGATGCCTAGCAAATTCTATCGGGTGCTATGAGAAAAATATTAAATCTCTAACCACAGCACTATTGATTTTTGTAATTATGCCGCTGATAAAGAAGAAGATTTGGAGTTTTGAGCCCCGTTATAATTTCTCAATACGCTGCGTTATTGTTCCACCGGCGTATCTTAGGGTAACGATATACTGGCCTGCGGGAAGGTCTGCAAGATTTAATGCTGTTTGGTAATTGCCGGAAGAAAGCGTAGCTTGCATGACGCGTTGACCGATCATATTATAGATTTCGATGATTGATTCCTGGTCGATACTTTGGGTGCTTTCGATGATCAGTTGTTGGTGGACGAGGGTGGGGTAGATGACGAAGTTGGTAGTTACCTCGAAGTTGACTAGTTGGACGCGCGAATATTCAAATTGGCCATCGAAATCCACCTGCTTGAGTCGGTAGTAGTTGGTGCCGGAGAGGGGTTGCCGGTCGGTGAAGGTGTATTCCTGGGGTATATTGGTGGTGCCTGCTCCGTCGACTTGGCCGATGGTCTCGTAATTAATGCCGTCGGCGCTGCGCTCAATGTTGAAGTAGTTGTTGTTGAGCTCGGTGAGGGTTTTCCAGGAGAGGAGGGAGTTTTGGTTCTTTTTGATAGCTTCGAAAGAGCCCAGTTCTACTGGTAATATCTCCAAACAGTTTCCACTTGGATTAGAAGAAGTACCCAAAAATTCGTCATAATCTATATTTCCATTAGAAATAGCAGTAATAATATTGGCATTAGCTGCATTATTTGCAGCACCAGCAGAGTTAGCAGGGGAAGAAAAGGAGCCTGAAAGAGTAGCATTATCACAACTGGTATATGACCAATCATTGCCTGAGCCTAAATTGAAAGAAGAATTCCCATTTGGGAAAGTGGGAAATGGAGATGAAAGTCCCCATGAAAAACCATGAAAGAAGGCACCGTCAGGTCTTCTGACCTGAGCTGCATCATTGGAATTTGCAGAACCAATCAGACTAGCTTCACAAGAAGGAGTGCTTGTAACCAGGCAAGGAGAATAAGCTGTATTAACGGTATTAACTCCACCACAAGCGGTACCGTTGCATGGTAAATCCTGGCAATAAGTCAAACAACTTGAGTTACTCGTTGGAAGTACATAAATATCGTCACCATTTCCGTCGTTTGGATCATCCGTTAGTCCATAATTAGAAGCTGAACACCCTCCTCCTTCGGCATAAATGACAATTAAAGAACCAGGGGGAACACTACTAAAACATCCTCCTAAGGCAATATGACCATTTGCCATTCCCGTTCCACTCCCGAATCCTTGGAACTCTCCATTATTATCATCGACTATCCACCCTGTTAAATTAACATTGGCGGTAGGGTTGGCGGGGTCTCCAATGACCAATAATTCATAATATTCAACTCCTGATCCAGAACAACAAGCTCCTGATAGATTCCCCATTTCATTGATAATCATTCCGCCTCCAATTAAAGAAAAAGGATCACACTGCGTAGATGGTACCGTACCTGGAATAACAAAGTTACAGGCTCCCCCCGAAATGGTGATTTCCCAACTATCCCCTTCAGTTGCGCCGGATAATTGGATCGTACCGTTTGAGACGGATGCAGGATTATCTCCAACATTGGTCACTGGAGTCGAACCCGTACTTGAAAGCGTGACATTTGCGTCTACGCCGGTATACGGAATTTCTATTAATACATGGTCGTTTCCTGCACCCGCAATATTAGTAAGACAATTATAGCTTAATGAGCTTAATCCGGAGAGACCGCAACCACAACCACTATTTGTAGATCCTGGTGTTCCAAAATCACTTCCACCGCAGGAAGATATTGCCGCACACCAGTTTGTTCCAGTATCATTATCTGAGGCATTTTGAAAGGATGGATCCAATTGAAGGGCTTCTCCGTTATTAACAGAGGGGAAACTCATGTCTGAATAATCAACTTCGTCAATAATGGTACTATTGCATTCTAAAGTAAGGATGTCACCTGAGTTATTTAAACCAAACGCATTGGAATAATTGTAATCCGGAGTAGAACATCCACCACCGGAAGACTGGGCAAAAACGATGCACCCCCCAGCAGGTATTATTAACGAACCACTAACAGAAAAAGATCCTCCGCCGTTATCCGAAATGTCAAATCCATCCATATCAATGTCACTACCTGTTACATTGCATACTTCGAACCATTCATCAGTGGATTCCGATCCAGAAGGATTGTACATGATTTCATTGATGACAAGGTCGCCTGGGTTGGGACAGGAACTGCTACTTGTAACTGAACCATTTAAAGAAATAGTCTCATTACTAGCTCCGGCACTAGTAGCCGTTCCTGTTGCGTTATAATTCCCTGCTGTCAACCCGGATACCATTCGTACATAAACGATATCGTTGGCAGACCCTCCACTCTCCGTTATGGTTAAATCAGTTGTTTGATATGGGCCGCCAGAGGTCAAAGACCATTCAAAATTTGTATTACCGCCTAACGAGAGATTGATATCATTGGTTAGATTTGATCCCGAAACAGTGAAGGATTGTTCAGATGAAGGGCCGGCATTTTCGACATAAGTGAAACCGGTAAGGGAAGAGGGGGTGAGGGTGATCGTAGGAGTGCTAGATGATATTCCCGCCACTCTAACGTTATCAAATGCTCCTTCTTCATCTCCCGAGTTTAAATACATGCTGATTCTAATATCCAGAGTATTACCTGTTCCCTGAATTGGCCAAGTGAAATCAGTAAAATTCCCATCCAAAAGAATGCCATCACCATCATTATCACCATCAGTGTCTTCAGCAAACTGTCCATTAAACCCGGAACCACTTGTAGTGTTTGGATCGGCTTCAAATCGACCAATTTCAACAAAGCTCCCTCCATCGATACTAACTTCAACCCACATTGCATCATTTGCGTCATCAATATCAATATTGGTTCCAGAGGCAAATGCAATTGTTACTTCTAAAGAAGATTGTCCAGAAATGTTAACACCGGAAATAAGGACCTCTCCAATTGGACCGGATAATAATGTACCATCAATATCTTCCCCCGCAACAAAAAAACTTCCATCAAAACCGTTATAAGTGAACACTTCTTGTGCAGGAGCTCCTGCTAGGTTTGTTCTGTCAAAAAAATCTTGCCCCGACCCTCCATTTCCATTTGGAAAGGAATAACCACTGATTGTTTCAAAAGATTGGGTGTAAAATATTACCTGCCCCCATCCCTCTACAGCTCCAAAAATCAGAAAAGTAACGATTAAAAAGTGTAAACATCTCTTTAGCATGAGTAGGTGTTTTGTGTTTTGATGGATCGTTAATAGCATACTGAAAGACCCAAAAATAAAGAATATTAGAGGGGCAGACTGTAGGAAGGGATTAATTTATCGTTAACTTTCAGGCTATTAATCCACTTTGACGAACCGCTTGACCATCCTTTTGCCACCAGCCATAAAACGGATAAAATAGTGCCCCGTTTGTAACGGAGACACGTCGATGGTGGTTTGGGTAAACTGGCCGGGGAGCAGGCTGGCCTGTACCAACCGGCCCATCATGTCGACAATCTCAATCGGCTGATCTTCGAGGTTGGGGGTGCTGACTTGCAATTGCAGTTCATCATTGGTTTGGGTGGGTACCAGGGTGGCTACCACCTCGTCTGTTTGAAAGCTGACGACCAGGATATTGGAATACTTAAATTTACTGTCGAAATCTACCTGCTTGAGGCGATAGTAGTTGAGTCCTTTCTGTGGAGTTTGATCAGTGAAGGTATAGGATTGAGGCTCTAAAGTAGTGCCTGTGCCAGGGATAAGACCAAGATCAACAAAATTTCTGCCATCAAAACTTCTTTCCACTTCAAAATAATTATTGTTGAGCTCTGTTTTTGTTGTCCAACGTAAGACTACTGTAGATTCTTCAGAACGAGCAGTGAAAATGGAGAAATTAACAGGTAGTAATGTAGGGGGAGGTGGAATGCAATCTCCTCCTTCCACCTGACCAGAAGGAGTAATAATGGAAGGCTCAACGTTATTAAAATTATAAGACTGAGAATTTAAGCCTGTACCATCATATAAAAATCCATTTCTGGGGTCATCATTATCGAAGTATCCAAAATTTCCGCATTGATTAGCATCTCCTAATAACACATACAATGTTTTTAGAGGTGTTCCTCCACTACAAAAATTTGAGAAATTCACATTAGTACTGGTGAGATTGAAAGCATCATTACTATTTGTCCCGGTATTTCCGTTTCCGTCCTCGTCGCTAAAGGAGCATTCAAAACCGGCGCCTAAAAAGGCGGCAACTGAGGTATTTGAAGGTATAACTCCGGAGGTTGGAATAGAAGTAAATACATTACATCCTGCCACAAAGTTTAATTCTGTTATTACATCATTGTATACAGACGATCCTGTTGAGGGATCTACCCAATTGTAACATTGAACACCTACTCCCGCACACGATTCAGTAGAATTGCTACCTGGAATGTCACCTGGATTAGTAATATTAGAGCCGCTCCAAAAATGAGAAAAATCGTTGATATTTCTGGCCGAGCCTACCGCCAGATCATCAATATTGACTGAACTGGATCCTGTAGTGAATAACAAAAATTCATTAGGGCCCTCGTCACCGCAAGGATTTACGAACTGACTTTCAATGACGACGTCTGCTGAATTGAATGAGCAGGTTTCTGAAGGTACGTTAAGAGTTGTAGTAAGCGTACAAGCCGGGTCGCCATTATCGGTGATCGTGATGGATAAATTCGAGCCAGGAGGGTAAGTACCCGATAAAAAATCCTCTGCTCCTCCATAGTTGAGGTTATTTTCATTAATACTTCCCGAAACATCATAAGTTGATGCATTTCCTTCCGCTGTCGGGTCCAGGGAAATAGAATAGGAATCATCAGCGGAGTTATTATTGGTGCCATTATCCAGGCAGTAGAACAACTCGCCGGCATCGGTTATCCGGCAGCAATTATCATTGACAGCACCAGGAGTTCCAAAGTCCCCACTGCCACATGAGGTTACAGAATTACACCAATTAGCGCCATCATTATTAGTGGTTTCATCTTGGTTGGTTTCGTCATCAAGTGACAGGGATTCTCCATCGCTAACCCCCGGAAACCCTGCTGCACCATAATTTACCACATCAATTGTCGTTCCCCCGCAAGTCAATTGAATTTGGTCGCCTCCTGTATTTGCCAAATTTAAACTTGCAGCAGTGTAAGCATAATTACCTGTTGCTGAACCATCACAAATCGATAAATTTCCTTCGGCTAGAACAAGATAACCTCCTGATGGGACAGTAAGAGATGTTCCAATAGTTTCCGTATCCTCTCCATCCGTTAGTTCACATCCATTTAGATCTAGGTCAGCACCTGTAGTATTATAAACTTCTACCCATTCTTGGTTAGTATCACTACCAGAAGGATTATACATAATCTCGGTGAAGATAAGATCACCAGCATTAGAAGGTGCTGGAGCAGATGAAGTTGTAGTCGCATTTATAGTTATATTGTCGAGAGCGAATTCGTCTCTGCTACCACTTCCCGATACATCGCTGCCACTCCATCGGAGGTAGAAAAAACTTCCATTTGTTACATTAAGACCTGAAATGGTGATAGCTCTGGGGTTTTGAATCCAGGATGGAGAACCAGAAGCCGTTTCAGTAGAAGTGAAATCTAGTGCTCCAACAGGAGTATATGCTAAATCATCTTCCGAGTAAGAAAAATTGAAAGAATTGGCTCTGTCCTCATCATTAAATTCATAAATATCATAATCCAGATCAATATCAGTGATAATTTGTCCGGTATTGTTTTGTACTCTTAAGGTAATAGTACCAGGTGTCCAATCGGAACCGCCCGGCTGGACTCCAAGGGCATAATTGCCTGTGCTGACTTCGAAGGCGTAGAAACCACCGGTGGTTTCTCCACCCATAGATATTCCGCGTGCGGCATCGCCTGATGTTTGAGTTCCCCCATAAGAAAAGTTTCCATCGCTCATTCCGGTATATTCCCATGCGTCTGAGTCAAGCTGTCCTGCAGAAGGTGTAGGCGTAAAGCCGCTTCCTGTAAATGTACTGTCATTCACTCCAGCTACCGTTCCGTCAAAGTCTATGGTAAAATCCACTCCTCCAGTTGTAATGCTCAACTGACTATGGGCAAATGGAATGATTGAACAAAATGTGAGTATTAATAAGTAATAAGATTTCATCAAAACCAGTTTTTTGTGTTATATAGTTGAATTAGATAGTTTACATATCCTTAATAGCCCTTCTTAAAGGGAGTTAATCGTTCAAGCTTCTGTTAATCAGTGAAAAAAGGTAGAATGAGTAAAAAAATATGGTTGGCGTTCAATAAACAAATATAAAGATAAGGGTTCAAATTTCCCAGATCAATAGGCTAAAATTAAGTAATTGTTAATTTTTTTTGAAAAGGCGCTTACGCTTAGGTATCGAACAAATTCACAATAAAAAAGGCATAAAACAATAAAAGCATCAATCCCTCCCAGCGGGTGATGCGGGGCGTGAGGCATATAATACCGAATAGAATGGTCATAACCAACATTAACGGAAGACTGAAATCAATGATGCTCTTGGGGATGATAAGCTCTCCAAACAGGGCGGGAATACCCATAACAGCATAGGTGTTGAAAATATTGGAACCCAGGACATTACCCAACGCAATGGCCGACTTTCCCCTCCGGGCTGCATTCAAACTGACGATCACCTCCGGCAAGGACGTTCCTAAGGCTACAGCAGTCAAAGCAATGACCTCCGGGTCAATTCCTGCATATTGCGATAAGCCGGTGATCGAACGGATAGTATACTCCGCACCTAATGCCACCATGGCGCCCCCAACTATAAGCAATACGATTTTTCTGGGCTTTAGCGGAATTTTGATCTGCTCCTCTTCTTCGTCATCTTCGGCATTAAAAGAATAGGAAAGAAAAAATACAATGCCCACCAGGAAAAGGATGGCCTCAAAAAGTGAAAATTTCTGATCAACTAAGGTCAACCACAATAAAAAGCCGGACCCCCACAAATAAGGAAGATCATTATCCCAAATATCTTTCTTTATATTGATTGAATTGACAAATAAGGCCGTTAATCCCAACACCAAGGCTATATTCGTAATATTTGAACCCACCACATTACCAATAACAATCTCAGATTTTCCTGCATACACTGCGGCAATAGAAGTGGCTAACTCGGGCAGGGAAGTTCCGAAAGCTACGATCGTCACCCCGATAATGAACTGAGGGATACCCAGCCGCAATCCAATGGATTCTGCCGAATCAATAAACCAATCCGCCCCCTTTAATAAGGCCGCCAAACTAACCACAAAAATGCCTGTATTCAATAATACTTCTTCCATACAATTCCCTAAAATCTCCTTTAGCCTGAAAAGGGCAAAGGTACATTTTTTTTTATTCCACTACTTTATTTTCGACAAAACCTTGAACCGCTCTGGCACCTGCCCTACCACGGAAATGACCATTCGGGTAGGTAAGAACCTTTTAAAATCGTTAAGCGCCTTGTCAAATTAAATCACATATTAGATTGAGCGACTTTTGGACTTATTCTTCGTTAAAAATACTCGCTATACCTAAGGGTATGCCTGCGTTTTTTGCCTCGACTAAGATCCAAAATTCATCTCAATCTAATGGTAACCCAATTTTGACAAGGCGCTTAAGTCAGTACCTCCTTAAACCGTTCTCACATATTTCAGTCATATTTGATGTTTGCGTAGAACGGTTTTTTATTACTTTTGTTGATTATTTGATTTGCCTGTGTGGTCAATGAAAATTGATGAAATGAACAAGAAAGCTGCACATCGAACCGACGAACTATCTTTTCTGGACCATCTGGAAGAGTTGCGTTGGCATATCATAAGGGCGTTGGTTGTCGTTTTCGTACTGGCCATAGTTGTTTATGTGGTGGGCAACCCGATCTTTGATTATATTATTTTGGCTCCCAAGCAGGCCAGTTTTATTACCTATGAAATTATTTGTAGTATTTCTTCAGCCCTGTGTTTTAGCCCGGCCGATTTTACCATCGAGACGATCAAATTAGGCGAGCAGTTTTTTGTACACCTTAAGGTATCCTTGCTATTGGGGCTTTTTGTCGGGTTTCCTTATGTTTTTTGGGAAATTTGGCGGTTTGTCAGTCCGGGCTTGTATTCGACGGAGCGAAAGGCGGTGAGGGGCATTGTATTTATTTGTTCCCTGCTTTTTGCATTGGGGGTGCTATTCGGTTATTTTGTAATCGCTCCTTTTGCCATTACCTTTTTGTCTAATTACAGCGTTGGAGCAGAAACCAAAGCCTCGCTGACGGATTTCGTTTACCTCATGACGATGTTTACCTTGCCTCCGGGGATTTTGTTTCAATTACCGATCATCACCTTCTTCCTGTCAAGAGTCGGATTACTGACAGCCTCTTTTTTGAAAACCTACAGAAAGCATGCTTTTATTATTATTTTGATTCTGGCAGCTATTATTACACCGCCTGATTTTATTACGCAGCTTTTCATTGGTTTTCCTCTGTATGCCCTTTATGAAGTTAGTATACTGATCGCCAAACGAGAAGAAAAACGCTATAAAGAAAAATTCGAAAAAGATCTATGACAAGAGTTTCCACTTCTTTGACCATATTCTTAAAATTGTTTATTCCAACCTTCTGGATTGTCTTCTTCGGCATCTTTACTATTGCCGTCTGGCTGACCGATGAAACAATTGGTCCCCTTTCTTTTATCAGTTTTAAAATCGGGCTGACGGCTTTTTTTCTGTTCGGGATCTTCATGCTTTATCTGGTCCTCATGCGTTTGAAGCGGGTGGAGATGGATGATGAGTTTATTTATGTCACCAACTATTTCAAAACCTTCCGTTA
Source organism: uncultured Saprospiraceae bacterium (assembly GCA_964534315.1). Taxonomy (GTDB): domain Bacteria; phylum Bacteroidota; class Bacteroidia; order Chitinophagales; family Saprospiraceae; genus CAZHOV01. The sequence continues at coordinate 6,756 of CAZHOV010000119.1, read as the reverse complement.
TCCCTACCACAATATCAAAAAGATCCGCGAGAGCGATTTCCTGATCCTTAAAACTGTCCGCATCTTTTTTAAAGAAAAAGGTTATTTCGGCAAAAGCATCTTTTTCGTTGCCAGCCGCAAAAACCTGCAGCACTTTTTGGAAGAGCATACCAATGTGGTGGAGCAGTTGATAATGAATGAGGAATAGGAGAGCAGAAGGTGTAGGAGACCCCTTCCGCTAACCCATTATTTTGACTTTAGCTGCACGACCGGGCAGATCATTTCTTCGAGCGAGATACCTCCATGTTGGAAGGTGTTTTTATAATAGTTGTTATAATAATTGTAGTTATTAGGGTATAAGAAGAACTTATCTTCTTTGGCGAAGATAAAGGTAGAGCTAACATTAGGCTTAGGAAGTAGTGCTTTGTGGGGATCCCTGAAATCGAGTACATCTTTCCGATCGTACTGAAGGTTTCTACCCACCTTGTAGCGGAGGTTTGTGGTAGTTTCTTTGTCGCCGATCACTTTGGAGGGGGTATTTACCCGGATGGTTCCGTGATCAGTAGTGATAAATAATTGGACGTCACGCTCAGCCATTTCCCGCAGGGCACGGAGCAAGGGCGAATTGATAAACCAGGAACGGGTGAGGGAGCGATAGGCTTTTTCATCCCCGGCCAGTTCTTTTAGCACCTCCATCTCGGTTCGCGCATGCGAGAGCATGTCAATAAAATTATAAACGATAACCGTCAGGTCATTATTCAGGTAATTGAGCGCATTATCTTCCAGGTCTTTCGCATGATTGGCGTTGGTCACTTTTACATAATCAAATCGTATCGGGTTGCGGAAGGTGCGTCTTATTTGCTCTCCAAGTAAATCATGCTCATGGAGGTTCTTACCTCCTTGCTCATTATCATTTTTCCACCAGTCGGGGTAGTATTCCTGGATTTCTGAAGGCATTAGGCCTGCAAAGATAGCGTTCCGGCTGTATTGAGTGGAGGTGGGAAGGATACTGTAGAAAGAATTTTCTTCTACTACCTTGAATAGCTCAGATATGACGGGTTCGATCATTTTCCACTGGTCGTACCGCAAATTATCTAATAATAGTAAAACGGAAGGAACATCTTTTTCCAGTTTGGTAAATACCTCATTCCTGAGTAGGTTATGTGAAAGAACGGGCTTTTCGGCATTGCTCTCGTCAAGCCAGGATTCATAATTCCGGACAATATATTTAGAGAACTCGGTATTGGCCTCGCTTTTTTGCATCGACAAGATGTCTGACATCTGCGTGGTATTGGATTGGTCGAGTTTTAGTTCCCAATTGATGATCTGTAGATAGATATCTACCCATTCTTTATAATCGAGCCCACTATTGATTTGCATTAGGATTTCGCGAAATTGCTGCTGATAGTCGGAGGTGGTTTTTTCTCGAACAAGCCGTTTATTGTCGATAATCTTTTTTAAGGTAAGTAGGATTTGGTTGGGATTGACCGGCTTGATGAGATAATCGCTGATCTGAGAGCCGATTGCTTCCTCCATCACATTTTCCGCTTCATTCTTAGTGATCATGACAATGGGCAAGTTAGGATGTTGGTCTTTTATTTTGGCAAGTGTTTCGAGCCCGGTAAGCCCCGGCATCGACTCATCCAGAAAAACGACATCGATATCGTTGTTGCCCTCGCACTCTTCCAACGCATCATACCCGTTGGTTACGGTCAGCACTTCATAGCCTTTCTTCTCTAAAAACAGTAATTGCGGCTTCAATAAATCGATTTCGTCATCAGCCCAAAGTATTTTTATTTGATCCATCCTTATGGTTTTATTGATTTATCTTATGGTTTAAGATCGAAAGTAAGCGTTTGTTTAGTTGTTTTTCCAGAGCTATTTCGCTAAGGTAATAAACCTCATATGATAATGCTGGCAAAAGTTAAAAAAATATAAACGCCTGTATGGACAAAAATATTGAGGTGCCGCAAGAAAAAAGGAGCGGTCCTAGCGTGTGCAATAGATTAGGTGATGGACGATGGGGAAGGAGGAGTTATTTACGAATTCTAAAAAAGAGGTTATAAGTTCTTTAAGATAAACTGTATCTTTGATGCAAACAGATTGTATCCACAAGCGCATCCAAAAAGGTAAAATCAATTGACCAGTAGGAAAAAAATCCTAAATGATCCGGTATATGGCTTTATCAGTATTCCATACGGAATATTATTTGATTTGATGGAGCATGCTTATTTTCAACGTTTAAGAAGGATCAAGCAGGTTGGGCTCACTCACTACGTTTATCCGGGAGCGTTGCATACCCGTTTTCATCATGCCCTTGGGGCTCTTCACTTGATGCAGCAGGCGATAGAAGTCTTGCGGTCAAAAGGGGTGGAAATAACCGATGATGAAGCTACTGCAGTATCAATTGCCATTCTTCTTCACGATATTGGGCATGGCCCTTTTTCTCATGCTTTGGAAAATACCCTGATTGATGTATCGCACGAAGCGTTGTCCATCATGTTTATGGAAAAATTGAATGATGAATTTGACGGGCAATTGAGTATGGCGCTTTCCATTTTCAAAGATGAGTATTCCAAATTATTTCTCCATCAGTTGGTATCCAGTCAGCTAGACATGGATCGGATGGATTATCTCAATCGCGATAGTTTTTACACCGGCGTTTCAGAAGGAGTGATTGGTTATGACCGGATCATAAAAATGCTGACCGTGAAAAACGGGGAGTTGCTGGTAGAAGAAAAAGGGATTTATTCGATAGAAAAGTTTCTGATCGCCAGAAGGTTAATGTACTGGCAAGTCTATTTGCACAAGACGGCGCTGGCAGCTGAACAAATGTTGATAAAAACGCTGAAACGCGCAAAAGATCTGGCTTTGAGCGGCTTTTCTTTGCCTGTATCTGAGAGTTTAAAGTTTTTTCTATATGAAGTAGGAGATCAAGAAATTTCTACTTTTTCACAGAATAAATTGCTCGAACATTTTGCACTGCTAGATGATATTGATATTTTAGCAGCGCTAAAAGTATTTAGTAGAAACGGGGACAAGATATTGTCCTATCTGTCACATAGTCTTCTTCACCGAAAGTTATTTAGAATAGAACTAAAAAATGATTCTTTTGAGGAAGAACATATCCAGGAAATCCGTTCCAAGCTGATAAAGAAATTAGGTTTTAAGCCAGATGAGATCCCTTATGTGTTACTGTATGGAAAAGAAGCAAATACTGCCTATAGCACGGTACGTAACGAAATAAAAATATTGTTAAAATCAGGAGAAATCGTTCCGATATCGTCATTACTGGAGCACGGGATTCAGACGAAAATTATAACGAAGCATTATTTGTGTTATCCGAAAAATATCTTCTAAATTTGTGCAACGAATTGTATCTAATCATCAACATACAAAACGCAAACTAAAATTTTTTAATTAAACCAACCATCGCTTTATGAAAAAATTATCCATCTTACTAACAGGTATATTTATGTTTGGTGCTGTACTCGTTATGGCCCAACCTGGTGATAATCCGCCTGAAACCGGCGAACCAGGAAAATGCTATGCCAAATGTTTAATTCCTGACGAATATGAAACAGTTACGGAACAAGTATTAGTAAGACCAGCGTCAAAGCGTGTAGAAATTGTTCCTGCAGAATACGAAACCGTTACTGAGCAAGTCTTGGTAAAAGCTCCTTCAAAGCGAGTGATTCCGGTTCCTGCAGTATATGAAACCGTTACCGAACAAGTCCTGGTAAAGGCTGAATCTAAGCGCATCATTCCTGTTCCTGCGGAATACGAAACCGTCACCGAACAGGTATTGATTAAACCTGAGACCAAGAAATTGATCGAGGTTCCTGCGGAATACGAAACGGTTACCGAACAGTACTTGATAAAAGAGGCCTCTACACGTATCGAGCGGGTTCCTGCAGAATACGAAACCGTAACTGAAAGAGTAGAAGTTAGCCCTGCATCCACCAAGTGGGTGAAGCGCAAAGCTGATCGTAACTGCCTCTCTGCCGACCCTAACGACTGTTTGGTCTGGTGTTTGGTAGAAGTGCCTGCAGAATACAAAACAGTTACCAAAAAAGTTCGCAAAGGTTGTCCTGACGGATATACCGACAATGGTGACGACTGTACAAAAGTAGTAGAGGTACCTGCTGAGTATGGCACTCGCCAGGTAAGAAAGGTTAAAACGCCTGCAACGACTCGTGAGGAAGTTATTCCCGCAGAGTACAATACCGTGACCAAGCAAGTGGTCAAAACGCCTGCAACGACTCGCGAGGAAGTCATTCCTGCGGAGTACAAAACAGTGACTAAGCAAGTGATCAAGACGCCAGCTACCTTCCGCGAAGAAGAAATTCCGGCTGAGTATAAGTCACAAACTAAGCGTGTACTGAAGTCTCCAGCTACCACCCGTGAGATTGAAATTCCTGCTGAATACAGCACCATCACCAAGCGTAAGCTTGTAAAGAAAGGCGGCTTCACGGAGTGGAGAGAAGTACTTTGCGGCGACAAAGTAAGCAGCTACACCGTTCGTCAAATCCAGCAAGCGCTTAAAGACAGAGGTTATGACGCAGGTCCTGCAGATAATATTCTCGGGCCCCGTACCAAAGCTGCTCTTACTAAGTTCCAGAAAGATAACGGTCTTCCTGTAGGTCAGCTAGATATTGAAACCTTAAAAGCACTCGGTATCCAGTATTAATAATTGATTTTAAATAACTTAAAAAAGTCATTTTGCTCTCAAGCAAAATGACTTTTTTTTTCCTCCTGCTAAACAAATAGCCCGCAAATACCCTTTAGAAGTATTTACAGGAACACAATATGAAAAACGAAAAGATACTTCTGCTCATTCTGGCACTGGTTCAATTCACGCATATTCTTGATTTTATGATCATTATGCCGCTAGGCGGGCAATTTATGCGGGTATTTGACATCAATCCTCAACAGTTTAGCCTTTTGGTGTCTTCTTATGCCATAAGTGCCTCGGTAATGGGGTTATTGAGCGCTTTTTTTATTGACCGGTTCGATCGGAAGCAGGCACTATTGTTATTATATGTCGGTTTTACCATAGGCACCCTGGCCTGTTCTCTGGCACCCAATTACATCGTTTTTCTGATCGCCCGTAGTTTTACAGGCGCTTTTGGCGGGGTGCTGACGGCTCTCGTTTTTGCTATAGTAGGAGATACTTTCCCCTATAAGAAGCGGGCCGGCGCTATGGGGTGGGTAATGACGGCATTTTCTATTTCTTCTGTTGTCGGGGTGCCGATGGGGATCTTTCTGGCCGCTACCTTTAACTGGCGGGCACCCTTCATCTTTATTGGCTTAATTTCTTTGGTAATCACTATACTCGCCGTGAAGTTTGTCCCCTCCATGAATAAACACCTGGAAAATAATGACGCGAACGCCCCCAAGTTTCAGGTGATCACCAATGTGCTTAACGACTCGAATCAACTCCTTGCCTTGCTTTTTACGGTGTTGTTGATGCTGGGCCATTTTTCCATTATTCCTTTTATCGCCCCCTATATGCAGTTTAATATCGGTTTTTCAGATATGGAGTTGACTTATATCTATGCCGTTGGAGGCGTGCTAAGCGCATTCTTGCTACCAGCCTTCGGCAAGATCGCTGATAAGTTTGGCAATGCCAAAGTCTTCTCTCTGGCTAGCTTCTTTGCCCTATTCTCCATTTTCGCGATCACCAACCTGCCGGAAGTGTCTATCCTTATTGCCCTCTGTGCCACCTCTTCCTATTTTGTTGTCGCCAGCGGACGTAATGTGCCGGCAACGACGCTAGTCACTTCGGTAGTAAAACCTGAATCCAGAGGAAGCTTCATGAGTATCCGCTCGTCTGTCAGCCAATTTACCTTGGGTATGTCTTCCGTCGTCGCCGGATTTATCATCGTAGAACAACCCGACGGATCATTGAATAACTATGAATTAGTAGGATATCTGGCCATTATTATGAGCGTTTTGGCCATCGCGCTTGCCTGGCGCCTGAAAGCGGTAGATTAGCGGCTACCTCCAGGTCGTAAATTGTCTTCTTTTAGACCAACCAAACTGATTTCTCGTTTAATTTAACCAATAGGTATCAACTTTTTGTTGGATAATGAAGTTTATATGAAGAAGGATTTAATGATTTAGAGATATGAACGTAATCTAATTATTTGCTATCCCAAAGCGAATTGAGCTGTCTCTAAGCAGCTTAACATTTTTAAAAATAAATAAACAATTTTATGGCATTATACGGAGATTTTCAATTTATGGTAGATTTCACGTTACCGGAAGTATTGACAGACGAATTTATGGGGTTGGTTCCTGAACAGCGAATGAAAGTGTCAGAATTTTTCTCGGAAGGGAAATTATTACATTATTCGCTGTCCTTACCTAAATCCAAGTTATGGGCTGTATTTAGCGCCAACTCAGAGTTAGAGGTAATGGAGATGTTGGCAGAATTGCCATTGACCGATTATATGGACCTGGAAATTAATCCCCTTACGTTTTATAATGCGCTCAGTCCTAAATTACCGGCATTTTCTGTCAATTGAAAAAAGTTAATACCAACCTTTCTACTCCGAGAGCCGTGTTTTTCTAAAAAATACGGCTCTCGGCATAAAAAAGCCTCCCAATTCATTATCTTTCAATATGTTTAAGCAATTTCCCATCGTCCGGCAGCACGATCAGACAGATTGCGGGCCCGCCTGTTTGAGGATGATCATTAAGTACTATGGTCGGGATGCATTGTTGAACATCTGCTATCAACATAATACGCTCATAAGCAGGTATTTGTGTGTA
>CAZHOV010000118.1:0-17504 GCA_964534315.1 uncultured Saprospiraceae bacterium | reverse complement strand
GTTAATTAATGTAGACGTATTTCAGTACAAGACACTCATTCCTCATTCCTCATTCTTCATTGCTCATTGCTCATTGCTCATTGCACATTCCTCACTGCACATTGCACATTGCTCATTGCTTCACAGCTACCGCGTCTTCCAAAATATAATTCAGGTAGTAGATATCCGAATCGTTGAGCTTGAGTGTCCCTTTGAAGATAACCATAGCGTCCATTTTAAAGGGCTCGCGGTTGGGGTCTATGAGGGTGATCTCCATCACGGACTCGGGGCCGGCCTGGCCGCAGAAGAAGCAATTACTGTAGGGGAAGGCGGAAATAACGAGTAGTGATTCGTCTTCTACTTCGCCAATGGGGATGACGTAGCCTTTGACCATGATCTTTTTACCATCCAGGTACTTGACGGAAGGGTGAAAAATGGGATAAGGAATATAGGTGTTGACCTCATTGTGAAAACGCTCTTCAAATTTCATTTTGGTGAGTAAGTCCCATCCGACAACGAGGTAGTCCTCTTTTTTTTCGAATTGACTGGTATCCGCAGGCTCCTGCCAGTACTGCGTATCTTTGGGCGGCTTGGCAAAAACGGAGGGTTCTTCTTGCTCCGTAGCGGTATCAATCACCTCTGGCACCACAACCTCTTCTTCTTCGGGTGACTCCGGCTCGCGGTCAAATAACCATAATCCGGCAAAGGTCGCCAGGACGAGTAGTATGAATCCGATGATATAGTATTTCATGGTAAATTAAGTACTAATTTCAAACACCCTTTTTTTATATAACAAAACATGAGTCATCCTGTTTTCAGAAAAACTGATGAGTCATACCTTTCTTACATAAAAGGGCTTAAGCCCATTTTTAAACTTAAAATTGACAGCCCTTTGCAAAGAATTTACGACCTGCAAATAGTTTTTAAAAAGGGAAGCCTGAATTTTGAAAAAATTCAGGCTTCCCTTTTTAAAAATTCCTTCCCAAGGTGTTATTTTAAGATATCACTTGTTAGGTTCCATGAAGGACATTGGGAAATCAATTGAAAATAAAAGAAAAACATGAATTAATTCGTCCCCCATTAGGTAATATAGGACAGGATGACTCATGTTTACCCCCTACTTTACTTTATCCACGACAGCGGAAAAAGCTTCCGGATGATTCATCGCCAAATCCGCCAGTACTTTACGATTTAGCTCTACGTTATTTTCAGACAATTTGTGCATTAACTTGGAGTAGGTAGTCCCATTCATTCTCGCAGCTGCGTTGATACGGGCAATCCACAATCTTCTAAATGCACGCTTTTTATTTTTACGATCGCGGTAGGCATATTGTAATCCTTTTTCAACCGCATTCTTGGCCACAGTATAGACTTTACTTCGGGCACCGAAATACCCTCTGGCCATTTTCATGATTTTCTTTCTTCTTCTGCGAGAAGCAACTGAATTTACTGATCGAGGCATATGTTTGATTTTAGTACAGTATAGAGACCCGGAGGGTGCTTTTGCCTACACTCTCGTTAAAAAATAGAAAATTAACTATCGTAATCCTAATAAGCGCTTAATACGCTTTTCATTGTCCTTGTTAATAACAGAGGAGTGACGAAGCCGCAATTTGGCTTTCTTACTTCTTTTACGCATCAAGTGGGAAGTATTGGCGTGAAAATGCTTGATTTTGCCGGTTCCCGTTACTTTGAAACGCTTCTTTGCACTGGAATGCGTCTTTAATTTTGGCATTGTATCTTTTTTTATCTTCAAATAGTATGGAAAAACTTTTTCCAAAGTGGCTGCAAAGATAGGTATTTTTAGTGATAATAGAAATAGGAAAGTTTGTTTTTCTGAAAAAGCCCTTTACAAAAAGCGCTTGATCGATCAATTGTCGCCGTACCGCTTTTTGTGGATATAGGCACTTATACCCTTTTCCTTTTTCAGGGAATTGACTAAGCTTTGGGCTTCTTCCAGTTTATTAAAGGATCCAGCAATTACGGAGTGAAATTCTTTCTCGCGGAAGATAACAATTTGCGCATTCTCATACCCGGCGGCCTTGAGTTGGTCCACCATGGTTTCAGCATTAGCCTTTAGGGAATAGGAACCTACAACGACTAAGAGCTCTTCTTCTGCCCCTCCATTATAGCCGGACTTCTCCGTAAACTCGGAGTCCAATTTCCGGCTCGAAGATTCTCTTTTTGTAGTCGTTTCCGTTGGTTCTTTCGAAGCACCTGTTGCTGTTTCTCCGGGAAGACTCTCCAGGTCTTCTTCATTGAAATAAACGTCATCTTCATCATTTCCCGCAACATTATGTTCATCAACATCTTCGGGTTTCAACCGATTGACAGGATCTTCGTTGCTCTCTGTGTTAACGAAATTACACGATTGAAAAAAAAACAGGGCAAGAAAGGCAGACAGTAGATAAATATTTTTCATGATCATGGATTTAATTTTTATCCCGGCAATCACCGATTAGTTGATACAGCATTGTTACGAAAATGGGAGCGTTTCAACAATTTGCAATTCGACCAACGAGCCGTGCAAAACAAAGTGGATAAACACTCTTACCCGTTTACCATCATACAATTGCACTAGGGTCGCTTTCACAAAATACGCCCAACTACTCAATTCTTTTACCTTCTGGGCAATTTTTTGCTGACTTCCTGCATATCCGCTATGTTGAATCACTGCGATTCCCCACTCTGTAAAACGCAGATTATCAATAACCGTTTCAAATAATCGCCCTTCAAATAGCCCGGAGACAGGAAATTTTCGCTTTTCTTCTACTTTTCCAAATTTCTCTCTTACGAACTGCTGAAAGTTGGCGGACTGCTGAAGTCCCATTTTTAACACTTCCTCATCCATCACCTGATACCGTTCCAGCAGGAATTTCAACATCTTTTCCCGCTTTTCCAACGTATGCTCAAGGTGATCGGCTACAAAGAAAGATTTTATAGCTTTTGAAAACTGATATGGATCTTCCAGTTTTTTTAATTCAACAACAGCACTATAAGAAAACTGATTGCCTTTTAAACCTTTGATGCGATTGGAAAAATCTTCCTCTCGGAGATTGATGTAGTAGTTAGGAAAAAACTCTTTGGTTGCATGAGAATCATAGTATTCTATATGCTCTTTAGGAGGGCCATATTCGGGAAAATCACGAGAAAAATCTTTAATGGTATTGTTCTTCAATAACACCTTTCCCTCCCAACTCCAGGGGGTTTCTGTATCTTTAGGATCGAGGGTCGGGACATCTTCATTCCCTTCGTTCCAGGTGCGATTCAACCAACTAGTAGGTTTTTCACGGGTCGGAAAGATTAGATAATCCCTGGCGCGGGTCATCCCCACATAAAGTACCCGGGCATTTTCTTCGATCACCCGCCGGGTTACCCTTTGCTGTATGGCGCTTTCTGAAAGCCGGGCCTGCAATGGCGTATGCCGCAACATGTCTGTATGATAAGGATTCACCCAATAGCGAATCCATCTATTACCCAGAATATTCTCCGGATTAAATGCTGCTTGCTCGCTTTCTATAGCCAACCCGAATACAGAATCCCGCAGGCTGCTCTCCATGCTAGTGCAGATCACTACCGGCCACTCCAACCCCTTACTCTTGTGGTAAGTCATGACGTTGATCGTATCTTCTCCAGCACCTACTCCCTGGTCGTCTTCCCCCTGCTCTTCCAATTCGCTCAACCAGATTAAAAAACCTCCGAGCGACGCTGCAGTATGTAGCCTGTTGCACGCATCTTCATATTGATACACCAGTTTCGATAAGGCATCAATATTGTCGAGCCGCTGGTTGGGATTGCCAAACGCCAGCACTCTTCTGCGGATGTCCAGTTCTTCTAATAGCACCTGTAAAATTTCAGAGCTGGAAAGATTGGAAACCCGGGGTTGGAGATCGAGTATACTGCTAATGAAGTTATTCGTAGCGCCCCAATTATCCGAGTAGGAACTACCATCGGTCTCTTTCAAATGTTTGAGCCGGTCATTTATAATATGTTCCAGCGATTTCCCTTCTGCGAGCTTCATGATTTCCGCAATGGAAAGACTATCTTCAGCATTTAGTAATAGCTTCAAACAAGCCAGGATAAGCTTGATCTCTGGAGTTTGTAACAATCCTTGCCGGGCGATGGCCGCTTTGAGCCCTACTTCGTACAGTGCATCGGCCATATCCTGACAATCGCTATTCCGGAGGCATAAAATGGCAATATCCCCAGGTTTTACTCTTTGAAAATCACCTCCTTCCTTAGGGTAATAAATGGGTGGATCATCCAAAAATGCTTTAACCTGGTGGGCAATACACTGATTGAGCCAGGACTTCCCCGGTTGTCGTCCTTCTCCCGAAAAGTTGAAGTGCCAATGTCTTACAGCAAGGTCTAATTCCGGCGGTTCGTCGGGCTGAATACGGCTTTTCTTTTTTGTCCGCTGAGGTTTGAGCACGATCTGCTCCGGGGTCATGCCGGTAAAGACTTTTGAAAAAAGGGCATTGACCAAATAGACCAGGTCTTCCCTTGACCTCCAGGAGTATTCCTGAACGTTTTCCGGCTTTACTCCGCCATGGTATTCAATAATTTGTTGCATCAAAGCAGGGTCTGCTCCCCGAAATCCATAGATCGATTGTTTGGGATCACCGACCCAGACGGATTCGTTGGCCAGATTCGCCAATTTATAAAAGATGGATAATTGTATAGGGTTTGTATCCTGAAACTCATCGACCATCAGCAAGTCCATTTCCTGGCTAAGCACTTCCCGAACAAAGGGATGGTCCAGCAACCGGTTAACCTGGGTCTCCATGTCGATATAATCGATTAATCCCCTGTTCTTTTTGAAGGCGTCATATTCTTCCAGCGCATCAATCGAGATATCGAATAGGGTATCGATAAACGCTTTTATGTCTTGCTGAAAGTCAGGATGGGCATCGTGTGTTTTTGCAAACTCCACTAGTTCTTTTATATCTGCTCTGCTTTTCGCTCCTACCTTTAGCCGGAGGATCTTCACCCATTGGTACCAATGCAGGCTTCCGCGGTTTTGAAGGTCATTGAGTAAGTTACGCAATTCGTTCTGGCCGGATTGGGTTACCTTGGTTTGATCTTCATTATTTTTAAGGCGTCCCAATGTTTCGGTTAGCAATAACTCCAGTTGATCGTTCCAGGATATTGCAGACTGGTCGGAAGGATTTGGCAAGAATTTCTGAAAAGATTGAAACGACTTCTCTTTACTGATTAATAATTCGTCAGTAGTAAAATCATTAGAGCGGGCCGTATCGGTTATGCGCTTTACTTCCTTTCTCCAATCGTGGCGATCCCTTTTATTTAGCCCCAGACGATCACACAACTGTTCCATCCGCTGGATGCGTTCTTCGGAGAGTACGGTTGCCAGTGATTTATTGAAAAGAATTTGCTGGTCGCCATCTGCGATAATATCTACCTTGGGTGAAACCCCTGCTTCAAAAGCAAATCGTTTGAGTAGTTTAACGCCCAGGCTGTGGACGGTACCGATGAGGGCATTGGAGAGTAAGTCGGCCTCTTCCTGATAGCCTTTTTGGAGTAGTTTAATACGCACACGGGCTTGCAGTTCAGCTGCCGCTTTTTGGGTGAACGTAGTGGCAATGATACCTTCCGGACGCACCCCTTTTTCAAGAAATGCTACCATTTCTTCTGTCAAGCGATAGGTCTTTCCACTTCCTGCTCCCGCCGAAATAATTTTAATAGCCATTTATCTATAGTCGTTCTATTTCTTCTGCTGATAACCCTGTCGTACTTTGTATGATTTGAATATCCACCCCTTCAGCCTTTAGCTTTCTAGCGATTGTATAAGCACTTTCTTTCATACCTTCTTTTATACCCTGCTCTTTTCCTTCTTCCCGTGCAGTATCTACCACATTTACCAAGTCTCTATAATATTTTAAACTTTGCTCATAAGCTTTTACTTCTTCTCTTGAAAACCGGGCTATTTCGGCAGCTTCGAATAATTTATTGAAAATCCGCTCTTGTAATTTAGCAGGGCGATCCTGTAATTCAGACAAATGTCTCAAAACATATAGCCACTTCTCAAAGCGATTTTCCAACTCCTCTACCTCTTTTTGAAATTTTGGTAGTTCAATGTAAATGTAGGTCAATTTGTCATAGAACACCTCACAATGCTGATCCTTTAACTTCACAGTATGCACAATATCCTCTGAAGACTTATCTTCATCAAAGACAAAATCCAATATTCCAACGGTATAAACAGCCGCCAGATTAAACTTCCAAATTCCTTTTTTTGCTTGCTCTCTTATCGGAAAGGTTGAATAAAAGACGCTCCTCTCTTTAAAATAATTTTGTTTGGCTTTTTGAATTTCTACAATAAAACGGACACCGCTCTCACTGATGCAAAAAAGATCGAATATGGCTTTGCGATCCATTGGGGTAAAACCCAAATTTTCTGTATTAGAAAAGGAAATATCTTCAATGGTATGCTCCTTTGGCAGCAATTGATTCAAAAAATCAATTACCAACTCTTTATTCGGCTCTGTGCCGAATAATTTTTTAAAACCAAAATCTGTTAGCGGATCAACGTACCTGCCTGCCATAATTACTAAATTTACCTACATACCAATTGGCAATCGTTTTCCATTCAAATATAAAACATTTTTTTTTAATTGAGATAAAAAGTTTAAAATTCTATAGATAAGTATTACACCTTATATTACTTACAGGAGTGGTCAACTAAAGTTCCCCAACAAATTGTTGTGATCTAACTTGATTGAAAGGATTACCCCTTTGGTCAGGTTTCATCAGATCCGCACCCCTACAGAAACATAGAAACTACGAAGGGTTGCGGGGATAATTCCCGGTCCCGGATAACTTTCTGCTCGTCTGGTGAAATACATTGCATTCCCTAAATTATTCACCCCTGCAGAAAACCTGAAGCGCTTGAACCGGTATTCAGTTGAAAAATCCATGACGAAATAGGCGGGAATGATGCCGGTTAAAGCGTTGGGGTTAAAGGTGGAATTGGTTGCATCAGAGAATTGCTCACTGAGATAAGAAACCTGAAAAGTACTTTTTAATCCCTTCCACCTATAGTTGATACCTGTTCGTAACATGATATTAGGGACGTACTCCACCTTACGATCCCGGATAGCCGAAATATCTGACTGAATATAGGTTGCTTCCGTCATAGCGAAGTTGATAAAGAGCGATAATTTTGCAATTCCCATTTTCCGTTTGAGTAATTTGAAAATGTCCAGCTCACTGAAAAACTCGATTCCTACATGCCTTGAGTTGCCGATATTCGTTCTGAAGAGGGTCGTGCTTCCGGGAAATTCATACTGCCCGATACGGTTATTATATCTCAACAGAAAAATACCAGCATCTACGTTGAGCCAACTCCACAACCTCCCCCTTATCCCAATATCCATATTAAATCCATTTTCATCTGTAATAAGGCTATCTAGTTGGAAATTCGGATTGACTACCCGTAGGTCACTGAACGTGATGGATCTGAAGTTTCTTGAATAATTGGCATACAGTTGTAAATTTTCGCTGAAATAGTAACTAGTCCCTAATCCAAAAAGCGGAACCCATCTTCTGTTTGAGCTTTGGTCTATATTGAGGGTTGAGGAAACGAGATTTCCGGCAAAATCGAACCTGTTGAGTTTCCATACACCATCTGCATCCGTTCGGATATGCTCCAGTCGGAAGCCTGTCGTGAAGCTTAGTTTTGGCGTGACATTCATGAGGTTTTCAATGAATACGGCATGATTTTCACTGGGAAAGTCGTAATCAAATTCTTCCGGATCTTCAGGGTTTAATAATTTAAAATCAGGAGATTCGCCGGCACTCGCCAAACCTTGCTTTCGGCCTGTTAAGCCATTATAGTACCGAAATCCCACTACCAAAGTGGCATCCCGTCTTCGAAGTCTGTACTGATGTAAAAGCCTTGCTTCTGAACCAAAATTCCGAAAAACATCGGTGATTAAGGCCCTGTTATCGGCAGGATTGTCCGGGACGCCTATTTGTTGGAGATTTCCCAGGGCATCCCTTCCGGAAAACAATCCAAAACTCCTGATATTGAGTTTCGTTTGGTTGGAAAACTGGTAGTCAAGAATTAAGGCGGGCAGATTCCAGGAAACGCTAAACCAATTTCGGCTCCGCTGTGACTGTTCGAGGTCTCCACTATTGAACTGCTCGTCGGTTAAGCCTCCCGGTTGTTGCGCTTCATAATTCATATAAGAATACTCAAAAGTCAGTTTCAATTTGTTATTCACCTGATAACCGATTCTGGCAAAGCCCGTATGCGCATCGAAGCCTGAATTTTCTCTCCATCCATTGCCTGTTCGATACTGATAATACCCATAGTAATCTAACTTATTTATGGTCCCACCTACACTTAGGAAAGTATTGAGTAATCCAAACGAACCGGCCGTTTGCTCTGCATTAAGCTCAAAGGGTTGGTCAGGAGCCTCTTTCAGTCTAAAGTTAAGCATACCACCAAACTGAGGGCCATATTGGAGAGAGGCGGCTCCACGGACCACTTCAATGCGATCTACTGCCTGCATAGCGGGCATATAATAGCTTTCCGGGTACCCCAGGGCATCTGCACTCATATCGTAGCCGTTTTGGCGAGTATTGAAATTGGCTGTTCGGCTTGGCCCCAACCCTCTGGCAGCAATGTCTAATTGAAGACCAGCAAAATCACTCTCCCAAATGTTAAGCCCGGGCACTTTGGCAAATATCTGTCTTGCATTATTTGCCGCTTTGTTGGCGGCAAAATCGTCAAGGACGATGACTTCGTTCTTTTTTGCCTCATAGATGCCAAAGCCGTCAACGGCCTTGAGCCTTGTCATTCCATTGGTTCTTTTGGCGGTAGTAATTTCTACTATTTCTAAATCAAGGTACTGCTGCTCCAATAAAAAGTTGAGGACGGTATCCCGGGAGAGTTCTATATCTATGGCAGCAGACATCACACCAAGGCTGGAGACTTCTAAAGTGTGGCTACCTCCGGGTAGAGAAATTTCATAAGCGCCCTCAGCATTTGTATAGACAACCATTTGCAAGGATTGCACCCTAAGTATTGCCGCCTCTAATGGCTCATTTGAATCTTTAGACAGAATCCTGCCATTCACCTGAAAGGATTGAGCATTCAGTGCAACGAAGCAGGACAAGACGAGTACCAAAAGCGGGAATCGTTTCATTGTGTTTTATCATCTTTAAAGGGTAATATCCAGCTTTTGTGAGCCCAGCCATCTGATTTTTTTGTCAGGTCCACCTCCGGATCGATAAGTAGTTTTGCGGGACGGCTATTCAGGGTTACCCAAACTTCAGCCCTAACGCCGGGATCTTCCATTCCCTTTTCTGTGTAGTGATCTTTAAGATAATGGGCAAATTGTAAAATAAGGTCCGGTTGCATAGCCATTTGCTTCTCCTGATGAGCATTTAAAAACTGATGATTAATCACCGAGCCTTCTCTCCCGGTTTTAGTATTTTTCACATAAAAGGTGGCCGTTCCCGCTTTTTCCATAAGCATGACCCGCCAGGAAAAACGATATCCCTCTTCTGTCCAAAACAGGTTGCCAGGGTATAATATATACCGCCATGGAAAAACCAACTGGAAAAAGAAAAAGGGTATTAAAAAAGGAATCAGAAGTCTATTGGAAGGTCTTACCAGTTCGCTTGTCGAAACGCTGGCTTGAGGTGGTGTATGTTTGATAAACTTCGCCAGATTGTTTAAGAACTGCTCATGTAAATTGGATGAAAAGAAAATGGTCACCACAAAAATCATCACTAATGGAAAAATTCCGATTTGGAATAAAATTCCGGTTAGGGTATGAAAAACAACTACCGCTAAATAGGACAGCCAACGGGTTCTTTTGTATAATAGCCCCCCGATAATGAAGGTATCGAACAACATCCCCATCCAACTAAAGAGGTATGCTGTAATTTTGTATTTGAAAATAAAACCAATCAAAGGTACACTGGTCTTGGCCGGAAGCCAAATGGCCAAAGGTAAGGCGCGAAAGAGCCAGTCATAATTAATCTTAGCAATCCCCGCATAAAAGTATACGATTGCAACCTGCAACTTAAATATACCGATACACCACCGACTTACCGTTTTCCGGAATAACATGGGTTTGCGAGCTACATCCAAAGAAAAATAGCGGTTTGCCGGAACCCAAATCAGCAGAAAGGCAACAATACTTACGAAATAGTAGTGATTTAGATAATAAGTAATGTCGATTAATTCTACATAGGAAAAACACAAAAAAAATGTAATAGCGGCTAATCTGTAATATAAGCCTAAAACAATGGCTATGCAGGATAAAGCCATAACAACAAAAACAACATACATCCAGGCCTGAGATAAAGGATGTACCCAATCGAAACCATAATAACTAAAATGAAGAATAGGGTCTACCAATTGGCTATCGATCCATCCCATCCACATATACCGGAGAGTACTGAAGAGCATAACTAACCCGAAAGCTATGCGGAACGTGATTAATGGAGCAATCGAAACCGATTGCTCCAGATAATCGATCCATTTCTGGTATCTATTGACTTTAACCGTCAAATCAACATCGTTTTAATCACCGTCACCTGAATTGAATGTAATGCTTATACCAAGCAGAGAACTCATTGAACTCTTGAAGTTGGCAGTATTATCTTGTAAATTGTCTCGTAGCGTTTTAACCTCATCGCTATCTACATGATCTGATAATCTCCCCTGAGGAATAACGGCAATCGAATTGTCAATCCTGGTAATTGCTTCTTTCGTTCCAATGATCAGTTCAGAACCTCCTTCTACAGATTCAAGGTATTCTTCAAATCCAATGATATCTTCTCCACTTTTATATAAGCCAAACCAGATATTTTTTGAATTTTCAAAATGTTCCTCAATCAGTTGTTTCGAAATTCCACTGTAATACGCTTCGACCAATGTTCCGTCAGGATTTTCCTGCCCTGCTGTCAGCCCGGCAGGAAGTTCTACCTTAAAGTTTTTGAGGTTTTCATAGTCTTTTACAAAATCATTATAAAGTAGAGAAATGGAACTTCCTGCAGATGTTCCGTCATTGTTAATGAATTCTTGTAAATAGGTCATATTCCATTCATTTACAATATTATCAAAAGTAGTTTTTAATTCATCCGCAATAAGCAGCAGGTAATCCTTTCGATTTTGATCAAAACCGGCAATAACCTCACCGGTACTGATCCCATTGCCATAAATGAGATACTCGATGGTGTAAAATCCCCGTACATCACGATCAAAGCTATTAGGGAGGTCAAAGTCCGGATCTAGAATGTTTTGTTCGACCTTTTCCTCATTTACCGGGAATATTCCGAGAACGGATGCATACGGACCCAACAGCAAATTTGCTGGTCCAAACCCAAAAGCAGAACAATGTTGATGATCTCTTACGGCTTGGTCCCATGCTGCTCGAAGCGCTGTCAAATTTTCCTCAGAAGAGTTTTGTACAAAAGCTTCAGCTGTAGTTGCCAAGGCGTCGACACTGGATTGAAGAGCTTCAAAATTGGGTATAATTAGTTTGTTGGCAACACTTTCAAGAAGTACCCCGCGGTCAAATCCCGAAGCCATCATATCATTAGTACTATCATCATCACTACCACAGGAAAAAAAACTGAGCGAAGCAAAAAGGATAAGCAGCAGCATACCCATTAATTTTTGCCCCTTAGATATTAGAGAAATAACCATTATCAACTTTTTTATGGACTTAAGACGATATTCTGACTTCAAGCCAGAACATCGTCTTAATAAAATTAGTACTGATTAAAAAATAAATTTTAAGGATTACTGTTGACAAAAAAACCGGAAACCTCTGCTTCTGTAAAGCCATAAACCGCCTGGATGTCTTCAATGATCTGATCCAGGTTGGCCAAAAGAGAAACTTCATTCAGGAATTTGTAACTTTCAGGTGTTTTTCCGGCAGGAGCTAATAATAAATCCAGAATACTATCAATTTGAGCATCTGAAATTTGCTTCTGAGCAATCCCTCTAAAACCATACGTAAAACCTACACCTTCTGAATAGGCATGAAGTGCATTTCCAAGTGCTTCATCTTTTTCTGGTCCATCAGGTAGTGAAGATACTTCCTGCAACTGTGTTTTAGTTGAATTACAGTAATAAATTACGGTTGCAAAATTAGATTTTTCCCAATTCAGCAAGTAATCCGCTAAGGCCTCATCCCGGATATCGTTAAAATCACTACCTCCCTCAATTGCTGCCTTTGCAGTTATCAGATTTGTGCGGATGTCATAGAAAAATCCAGTTTCCGCTTCTAAATTTGACCTCCTTCTGGAGTAGGTTGCAGCGGCTGTAGTCATTCCAGGATCAAAGGAAACCTCGGCGCCATGTATCTCTACTAATTTGTCAATAGCAGAGCTATTGCTCAAGTCTCCATTTATTACGGTTAAAGCATGATTATATAATGCCGCCCCAAAAGAACCTTTTTGAATCATTTGCTTCAATTCTAAACCATTCTCATCAAGCAGCCGAGTACCCAGAAGTCCTCCTTCCTCATTAGCTGCGGGGGTACCTGCCCCGGGGTTTTGGAAAGAAGTCATCGAATTGGCAGCATTTACCAATTCAACCAACCAATCTTCTACCAAGGATCGATAGGCAGGTAGAGTCACAGCAGAAAGGTTTGATGGATAAGTAATCGGGGAAACCACTGTGCTTTGAGCGTTGGCTTCAGCATCGCTTGCAGCTGAAGTCATGGCTGATAATTCATCTACCACTGTATTTTCTGCCTCTACATTGGCATCAAATGAGGCTGAGACATACTCCGTAGGGATATCCAATGTTGGAGGCGCAGGAGCTGGCTCTTCATCATCATTTTCGCAACTCAATAAAAATAGCATGAGTCCGGCGAGAACATAAAACTTTGTAATTTTCATACTAATTATAGATTTAATAAATATTAATAAATAATACGGCTCAAAATGCATTGAAAATTTAGCCGATGCCACAAAATCAAGTACTTATTTTTATTTAGACAAATTAAATACAGTGCAAATATCACCATTTTATGGCATTGAAAAAATCACGAAATTTAAGTTAACTAACCGTACCAAATATTAGGTAGTTGGCCGTAGAGATTGGAAAGGAAGAATTAAAAATGAACGTTCTTTGACAAATTGTGTGGAATGAAAAATAATAATCTTTGAATGCTCTTGTAGCTGAAAAGATTATTATTTTGAAATTCCATTTTTTCACAATTTTTGTCAAAGAACCAAAATGAATTGGAAGTTCTACATTCTTCATTAATCGGTAACGATCTTTTCTGTAACCACATTATCAGCAGTATAGAGGCTGAGAAAGTAGGTGCCTGTTGGCAGATCGAGGACCGGGATAGTCAGCATATTGAAACCAGTATTGCCGTTGAGGTTGGAGCGGCTCCACACTTGTCTTCCGTTCATGTCGGTGATCTGTATATTGATCTCAGAAGCTTTTTCCAGGGTAAACGCTACATTCGCTTCTGTTGCTACAGGATTCGGAAAAACACCGAAGTCCCGGACGTTGTTTTGTTCCTCTACGGCAGTTACAGAACCTACGAGCGTCTTTTCAAAATCTATAAGTCCGGAAGAAGAACCTGAGAAAAATTTGAATACGACTTTCCACACATCGCCTTGGGCAGTTTTGACGAAATAAGCTCTAAACTCGTTTACCACCCATTCAAAATTAGCCAGGTCGAACTCTTTCCAGTCGTGACCAATGACATCAATCTCCGTTTTTAAAGAATCCTGAAAGTCTTCAAAAGCTACTGTTTCAGGATCCACGATATTGGCCTGGGCCACTTCTGCTCCTACCCCGGATAGTACGCCTGTTAGCGGATAATACTGTACGCCTCCACTACCATCAGAAAGCGGCTGAATATATCGGACGAATAACAAATCCCATTCCGGCTGTACCTTATCCAAAAAGGCACCATCTTCAATGCTGTAATACGCAACGGGCGCACCTGCAAAATCATTCTTGTTGACGGTCAGGATGTTTTCGTCAGAACCATCAAGGTTAGCTGTTTTGACCGTGTAAATCCCGTTTTCGAGCGAAACGATCTGTAACTTGATATAATCCCCGGATCGAAATCTGAGTACAAACACCTTATCGCCTTCTATCACATCGGTAGATTCATTCAACACTCCCCAACCGAAATCACCGGAATCGGCCTCATTTCTCATTTCATTAAATGCTCCAAATTCCCAGGTGATCTCGGCATTAAAGAGGCGGTCCTCCAGGTCATCCGGATCGATCACATCGTCAAAATCGGAAGCAGGAGTCAGGTAAAGCTCTTGTTGCACCCCTTGGTAAGGCGTTGCTTCATTTAGAAAAACCCCTGCTGTTCCTTCGGCGGTGGTAAAAGCGATGTTCCACTCATCAAAGGATACTTCGGAAACTTCATCCGTTTGAAGATTGTAATAAACCTCATCCTGATAGGAAGCCCCCATAGTAACTCCGACTAATTCCTGAGCGTTGGCAATAAATAAACACATCGAAAATACAATAGTAAAAAACGTTTTCATGATCTCTTTTTTCATTTTTAAAATTCAGTTAATTCAACTAACCGAACAATATCAAATTAATCGGTTAGTTACATCCATTGAATGTAAATTTAAGTGGATTGTTGAATTCCTGAAGCCGCCTCTCGGACCATGAACGTTTATTTAAATCCTACTGTAAACCACTTCTAACCTCTTCATTATCAAATAACTAAAACAATTTGTGTCATTCTGAAAAACAAAAGAGGGGGCGAATCGGTACCGATTCGCCCCCTCTTTTTGACAATACTATGAAAGTCTAATTTTTATTTGACAATTCTATTACTTTTGTTAATACTTCTCCGTTTTAACATCTCTTTTTTTCCGTATCCCCTTCTTGAGGGGAGCCTGCTTGGGCTTTTGAATAGTAGACTCAATAGATCGTTGGGCCTTAGGTCTAACGATTTTCATTTCCTTGATCAAATGCTCGGCGCCGGCAAATTTGTCGATGATAAAAAGAATATAGCGGGCATCAACCATAATATTGCGGCAAATCCTCGGATCGTAGTTAATATCACTCATTGTTCCTTCCCATACCCGGTCAAAGTTAAGCCCGATCAGATTTCCATTGGCATCAATTACCGGACTTCCGGAGTTCCCTCCGGTGGTATGATTAGACCCCAGGAAACAGACCGGCATTCTTCCTTTATCATCTTTGTAGCGCCCGTAGTCTTTATTTTCATGCAGTTCAATTAATTTTTTAGGAACATCAAACTCGTAATCGCCCGGAACGTATTTTTTCATGACCCCGTCCAAAAAGGTTTGGTGGTATTGTCGTTTACCATCATTGGATTTATAGCCTTTTACATTTCCGTAGGTTACCCGCATGGTTCCGTTTGCATCCGGAAAGAAGCGGTCATTCGGAAATACTTCCATTAAGGCTTCCATGTATTTACGCTGAAGTTCATCTATTCGAGGTCTGATTTCATTATATTTAGCGGCTGCATGCTCGTTATAGGCATTTCGGACTTCCATCCCAAAAATATAGGCAGGATCCTCTTTGATCAGCTTGACTGCTGCTTCGGGAGAACGTTCGAACACTTCTACAATCAGGTCAAAATCTTTGATAAAGGTCTCATTAAAGAGTTTATCAGCCAGTCCTTTGAAATCATCGACCTTATACTGGATCCGTGCATTTGCAATAGGTTGGGTTACTTTTTTAAGCGGCACTCCAAGAACATATAATTCCAATAATTCTCCGAATACTTTTTGATCGATAGAGGCCCTGTAATTTTTATAGACGCCTCTCATATAATCAAGTAGCCGGTCTTTATAATCGTTATATGCAGATTCTCCGTTCTTTTCATAGCGTTCGACCAATGTATTGAGATAGGCGGTCATCCGGAAGAGATCTACATTTCTGCCAAACACTTCGCCATAGTAGTCGCGGGTTAGCGCATATGGCTCAATATCTTTATATTCCTTCTCAAATTTTTTGAGTAGCAAACCATATTTTCTGTTGAGCATTCGATTTTTATCAACGACGGACATAAAATCCTTTTCCCGCTTTTGTTTTTTATCGATAGCATTGGTCTCGATCAATCCCTGGCTTTCCCCTTTCCACTTTTTCCAGTAATTAGCGATGCTGGCAAATTTCGATGCATACTGGATTTTCACTTGCTTATTTGCTCTCATTTCTGCGTCGATAATCTTTAGCGCTTTATCGCGAATACCAATTTTCGCAGGGTTCAGTACATCGACTAATTGCTCAACAGCCACGGAAGGAAGATATTGATCGGTCCGTCCTGGAAAGCCAAAAACAAGTGTAAAATCATTTTCCTCCACCCCACTGATCGAGATAGGTAGGAAATGCTTTGGGGTATAGGGTATATTATCTTCCGAATAATCAGCCGGGAGGTTATTTTTATTGGCGTAGATGCGAAAGAGCGCAAAATCTCCCGTATGCCTTGGCCATTCCCAGTTGTCGGTGTCCGCTCCAAACTTTCCAATAGAAGACGGAGGAGCACCTACTAGTCGAACATCGCGATAAGTAACGGTGACAAACATAAAATACTGATTTCCCTTAAAAAAGGGCCGAACGACTACATCCTGATAGCTTTTTAGACCCATTTCATTTTTCAATTTGGAAATATTGCCATCGATTAAAGACTGCCGTTCTTTTTCTGTTAGATTTGGAGCATCGGTTCCTTTGAGTACTTTTTTCGTTACATCTTCAATATATTCAATGAACGTAGCTGTTAATCCAGGATTCGGCAGTTCCTCACTTCTATCTTTAGCCCAAAATCCATCTTCCAGGTAATTATTTTTCAGCGTCGTATGGTTTTGTATCTGACCATAACCGCAGTGGTGGTTCGTTAGCAGTAGCCCATTGTCAGAGATCACTTCAGATGTACAGAAGCCACCGAAGTGTACGATTGCATCCTTGAGGGATCCACTATTCACACTGTAAATATCTTCAGCAGTCATTTTCATCCCCATACTTTGCATTTCCGCTTCATTTAAAGACTTCAGTAGCAGGGGTAACCACATCCCCTCGTCCGCCTTTGAAACAGGTATTAAATAGGCTATTAGAACTAAGATTAATAAACTCCTCTTCATATTGAAATAGTTTTTATTAGTGAATTCAATTTGTCATAAGTAGTAAGGCAAAAAAATTGGAAGAATAATTTTTTTTGGTTCGGAAGATATTTCCAGCACAACCTCCAAGTATTCAATTGTTTAGTCAATATCTTTCGAACAAAATTATTCTACAAGCAATTTTGATTTGCCGCTTTAAGTAACTTCAAAAGTAAGGAAAAACGGTAGAACGACATAACGACTTAGCGATATAACGATGTTATGTCATTGGAACACTTAAAGTGATCTTAAACTGAAATAAATAAAATGTATTTGATGAAAATTATTTGGCAGGCTTAATAACTACAATTCTTAACGTGGTTAAAAAATAAATATTGCACTTAAGCAAGTGGTCAAATTAAACCACATATTAAATTGAGCGACTTTTGGACTTATTCTTCGTTAAAAATACTCGCTAT
>CAZHOV010000117.1:0-17640 GCA_964534315.1 uncultured Saprospiraceae bacterium | reverse complement strand
TACACACAAATACCTGCTTATGAGCGTATTATGTTGATAGCAGATGTTCAACGGACGATCACCTATGGCGACTTCTGGATCTCTTACTCTTTCTTGGATACCGAACGGTTATTCCGGGGCTTTCCGGAGCAATCTACGCCAAGATTCGCCTCCAAGCATAACCTTTCGGTTGTCTACAAGCATTGGGTACCGAGTATTAACACCAGTATCGGAGCCACCTACGCCTTTTCCAGCGGTCGCCCCTACAATAACCCGAATAGCTCGATTTTCAATGGAGAGCGTACCGGCAATTTCCACGATCTGAGTTTGAATGTGAGTTACCTGACCAATGTTTTCGGCAACTTCACCATTTTCTATGTCGCTTTAAATAATATTCCCGGCTTTGAAAACAGCTTTGGCCGCCGCTTCAGCAACGTACCTGATGAAAATGGCCAATTTGCCAGCTATCAAATACAACAACAAGCCCGGCGTTTCTTCTTTGTAGGCGTGTTTATGACGCTTGGGCAAAGGTATGGGAAGTAATGAATAATGAATAATGATTAAATCTACTTTGCTAGAAATTTTTTAATAACTTAAAAACTAAAAACAATGAAAAACTTAAGTCTTATTTTTTTTCTAAGTATTTCCGTACTTTGTTTTGGACAATCAAATAAATACATGCAGGCCATGGAGGGTGCGATTGGTAAAATGCGGATGGCCTACAAAACAGATAATGCTGAAGAAGCCATTCAGTCGTTTACCGATGCGGCGAATGCCTTTGAGCGTGTAGCCGGAGTGGAAGAAAAAGAATGGTTGCCTGCATATTATGTAGCTTATTGCCACTTAAACCTGGCTATGCAGTATATGGAAACGGATGCGGACAAGATCAAGGCGCATAACGATCTGGCACAAAAAGCACTCGACAAAGCCAAGGCCATCGCGCCGGAAGAATCTGAGATATATGCCTTACAAGGCTATATTTATACCGCCCGCATTTGGGAAAACCCCATGGTAAACGGTGGGCGTTACAGCCCTTCGGTGTATCAAGCTTGCGAAAAAGCTATGACGTTAAATCCGGATAATCCAAGACCTTATTTTATCAAAGGACAGAACACTTTTTACACGCCGGAGTTTTACGGAGGGGGACCTGCTGCAGCGAAACCATCACTGGAAAAAGCGAGCAAGCTGTTTGAAACCTTCGAAAAAGAATCGGCTTTACACCCTGATTGGGGAAGCTACTATTGTAATAAATTGTTGGAACAAGCGAACCAATAGGAAATCTCGCAGAGACGCAAAGATCGCAAAGTATTTTTCTTTGCGATCTTTGCGTCTCTGCGAGAACTAATAAACTTAATTATGGAGACAAAAAAGAAAACCTGGCTCAATCACCTCAAAACCGCCGTATTACTATTTTTTCTCGGTGGTGTGGGACTGACCTTGGTCTTTTTCCCGTTTATCAATCCGCCCAATTTTCAGTATTTCCTATGGGTGGTATCCTATCAGGGGTTGCTTTGGGTGATCTTATGGTTTGGGAACGGATATATTAGCGACGGGTTGCGGAAGCGATTTTCGTGGATAGAGACACCGGTCAAGACATTCATCGTCTCTGTATTGGCAACGTTAGTTTTTACCCTTACTGCCTATTATACCTTCGATGTGATCTGGGAGGTAACCCTGATGGGGTATACGGTTATGGAGAGTATTCGCGGGCAAAATTTACAGTCGCTCTCTATCATTTTGCAGATCACTGCTTTCGTGTCTCTATTTCTTTACGGAAGGTCATTTCTTTTCGAATGGCGGGATGCTCAGGTGGAGACCGAAAAACTGAAGCGGGAGCATCTGAGTTCCAAATACGAAACCTTAAAAAATCAGGTCAATCCGCACTTTTTATTCAATAGTTTGAATGTGCTGTCCTCCCTTGTCTATAAAGATCAGGACCTGGCCGCCAAGTTTATCAATCAGCTTTCAAAAGTATACCGCTATGTCCTGGAGACCAGAGAAAAGGAAGTGGTTTCCTTGAAAAGGGAGATGGAGGCGTTGAAATCTTATATTTTTCTGGCACAAATGCGGTTTGGAGAGAATCTGAAAGTTGAGATGGACTTGCCGGTGAATCAAGACGCCTACATGGTAGCTCCCCTGGCGTTGCAGATGCTGGTAGAAAATGCCATCAAGCACAATATCATTTCTAAATCCAAACCACTGATCATTACCATTCAAAAGAACGGTTCGGATTATATTGTGGTAGATAACAACCTCCAGCGTAAGGAAGTAGCCGTCAACTCTAACGGCATTGGTTTGGAAAACATCAAAGCGCGTTACAAATACCTGGCAGATAAAGAGGTGATTATCCAGGAAACCGAAAAAGATTTTATTGTCAAACTCCCGTTAATCCCCCATGCTTCATGAAGGTAGTCATTATTGAAGACGAGGGCTTAGCTGCCGAGCGGCTGACCCACCTCATTCACCAATACGATCCTGATATTGAAATCGTTGCCCAGCTCGATTCGATAGAAGGTGCTGTGGAGTGGTTTTCCAGTCATCCGGCTCCTGATCTATGTTTTTTTGACATTCAACTGGCCGACGGACTGAGTTTTAGGATATTTGAAAAAGTACCCGTCAAGAGCCCCGTTATTTTCACGACCGCCTACAATGAGTATGCTTTACAGGCCTTTAAAGTCAACAGTATAGATTACCTCTTAAAGCCCATTGATAGTGAAGAGTTAGAGGCCGCCTTTGAGCAGTTCCACCAGTACGCCGCTCAGCATGCCGCCCCTGATCTCCAGATCATCCGGGAAGCCGCCCGCATGATCACCCGACAGAAAAAGTACAAGAGTCGCTTTATGGTAAAAGCTGGCCATCAGCTCCTTGGCGTGCCGGTAGAAGACATTGCCTATTTTTTCAGCGAGCACAAAACCACCTGGCTCAAAACCAACGACGGCAAGAAGCACGCTATCGATTACAAGCTGGAGGAGGTAGAACACCTGGTCGATCCGGCCCGCTTTTTCCGCCTCAACCGCAAGTTCATCACCGCCTTCGGCGCCATTGAAAAGATCACCTCCTACACCAATAGCCGGTTGAAGGTACAATTGTGGGATGCCAACGGGGAAAAGATCTTGGTGAGCAGGGAGAAGGTGGGGGATTTTAAGGAGTGGTTGGATCGTTAGTGAAGGACGTTGCCTTCACTACGTGTTTTGAAGGACGTTGCCTTCACTCGCGACAGTGAAGGCATCGTCCTTCACTGTGGGGTAGTAATGTCGACTAAAGTCGATAATAGAGAATAGCGTAACTGTAAATTTTTATTCGCATCTCGTCCTTTCCCTACACTCAGGCGCTACCGCAGCCTTCGTTATAGGAAAAGCCCTCCATGCTCCTATTGCTCAAGATGGAAATGGAAAGCCCAATTATTGACTGCGGGCCAACCGGAAGCCCAAACTGAAGCTCCTGCTGATCGGGTACCAGCAGTTGCGATTGGCTGAGCGGCAGCGAGAGGCGTGGAGGATCCAGCTACCGCCGCGAAACACGCGGGGCGAGCCACTAGTTGGCCCTTTAGGATCTCCCTGTGTCTTATTTGGATAATCCCCGTACCAATCCCAACACCATTCCCAAACATTGCCGCTCATATCATATAATCCTAACCCATTAGATTTTAATGCACCTACAGGACTTGTATTACTATAACCATCTTCATCTCCAGAATAATTTGCATATTGACGAAGCACTGATTCAGAAGAAGTCCCGGCCCAGGTAAGATCACCACCTCGATCCCTTGCCGCATACTCCCACTCTGCTTCTGTAGGTAAGCGATAGCCATTGGCCTTCCAATCCGCTTCTATGTTGGTACCATTTATGGTATACACCGGTTGGTAGCGATGTTTTTTGCTTAACCAGTTGCAGTATTCTACCGCTCCATACCAGGTAACATAAACAATGGGATGCTGGTCATACCCAGAAACGACTGAAAAAGTATTTCCACTCCTTTCAATTCTATCTTGGTACAATTCATAAATTACATTTCCATTTAACTCTATGTCCTCCCCAGATACTTTTACCGGTGCATCATTCAAAAATTTCACAAATGCCTCATTGGTGACTTCGTATCGAGCCAGTTGATAATCACTGAGGGTAACGGTATGAACGGGTTTTTCATCATCATCACCTTTTTTACTACCCATCTCAAACGTTCCTCCTTTTACTGGGATGAAGTGGGGCGGGATATCTACTGCCTCCTCCTTTTCCTTCCTTGGCTCCTCAAGGTCTCTAGCCGCTTCCATTTTAATCCGGGCTACTTCTATGTAAGCGCTATTGGAGTAATCATCAATAAATTGCTGGTAAGCTTCAGGAGTATTTTTGGCTTTCGCGTTTTGCCAATCCACAATTTCCTGCTCTTTTTTCCGGATGACTTCTAGTTTTCTGTTCGCTAAAGGGATAAAATCACCATTGGGATAATCTCGCTTGTAGTTGAGATAAGCATCTTTCGTATCGGCTCGCTCCGCGGCTTGCCAGGCTTGTTGATCCTGTTGTGCATTGCCGATATTTAAAGCAGGGCGGCAGGCATTTTTATGCACAAAGATAAAGTCGCCACCCTCTTCGTGGTTACTTTTGAAGGTGCCGCCCTCAGGCTCCGGGTTTTCGATAGAGCCCAGATAATAGCGGATTTCATTAGTGGAGATCACTCCTCTGCCCGCCTCCTTCCTCAGGCAAGCTAAAAAGCGGCTGGCAAATAGGGAGTTGGCAGGGGTGCGCTGCTCCTTACTCCCGGAGGTAAAATACAGGCGGCTTTTATACTTCAAAGCGCTTTTTACTTTTTCTTCACAGGTCTCTTCTTTTTCCCAGGGTGTCCCGTCTGGGCCTCCTTTCCAACGATTACCAAATGCGCCGGAATGGCAGGCGTCGAGCGTCAGGAGGACGTGTTTGGCAGGACTCAGGGTGATACGGCGGCCCAATTCTGCATAGCTGATCCAGGTGTCGCCGTAAGGATCGTTGAGTAAGCCATTCGAAGGCACCAAAAAGCCTTCATCGCTGGCTTTGTTATAGGCCCCATGCGAAGAAAAGAAAAATAACACCTGATCGCCTTTTTGGGACTGCTCGTTGATGCGGGTTATTTCATTTTTTACCTGCTGTTTCGATTGAAACTCGATGATCTTTACCTGGAAGTTGTAATTGTCCTGCAATTCTTTTGCTAAAGCCTGCACCTCTGTTTTGGTTTCCGGCAGGGATTGCCAGCCGTTGCTGAAGTAATCGGCGTAAAAGAAGTAGGCATAGTCTTTACCCTGGCGTAGATGCTCCTGAGCAGAAAGGGAAAAGGAAAAAGATAAAAGGAGTAGAGTAAAAGGTATATATTTCATTTGGAGCTGGATTTTATAAACTTTTCATTATGAGTAAAGGACGTTTGCCTTTACTATATCATACTATAAAAATGTGGGTTGATTTTTTTTACAAAATGATCTGTTCTACACTAAGATAATTTAAATTCATATATATTAAAAATGTTTTAAGGGAGTTATGGTGGAAATTTGGTTTTTATTTAGGGCCCCTCCTAGCTTCCTGGCATAAGATAAAATATTGTATAATAAAAAGCGACAAAAAGATGATATCACTTGGTTTATCCTAAAGGGATAAAAGGTGTATAGCCCGGTATGAAATGCCGGGTGATAAGGAACGCGACCTGACAACCCCGGCCAGGGGTTGAATAGTTCACGAGACTGTGCCATCATTCAACCCCGAAAGGGTTGAAACGCGCCCATTCTTAACACCCCCAATTATCATTGGGGGCTATACATATTCAATCCCTTTGGGATTAAAAAAAAATTCCAATAAAGTCACAACTTTCTGTCGTTATTTTTATCATAACATTATCCCGCATAACACCTCCCCGGAGGAGAGGGCCGGGGAGAGGCTCAATATTTTAAAAACCCTTCTTTTTTACTTAATTTTGTTTTATTCCCAATAGTTACCAAATTTTATCAAATGAACAGACAAACCTTTTTCGTATTCTTCTTTTCGCTCTTTTTTATTTCTATCCAGGCACAAGACTATATCGGCGATAGCGATACGCTTTTTAGAAAAAAAGCACGGCTTTATCAGCATTGGCTGAATAAAAAGGGGATGGGGGAAGTACTCGCTGTCAATAAAATAGAGATCACCCGTAATGGAACGGAATTGGAATTGTGGCTAAATCTCAAAACGTATAATCCAGATTCGGCTGCTTCTATCTGGAATGAGCTGCAACAGAAATATCTGCTGCTTCAGGAAGACCTTACCCTGGAAGAAACCCTTTACAATACGTTTATCCGGTACATGGAAATTCCTCCTGCCCAAGGAAATATCCAGGTATATGTACCGACTCCCAAAGGCGGATACAATCCATGCTTTTATGTGTGGCTATGGGAAGAAAACGGGCAGCTTCAGAAAAAATCGAGGGTCAATAACTGTAAAGCCCAGAACATAGATATACCGATCCAACTCAGGAATATCAGCGGATCCAACTATGCGCAACAAGCGTCTTTAAATTATAAAGAGAGCTCTAAAGCGGTCTTTGAGAAAATCCTGAACTATGCCCGGAAAAAATATGAGCGTAATGAGAAGCCTAACTGCGAGGAGCGTAATCCAACGATTAAGGAAATAGATGAGACGGCCTACAGCATGTCTTTTGTTGTGGAAGACCTCTGCCGCGAAGTGCTCACCGATGAGCGGCAATCCCTGTGGTGTGATTTTGTTGAACTGTGGTGGGGCCCCTGCAACGATATGCGGCGCGAACGGTTGGAGTTTGAAATTAACTACATCCCCACCAATGAAGGGTATCTTTTGAAGATTAAACTCACCGGGAAATATGGCTCTGGTGTCTATCGCCCCCGCAAGAGTGGCTACATGGATATGGATCCTGATTTTGAAGATGACTTCCTGGAGCCGTACGCCAAACAATTCGGTCGAGAACTTAAACAATTCCTTCAACCAGACTAGCACCTTATGGACCACACCATCCAATCGATCCGGGAGGATATTACAGCTGGCCAATTAGAACAAGCGGCTTCGGCAGCGCTGGAATATGCGACCTATTGTGGCCTGGAAGACATTGCCAATGGCTTGTTAGGACTCAATAGCCAGCTAAAAACCCACCATGATAATTGGAATAGAGGACTCTTGAATTATGAAGACTATTCAACCAAACACGCTCAATTAACCCATCACCTGATCAGTTGGGTATCCCATCTTCCAGAGCAGCCTGTACGCGCTAAGAAGGGCAGAAAGCTGATGGTTGAATCGACGTTTAAAAAGCGGGTGTTTTACCTGCTTTGCATCATTAAAGCCGGTGTTTTAGTCAGACTTTGGTATCACTGGACAACAGGCGGATTTTCTCAGGAGCAATTTCAGTCGACTGCCACCCTTTTAGCTCCCGCCTTTGCTGCCTATATTTCGGTGATGATTGCCGACTACCTGAGGCAGTCCAAAGATCGTGATCCCGTACCGCGATATATGGCAGGTCCTTTAGTCACGTTTTCGTATTGGCTCTTTCCGATCTACGCCTTTCTGCTCATCATTTTCATGGAAAACAAAGCGGCCGGCAATCTCTCCTATTCCGGCATGAATTTCTGGATCGCTTTGGTGGAGAGTGTGCTGGGCGGGTATATCGGGCAGATCGTGTTTGCGTTGTTTAAGAGGGAGCAGTGAATTATTTACAACTTCTTCCCCACTTGCTCCACTCCACTCTGGATAAACACCAGCCGGTCTACTTGTCCCGATTCGTTTTCCCGAAATTCGATCTTGGCGGCTACCAGTTTGAGCAAAAAGACCCGATTCGATTCGGGGATCAATTCCAGCTCTTTTCCGGCAGTATTGACGTAAAAGTACTTATTTTCTTTTTGAATAATAGAAGCTGTTCTGCCTGAACTGTAGGCATACTCCCCAAGCAGTGGAGCGATATTTTCACTTGATAGTTGAGCAGGCTCTATGATGCCGGGATAATACATTCCTTTCCAGTTATAGGCCCGGGCGACGCTGTTGAGCACCTCTCCGACAATATCGAAGTTTTCGGAATTAACCATGATCACCACTCCTTTTCCACCCTCCATACTGCCGCAATATTGGCATTTGAAGCCTTCATTAGAGCCACCGTGATTAAAATAAACAGAGCCGTTTCGATCCTCAATAAATACCCCTAATCCGGTATTGGTATTTTCTACTATCGGCTGCATAATCTTCTTTGCCAGATCCTGCGAGATGAATTGCTCCGACTTACCAGCCAAAGCTTTCTGAATTTCAATGATAAATCGGGCATATTCAGTGGGGTTGGTCCATAATCCGGCAGGTGCTTTTTCCGGATAGATATGATATTGACCTTCCAGCGGCTCCCCCTGCGCCCAGTAGGCGGTAGCAAGAAGCTCTTTTTTAGCAGAAGCTGGGGGCTGTTGGAAAGAGCTTACCTGCATACCCAGCGCATTTAATACTTCCTCTTGCATATACTGGTCGTAGGGCATGCCGGTGAGATCTTCCAAAATAAGCTGGGAAACCACCGTTCCGCCGCCTGAATATTGAAATTTGAGTCCGGGCTCGAATTCGGATTTAACTTTATCAGTATTAGCCGACTTCTTTCCATTTAGGATTTCCTTGGTGGTTGGTATTTTTTCTCCTTGCTGATAGCCCGGAAAACCACTTACGCTTAATCCGGCAGTATGCGTCAGCAAATGAGCGAGGGTAATCTTTTTCTTTCCCGTTTTTTTGCTGTAGGGGAATTCCCAGGAAGTCAGATAGTTGTTAATGTCTGTATCCAGGTCGAGTTTTCCTGCTTGCACCAGTTTTAAAACTCCCAGGGCGTGGACAGACTTGCTCATGGAAGCTGCCTGAAAGAGGATTTCGGGGGTCACGGTGCGCCCGGCCTCTTTATCTGCCCATCCATATCCTTTAGCCCATCGGATTTCGTAATTATCGATCACCGCTATACTCAACCCTGGCACTTTATGGTGTTTCATGCGCTCTTCAATAGAAAAGGTTGAATCGTCTTTGGTCAATACATAATCGCGGGTTAATCCCTGCTCTACCTTTTCAATTTCATTTTGAGTTGTAGTATTCCAATTTTGAGATTGAGCAAGACAAAAAGAAAAAGAAAGCAAAAAATAATAAAGGCTAAAATTAAAAACGAGAGAAGGCTTAATTTTCATATACTTTTTATTTTATTCATTTTTCATTTACCAGACACCTGGCATATAGAAAAGCTGGCAGCGCCAATGAAACCCCAACGGTCAGATTAAAAAAAATAAATAACCAGCTATTTTTTATTTTTAGTTTCCTGGATTCTACTACAATGAAAATAATCATGGCAAAACTAGAAACTATCACATCCCAGGTGAAAAAAGAAGCAATTTCATTAACCCACATTAATCTGAACATAAGCTCAAGATTAAATCCATATTCTATTAAAAACTTGGTAAATGGCCAGAGTGGAATGATCGTGCCCAGGATAGCTAAGAAAAGGTAGAGGTGTTTGAGTTGCATATAGTACTGACAAATGGAATAAAGAAATATCAAACATGAGTTATTCCGTCCCGCATTAAAGATAATGTGGACGGAATGACACATAATCCAAGTCCTAAAGTAACCAATTTTCAGGACAATATATTTTATTATCTGCGGATATCCGCTTAATTTGTTTTATTTGCATTCTATTATAATTCAGAGTCAAGGTGTTTAGGTTTGCCAATTAAGGCTATGACCAGGTGAACGATAACGCCTGCCGCACCTGCTAGTGCACTGAAGGCGAAGTAGAAGGGGCTAGTGGAAGGAGAAATTGTTAGTCATGTTGAGTAAGGGAAGATACAGAAGAGAAGGGAAGAAAAAATAAGTGAGGCTGTATTTTTTGTGCCCCACCTATAGGTGTGGCACACCTATAGATGTGCCACACATTTCTTAGCCTCCAAAAAACGCTGATAACTAGCACTTTATATTAATATTTTTGACTATTTTAGTATTCTAATTTCTCTTAAATAAACTACATCTGTCTTATCCCAAAATCTCACCATATATCTCAAAATTCTCCGCATCAAAACAAACAAAAACCACTTTTTTTATTATAGCACTTTCATAGCCCCTTACCGCATCAATAGCAACTTGAGCGGCAGCCTCTTTAGGATAGCCATATATGCCGGTGCTAATATCTGGAAAAGCTACCGTCTTTAGGTTATTTTCTTCGGCGAGCCTCAGGGAATTGATATAACAATTACGGAGTTTTTTTGGCTCTCCGGAGTGGCCATCCTTCCAGACAGGACCTACCGTGTGAATCACTTTTTTAGCGGGCATATTCCCGGCAGTAGTAATGACGGCTTCTCCCGTCTCGCAGCCGCCCTGCCGATTTCTAATCTGAATACACTTCTCCAATATAGCTTTGCCGCCCGCCTTATGGATCGCACCGTCAACCCCTCCACCTCCCAATAATGAAGAATTAGCGGCATTGACAATGGCATCGACTGCTAGTTTAGTGATATCGGTTTGTAGCAACTCTATGGTCATTTTTTGCTGGTTTAAGTGGAATACAATAAGTTTTAAATAACAATATATTGCCATTAAGTGTGCCCCACCTATAGGTGTGGCACACCTATAGATGTGCCACACTTAATGAGCCTCCTCCTGATGCCTCCAAAGCTCCTGAAAAACGGGGCTATTCATTCTCAATTCTTCAAAAGTTCCCTCATCTAACACCTGTCCGTTTTCTAATAGGTAAATGTAATCGAATTTGGTCAGCAAATGCAATCGGTGTAAGGAGGCAACAATTACCTTCTCCTTGAAGGCTTCGAACAACTTATCAAAAATAATCATTTCTGTCTTCGGATCAACACTACTCGTTGGCTCGTCTAGTAATACAATGTTACTTTCTCTCGCTGCTAATATCCCTCTTACCAAAGCCAGGCGTTGTTTCTGCCCTCCGGATAAGTTCACCCCCTTTTCCTGAATATTCGATTGCAAGCCTTTTGGAAGCTGCCGGACAACTTCTTCAAAATGAGCTAATTGGCAAACTTCCAGAATCTCCTCTTTGCTGTCAATATAAACGGCAGTAGAAGGGTTCGCTCCATACAATCCTCTGAGTAAAGCGAGTAAAGTGCTTTTTCCACTACCACTCTCTCCGATCAAAGCAATCTTCTTTCCCCTTGCGATATGAATGTCCACATCTTTTAGACCCTGAGTAACCTTCGAATGATGCTTTTCTTCGTTGTGAGAAAAGTTGAGCATTTCAATGTCAATAGTCTTCCAGGCTTCTTGCATTTCCGTAGAGGGTTCTAGCAGATGATGTTCTTCGTAAGCATCATTGATGCGTTGAGCGGTTTGATGTTGGAAAGACTATCAAATAGCGTGGAAGAAACAACATGCTCCCCTTCATTCACCTCTTTGGTAGCTTCAATAAACGGTTTATCAAACTTGAAAATGATCCACATGATCAATATGCCAAAAAGTAATGCTACCCCGCCAAACAAAGGCGTGAAATAAACCATAGCTGCAAAGGAAAATAAGAACCGAGTGATGGTATAGAAATACATAAACCCCTCGTCAAAGAAATCCTTTAATGCCTCATGAGCCTTCCTTATCCGGTTAATGGTCGCTCCGCTATGATTATCTTGGTGCCATTTTACGGGGAGATGTAACGCTTTGTGATAAGGGCATCCCTTGTTCCCTGTTACTTTCCCCTTTATCCTATGAATTTAATCCCTCCACTTCAATGGGTTGTGCCGACTCGACAGTTGTATCAACCCCCATTTTCCCTCTAAGCTGCTCAAGATACAGAAGCCCGCCAAAGGAAAGCATTGTGCATCCAAAGAGCAGGTACCAGGCGGCTGTCCAACCGTAGTAATCTGCTACTCCTGTACCCAGGATCGGAGCAAAAATATGAGCTATTGAATAGGAAATCGTAAATAGCCCCATGTACTGTCCCCGGTTCTTTTCGTTGGCCCGCTCAGCCACGATAGTATTAGAAAAGGGCATATTTAACATCTCTCCTATGGTGATAAATAGTATGGAAATGATCACTACTCCTATCCAACCGATTATGTTGAACACCAGGAAAGACAAACCGATGCATAATGTACCGATAGCAATTATACGCAGCTTATTAGCCTTATTTTCTAACTTGTAGATCAATGGCATCTCCGTACCGAAGATCAATAGTGCATTGATCGACATGACGAGCCCTATTTGAAATTCATTCATCAAAAAATGATCTTTAAAATAGACAGGTAAGGTAGAAAATAGCTGCATAAAGGCGATCATTGTGAAAATATTACACGCTAGAAATAGCAATATCCATCCGTCTTTGTAGGCTGATCTTACCGAAGTTGAAGGTACCGTTTCAACAGCCTTGTCATTTTCCGAAATTTTTTGCTTCTTTTCTTTCAATGCCATGCGCAAATATATTCCTGCCGCAACACAAGTCAGGCCGTCAAAGATAAATAACCAACTGTACCCAACGGTAGCTGCCAGTAATCCCCCAATTACGGGTCCAATAGCCCACCCCAGGTTAATGGCAAGTCTTACCAATGTATAGGCTCGGGTACGGTTATGTTCTTTACTGTATACCGCAATAGCCGTCATACTTGCCGGACGAAACGCATCGGCTACCGTTGCCAATAGAAAGGTAGCAATACACCAATGCGCTAATTGGGTTAGTAATAAAAGCGGGAAAAACATGAGTCCTCCCAACACAATACTCCAAAATTGCACCGGATAATAGCCAAATTTATCCGTTAGTCGCCCTCCAAGATACGATCCTAAAACAGATCCGCCTCCAAAGAATGCCATTACTAATCCGGCTTCAGCAAGGGTAAATCCCAATTTTGTTGTAAGGTAAACGGTAAGAAAAGGGAGTACCATCGTCCCGCTTCGGTTGATCAACATCACAATTGAAATGATCCATACGGGCTGCGATAATCCTTTGAAAGAATCTTTGTAGAGTTGTAAAGTTCGGGCAAACATGGTAATTTAATGGGTTTAGGTTACTATCGTTTCCCCATCAACCCTATTTTTCCCATTATCGTTTCAATAGTTGCGCAAATTTATACACATCTTCAAAACTATTGTAAAAAGGTACAGGGGCTACCCGAATAACATTGGGTTCGCGCCAGTCGGCTACTACGCCATTATGCGTCAGGTAATCGAAGAGTTCTTTGCCCCTTGCATCGGTTAAAATAGATAATTGACAACCCCGGTCTTTGACTGTTTTCGGTGTGATGATGTTGTATTGATGTCCTTCTTTATTCAATTGCTGAATTAAAAACTCCAGGTATCCGGTCAGTGCGATGCTCTTCTCCCGCAAAGCATGCATACCCACCTTCTCAAACATATCCAGCGCCACCTTATGGGCTGCAAAACTAAAGATTTGTGCATTGCTCAACTGCCACCCTGCCGCTCCTTTCATCGGAATAAAGCCTTTTTCCATCA
Organism: uncultured Saprospiraceae bacterium; assembly: GCA_964534315.1. Lineage (GTDB taxonomy): Bacteria > Bacteroidota > Bacteroidia > Chitinophagales > Saprospiraceae > CAZHOV01. Next base: position 4,245 of record CAZHOV010000117.1, on the reverse strand, counting down.
AAAAACGGTGCTCTTCATCGTGTCCCCACCAACCGGCAAATCGAGGAAGATCAGGGTTATTGCCATGACGCTCATGCACAAACACGCCACTTGGCCCACCGGGACCAGAATTTAAATATTTATAACTACACCAGGTTGCAAAATCAACATTCCAATCATGCAATTTCATTGGAATATTCCCAGCGGCATGGGCCAAATCAAACCCGGCTTGGGCACCTACTCCATGAGCAGCTTCGGTAATCGATTTTAGATCAAAGAATTGCCCAGTGTAATAATTCACCCCGGCAAACATGACTAGAGCAGTCTCTTCGCCATGGTGTCGAATCGTTTCCAAAATATCTTCGGTCCGCAAGGTTTCTTCTCCTGCTCTCGGGGCAACCTCCACAATCGCATCTACCGGATCAAACCCATGAAACTTCACCTGGGTCTCTACGGCATATTGATCAGAGGGAAAGGCATGCGCCTCCATAATGATCTTAAATCTTTTTTTGGTAGGCTGGTAAAAAGAGACCATCATCAGGTGTAAATTGGTGGTCAAGGTATTCATCACCACCACCTCCTCTTCTTTAGCTCCCACCACATGAGCCGATTGGGATTGCAGAAACTTATGGTAATACATCCAGGGCATTTCCCCTTTAAAATGTCCTTCTACGCCATGGGTTTTCCAATGTTCTAATTCGTGTAATAGTGCTTTCTCTACTCGTTTTGGTTGAAGCCCCAGTGAATTTCCACAAAAATAGATCGTGTCATGCCCTTTATGTTGGGGAAAATAAAATTGATCTCGGTAAGAACGTAACGGATCAGCAGCGTCTTGCTGCTGAGCAAATTCGAGCGTTGCTTGGTATTGCATAAGTGATTTATCGTTTAAAACAGGCTGCCCTGCTGGGCAAAACTCATAGGATTTTCAAGTTCTAGTAATTTTCGTTTGACATCCACCCCATAGAAATAGCCCTGCAGGTCACCACTCTTGGCAATCACCCGGTGACAAGGGACTATAATAGCGATCGGGTTGTATTTGTTGGCCAACCCTACAGCCCTAACAGCTCTTGGATTTTCTAATTTCTCAGCAATGGCAGAGTAGGTCGTCGTACGTCCATAAGGCACCTTGAGCAGTTCCTTCCACACCTCCACATAAAACTCCGAAGCCCCCGACCAATCCAGTTTCACATCAAAGGTCGTCCGCTTTTTATCAAAGTATTCTTTCAATTGAGCCGCTGCCGCCGACAATTCTTCAGGAATCGCTTCTTCCCGTTCATCCACCAGGTGGAGTTGACGAATCCCCAGATCACTACTAATCATTTCAAAAGTACCAATAGGCGTAGAGATATAAGCTTTAGTAAGCATGGATATTGGTTTGTTTGTCGGTCTAATTTACGGGATTTTTTTTGGAAAAGGGAGTAGCGGTCGTGCCCCACCTATAGGTGTGGCACATCTATAGGTGTGCCACACCTAATTAGGCCTACCCTTCATGCCTCTCTTTCAGCACGTTAACTACATCGCTCGCCGTAAATCCCTTCGCCGCCAAAAGCACCAGATAATGATACATCAAATCGGCTGCCTCAGCTAAAAAAAGTTCGTCTTGATCATCCTGGGCTTCCAGGATTAATTCTACCGCCTCTTCGCCTACCTTCTGAGCGATCTTTTTCACGCCTTTGTTAAACAGACTTGTGGTGTAAGAACCTTCAGAAGGATTATCTTTCCTGGCCTGGATCACTTCTTCTAATCGATACAAAAAGTCGATCGAAGCATTCGTCTCATCAAAACAGGTGTCGCTACCCGTATGACAAACCGGACCAACTGGCCTGGCATACACCAAAAGCGTATCTTTATCGCAATCGACTTTTACTTCCACCAATTCCAGAAAGTTTCCACTCTCCTCTCCCTTTGTCCAAAGCCTGTTTTTACTGCGGCTGAAAAATGTCACTTTGCCAATCTCATAGGTCTTTTCCAATGCCTCCCGATTCATATATCCCAACATCAACACCTTCCTCGTCGAGACATCCTGGACAATGGCCGGCACCAAACCGCTACCTTTTTCAAAATCTATTATTTCTATTGGTTCTTTCATCATTTCACATTATTCATTACTAATTCTTCTAAATCCTTACAGGAATATCTTTTTCGGACAAATAAGCTTTTAATTCCGGAATCGGTATTTCATTGTAATGAAAAATACTAGCCGCCAAACCTGCATCGGCCTTGCCCGCTGTAAAAACGTCCACAAAATGCGCTTTAGCTCCCGCACCGCCAGAAGCAATGATTGGGATCGTTAAGGCTTCGGATAATTTCCGGTTCATTTCAATAGCAAACCCCTGTTTTGACCCATCGTGATCCATTGAAGTGTATAAAATCTCGCCAGCACCTCTTTCCTGACATTCCTTCGCCCAACTCAATAATTCCTTGTCCGTCCGTTTGTGTCCTCCACTTATGTACACTTGCCTCGTACCCGATTCATTCTTTGCATCAATAGCAACCACCAAGAATTGACTTCCAAAATTCTTAGCAATGGCATCAATCAAATCAGAATTCCTGACCGCAGCAGAATTCACAGAGATCTTATCTGCCCCCGCAGCTAATAACCGCTCTGCATCTTCTATCGTGCTGATCCCTCCACCTATGGTAAACGGAATATTCAAATGCCTGGCAATTTCCCGAACCAACGGAATAGTGGTATTTCGTTTCTCCTTAGTTGCCGTGATATCCAAAAAAACCAACTCATCCGCCCCTTCCCTACTGTACTTAATCCCCAATTCTACCGGATCACCCGCATCTCGCAACTGAAGAAAATTAACCCCTTTTACCGTTCGCCCGTCTTTAATGTCCAAACAAGGAATGATCCGCTTAGTGAGCATCTTGAAGCGATTTTAAATCTTCTAATAATAATTTACCTTCATAAATAGCTTTTCCTATGATCGCCCCGTAACAACCGATCTCTTTAAGTGTTCTCAACTCTTCCATGGTTGTCACCCCTCCACTGGCAATCAATTTAATCGTTGGAAAGGTCTGTAGAATCTCTTCATACAATCCAATTGCACTACCCCTCAACATCCCGTCTTTGGAAATATCGGTACACAACACATATTCAATCCCTTCTTTCAAATAATAGTCTAAAAACGACAGAATTTCCATCTCACTCAACTCCTTCCAACCATGAGTAGCGATAAATCCATCCTTGACATCTGCTCCCAGAATAAGCTTCTCCGCTCCATATGTTTTTAACCAACCTAAGAATAGCTCGGGAGACTTTACCGCAATCGTACCTACCGTTACCTGTGCTGCTCCCATTTCAAAAGCGATTTGAATATCTTCATCGGTTTTTATACCGCCCCCAAAATCAATGGTCAACCTGGTGTGTTGATGTATCCGGTTTAAGACATTCTGGTTGACCATCCGCTTGGCTTTAGCTCCATCCAAATCTACTAAATGAAGTCTTTTCAAACCAGCTTCTTCAAACTGTTTGGCTATCTCCAGGGGATCCTCTGCATATACTTTTTGCTGTTGATAGTCGCCTTGGGTTAGGCGAACACACTTACCTTCGATGATGTCAATTGCAGGGATGATTTCCATGATGTTTTTTGCTATATTCCCACCGTTGAAACGGGTGGGTTGAATTTATATATTTAGGAATTGTTTTAATAGCTGCTCCCCAACCTTTCCCGACTTCTCCGGATGAAATTGGGTGGCAAAGAAATTATCCTTCTGAAGGGTCGCACTAAATGGGTGAATATAATCCGTAACCGCCGTTGTGTATCGCCCGGTATCCACATAATAACTATGAACAAAGTAGAAAAAGTTGCCATCTACTGAAGCATCCGGAAACGTTCGATCAGGTAGCACATTTATACTATTCCATCCCATATGTGGCACCTTTCCGGTAATGCCGGGAATAAACCGTTTGACCTCATGCGGAATAATCCCCAAACAAACCGTATCGTTTTCTTCAGAATGGTTACATAATAGCTGCATGCCCAGACAAATCCCTAACACGGGTTGCTCCAAAGACCGAATTAACACATCCAACCCCTTTTCTTTGAGATACTTCATAGTGGTATTGGCCTCCCCCACCCCAGGAAAAATCACCTGATCTGCTTGCCGAATTGTCTCGGCATCATTGCTCACAACCGCCTCCACGCCCAAACGCTTCATCGCATTCAAGACCGAGCGTGTGTTGCCTGCATTATATTGGATGATCGCTAGCATAATACTCCTTTTTCCAGACCGGAAGGCGATCCTTTATGGTATCCA
>CAZHOV010000116.1:0-17641 GCA_964534315.1 uncultured Saprospiraceae bacterium | reverse complement strand
CTGTAGCCTGTATCAAAGAAAAGCACGTTGGTTCCAAGTAAGCGCGTAGCGATTATCAACCTCTGTAGCCTGTATCAAAGAAAAGCACGTTGGTTCCAAGTAAGCGCGTAGCGATTACAACCTCTGTAGCCAAATTTACAGGACCAATTGACCAGGCGCATAGCGACTGGCACCTCCACGGGTAGATTGTTCCATTTCCATTGATCATTTCCACCTATTTATGGGGCTTCACCCTTCCGTTTGGTGTCGGTCCCTACGGGCCTGAACTATTTCGGTATATCTTTTTCTAAATAGGTTAAAATCGCTACGCGCTTTGGGTTTAAAAGACCAAAATTATATTCTCAACTTCACGTATAAGCTTATTTCATTAAAAAATCTTTGAGTACCTGCTCAGCAAATTCCTCCCGCTTTCTCCTGGCAACAGGCACTTCCGAATGATCCGACATGATTACCGTGCCTTCTTTCAGATACCGACTGATCATCTTGATGTTGATCAAGTGAGATTTATGAGTACTGAAAAAATCATAGCCCGACAACATTTCTCTAAAAACGCCAAGGTTGTAAGAACTGGTTATACAATTACCGTCCATCAAATAAATCCGGGTATATTTCTGCCAGCCTTCCAACCGGATGATATCCGAGATCTTGACAAAATCATAAGAATTGACGCCCGGAATGGCAATTTTGGAATCCTGCTCCCCCAGGTGGTTAATATTGTGCATTAAGACATGATACATCTTTACTTTTTGCCTGTCTTCAATACGCGACTTCGCTTTTTCTACAGCAGCTACCAAATTAGCTGTCACGACTGGTTTCAACAAATAATCTACCGCACTAACTTTCAAGGCATCTAACACATAATCATTAAAACCGGTTACGAAAATGATTTCAAAATCGATGGAATCGAAGCGGTTCAATAAATCAAATCCGGATTCACCAGGCATGGAAATATCCAGGAAAATAATATCAGGCTTCAAGTTCTTAATCTCGGTGAAAGCCTCTTCGGCGTTGCCCGCTGTACTGACTAACTGGATATCCGGACAATATTTGGCTAATTTGAACTCCAATACTTTTCTCAGTTTAGGCTCATCATCTACAATCAATGCTTTGTAATTATTCATTTTCCTGGTTTTTAATAGTGATCGCAACACATGTTCCCGGATATTTTTCTTCCTCCGGGTGTACATCTTTAACATCAACGGAAATCTCGGCAATACCGGACTGTTTGAGGGTTTTGATCCGATCATTTATAATCGTCATCCCTTTTGATTTATGCCCTTTTCTTTTCCATTTTTGAGCATTTTTCCTGCCGACACCGTTATCTCGAATTTCACAAATCAACGCTCTATCCTGGTCAAAAAAACGAATTTCTAAAAGTCCTTTCCCATCTCTTCGTTCATGTAGCCCGTGATTAATGGCGTTTTCCACAAAGGGTTGGATTAGCATGGATGGCAAATGATAATCTTCCATGAGCAATCCTTCCTGAACAGCAATATCAACCTTAAATACGCCCTCAAACCGAACCTGCTCGAGATTCGTGTATAGCCTAAGCAATTCAACTTCTTGTTTAAGCGGTATAAATTTTTCTTTGGTGCTATCCAGAAACTTCCGCATGAGCAGCGCAAATTGAGTGAGGTACTCATCTGCTGTTTCTACTTCGTTGGTTTGAACATAGTATTGAATGGCTCCTAGTGCATTAAACACAAAGTGCGGATTCATTTGAGCTCGAATCGCTGATAACTCCAGCTCCGCCATTTGACGACTGAGGGCTTTTTCTTTTTCTAATTTATTCTTTTGTTTTCGGTCTCTCTGCACCGTGAAGGCCAATACTCCTGCCAGAAATAGAAATGCCGCTCCCCCTCTAAACCAGAGGGTTTGCCAGAAAGGGGCGTGTATGGCTAATTTAACAGGCGGGTGTACCACTTCATTACCATATACATCCTCAGCTTTTAGTTCAAACACGTAATCATCCGGTTCAAGATCCAGATAAAAAACGCTTCGATTTGCAGTTTTCCGCCACTCCTTTTCTAAGGGTAAAAGGCGGGTGTAATAGGTGATCTTCTTATTGCTAGCAAACGATAATAATTGAAAGTTCAATTCAATATTATTTTCCAAATACCCCAAATCTAAACCTTCTGAAACAGGCAGTTCTTCTTTATTGACCAGCATACGGGTTATCTTCAGGTCTGTTGGCTCCGGAATACTTTTCTTATTGTTGTTTCGGTCTATTCGGTGTACGCCCCCATTTGTTGCCACAAAAATATGCTGACGATCATCGGCAAAAACATCCATTACTTCATTAGTTATGAGCCCGTCTTTTTTGGTATACTGGGCTGTTATCGCTGGTATCCATTGATGGAAAGAAATACCAAATACCCCTTCATTGGTAGCTACAAGTATGGAGGAATGGCTATCTGGGCGGATTTTCCTGATCATTGCAGCCTCCAATACCTGAATAAGTGTGTCTTTTTCTTCCAAATAGGCAAATAAACCATTGCTTTCTGTTCCTATCCATAGTTTTTTGGGAGTGCTGTATAAACTGGATATATCACTAAGTTTTGGATCATTTGGAATAGCCGGAACCTTGCGTCTCTCTTTCAATTCAAAAAGGCCTTCGGACCCTCCGAGATAGACTTTTTTTCGGCTAGAATCATAATAGACAATATTTACACTAGTATGAAGAAATTCAAATTCAAAAGATTTATCCTTTAAAATTTTTAAAATCTTAATCCCGGAATTGAAAACTCCGTACAAGACATTTTGGTCCGTGTCAAAGGTCGAAGAGAAGCAATTATTGAAATCAAGGTATGAAAGTATTCTATTCTGATTATTTAGACGTGATTTGACCACCTCGGATGGGAATATAGAGGCAAAGTCTAGACTTTCTCCTTTTTTAATGAAGTAACTCTTAAAAGCAGTCGTCGACACCAATGAACCAAAAGGGGTAGGTACAACCGACCGAAACCGATTAGCTTTCGATAAAGGGAAAAGAAGGGTTATCTGATGTTCACCAATCTCATAGGTACTGGAGTTATCCGTAAAACCCAACAGTTTACCTCTGTCATCTTTGATAAATCCTTCAAAGGTAGCATCATCTTCCTGTATACCTTTAAGTAGCTTGGTTTTTCGTTTTTGAAGGGGAACCATAAATAAACCGCCATCCCGACTTCCCACCCATATATTCCCCTTGGAATCAAGAAAGGAATTTAACAGAAAGTGCTTATTGGCTAGCTGACCAAATGTATGATGCTCCAGGAGGTTTCCCTCTAAATCGTAGAGCATAAATCCAAGATCAGATGACAACAAAAATTGTTGTTCATATTGTTGTAAAATCAAATGGGAAACAGTTAGATCATCCAATCCCTCAGGCATCGGCAGCGACTTAATCGTATTTTGATCAATATCGATCAATAAAGCTCTGTAATTTGGTATACTTGTTAATATAAACTTCCTCGTGTAAGGCAATTTATACACGTTTATGCCGCCCAAAACCAGATCCATCCCTGAAAGATCAAAAGTATATCGCTCGGTACCGTTCGTCAGGTATAAAATAATTCCTGAATCATTGAGATAAATCGCTTTCCATTCCCCCAACCAAGGAGCATAAATGTGATTTTTAATATGGTAGTAATAAATCGAATCCTCACCTTTAATGGTAAAAGTATTATACTTACGAACTTCCCCTTTGCTGTAAACCTTTGAAATCGGCGCTACTGAGTCTAAAGAGAATTGGTTTGGATAGGTATTGAGTATAAAAGAATCGTATGAGACCAAAGGCCGTGTTTCTATCACTCCTTCCTTTTCAAAAAACAACCGTTCTCTACAACTGTAGGCGATTTCTCCTTCAACGATCTGCATATGTGCACATTCAAAGTCTTCAAATACAGTAATTGAATCCTTATATATATAACCAGGGTTTTTCATGGGATATGCCCGAAACCATATTTTACCGTGTTTGTCTTTACCCGCCTTTACAATATCATTGCCCGGCAAACCATCTTTTGTAGAATAGTTTTTAAAGGTATACCCATCAAATTTAGAAATACCATTCTCCGTATAGGCCCAGATATACCCCTCATCATCTTCGATTACGCCATACACGTAATTGGTGGGCAATCCGTCTTCTACCGTATATTGGAAAAAATCATAATCCTGAGCCTTACTAGTTACTACAAAACAACATAGTAGAAAAGTTAGTAAGGAATGTCCAAAAAGTAATTTGGACATTCCTACAGAATAATAATATTTCCAACTTTCAGTCATGCTTATTGCTTAACGACCTTCTTCCAGATGGTTTGGTTTTCGGTAGTTTGTAACTCAATAAAATATAGTCCAGGAGGTAATTCACTTAGTTCCAAGGTCGTCATTTTAACACCTGGATCTATCCTGTTTTCCAACACTGCTCTCCCCCAATGGTCGCGTACCCTGATCTGTTCTATAGATAATACCTGATCCCACTCTACCATCAAAGTACCGAATGTAGGATTGGGCATGATGCTAACGGATTGCTCCAGATTAATGGTAGCAGTCCCTACCAACATATCACAGTACTGGCGTTCCCAACATAAAGTACCATCATCATTGATTTCCTGTACCAAGATACAAATTGTATAGTTACCACTCGTAGTATAGGTGTGCGTAAAAGGTAAATTAAATGCGGGTAACTGGTCAAACTGGCCATCTCCCCAGTCAATGCTCACCTGATAACAACTATCCAGTAGCGGATTATCAACAGTCACGACCAAACCGGACTGATTGATGACAAACCCATTATCTACGGCATTGATAAAACCAAGTGAGTCAGCACAACAGACCATCGGGGTGTCCGGACAAACATACATATGCATATAGCCAGGATCAATGATATCAAAGTACATCAAAGGCGTTGGTAAGGTGTAGGCCACATCAACCGTCGTTGCAGGAGTTAGCATAACCGGACTAAATACTTGTGGTAATGCAATAAACTCCAAACAGGTATCTGTTAAACTCAAGTCAAAAGAACCATGCAAAATATCATAATCACCGTACATATAGGGATGGTCGGTACGAGCATCCGCATAATAAAGGCGATTGAGCCCCGGATCCGTAAAGATCGTAGGAGAAGTAAAGGCCGTTTCTCCATCTATGAAATATTTACTGTCGATCTCTGTGATAGTGCCCCCTGTGACTTGGTATTTCAACATCACTGGTAATCCATTTGGTCGCTGCCCTACGGCGAATAAGTCACCATTGGTGTCAAGGTCTACTTCTCTGATCAACCCAATTTCCTGGTTGGGATAACGGATAGCATCAAGAACCGTCCAGTTGATAGGATCTATAAGCAATATCGCTCCATCAAAATTGGGAATATTATAGGCTCCAACTACAACTAGCAGACCACTTGGCAATTGAAGAGCATCGGAAAGACGCATATCTACATCGGTCTGGAACGTAAAAACTGGACTTCCATCTAATCCACTCACTTCAATTAAGATCCCATTAAAAAAGCCCGGAGCATAATCGCCCAAAATAACAAGATTCCCATTTTGAAGTGGTGCCAGACCTACCCATTGGTCATCTGTTCCAACATTGTTACTTGGGGAAGTATAAGTATACTCGACCCCCCAATTGATGGTGCCATTCCCATCCAGGTTGTATAAATGCGATTCATCAAAAGAAGAATTGGCGGTATTGTCCTGGTTTTCTACGGCTTTGATATAATACGGGAAGGCAGCAATCGGCGGATTGGGGTGCCTGATAATTTTTGTAAAGGTTTCCCTTCCGTAATTCGGATAAGCCCGCACAAAGATTACACTTCCAAAATCATCTACCCTTGCCAGAATGGAATGATTATCCTGCCATGCACCACCACTTATAACCGGCATACTTCTTCCCACCAATAAGAATTCATTGGCAGGTGTTCGCTCAAAATCCAGAATTTGGCTGAACGTATCCAACTGAATTTCCCACTGAAGATTTCCGACACCGTCAAATTTGGAGAATACCGCATAGCTGTCGTTTCCAATTGTTTTGGTACTGGCGATGTAGGTATACCCGTTGAAATGCTTAATCTTTGTCGGACGATTATCGTTGACGTCTCCATAAATCCATAAACTATCACAGCACCCGGCTGTCATCGTATCCGGCGGACAAGGCGGAATGGTCACGCAAGACGTATCGCCAAGGCAACAGAAATTCCCAAAAGGGGGATTATACTGCGTATCGTAAATAGACGGATAGATGCAAAATTGGTCTCCCGGCGAAACACTGCTGATATTGACCGGCGGCATCTGGACCGTCTGCATCGAGCCAATAAACTGAGGAAAGGAATACGAGCCGGGATTAGAACCCGGTGGGCTGATCGTACCGCCCAGCGGATTGGTATAACTCGTATTGACCAATACATTGGTGACATTAAAAGCACTTTTATTAAAGATCGACCATTGATATTCATAAGAGCCATCGGGCAGGCAAATGATCGTATCGCCAACGATCACCAGGCAGGTATCCGGTTCGTAATCACAATCAAACGCCAAGGTATCCTGGCAGAAAATACTGTCCTGCATATCAATCCAATTTACCTCTACTAATTGCGGATTGATCAGGGGTGACTGATAATCATCCAGGCAAAAATGGATCTGGTTGGTTATTGGTCCGGGCCCTATAACAGTTGTCCCCGGCGGCGGAGGTGCCGGGAACCAGCGGGTAGTAGTATTCCCCAGAGTTTGCATCAACCAGCCTGGACCTGAATTAACACTTAAGAAACTTACGCCCCCCAGTGTATTTAGCTCAATGGCTTTGGTACTGTCAAAACACAAGGTATCAATATCCAATGTCCAACAGCAAGTCGTATCTGAACCAGTAAACATCGGCAAATAAGTAATATCATCACAATCACAGGGACATTCCGGAATATCCAGCTTGATGGTATCAGAGAAACACCAGCAGCAGCTGTCTTCAAAAAACTGGATCTGGAATTCCAGGTGAGAAGCATTGCCTAAATTACTAAAGCAAAGGGTATCGGTGTCTTGTCCCATCGGCGGAACAGCCGGGTTGTAAGTCAGCGGTTGAGGAATCACTGTTCCCGTAGCTGGATCGATGTAGTTGACGATAGCCGATTTGATATCCTTATCCCAGCAGCTGGTCCAGTCAAAAATATATTTATAGATATCATCTTCACAGTAGAAGGTATCATTAGTGATCTTGACGCAACCAAAAGGCGGTGGCTCGCAGTTGAACTCCAGCGTGTCTTTACAGACTTCTCCGCTACAGGCCAGCCATTCTACCTCCAATAGTTGGGGCGTAGTGGTAAAATTATCGAGGCATAAACTAAGCGGCGTAGATGTACCCGTAGGTAAAAAACGAAGGCCACTTCCCGGGCATTGGTTCCCCGAGCCATAAACCAGGCTCACCTGATTAGCATTGATGATGGAGGGAAACCAATTAGGGTCGATAACGACCTGGTTGGTCATATCAACTGCTCCAAGGGTAGTGATATTGACTTGGGTGAAGAGATCCGGCCTGGGGTTAGTCAGCATAATATCGAAACAACAATCTCCCAGAGTCGTGTCAGCGGTATAACTCGCTTCTACCCCATCACATATTCCAGGGCAATTGATCGGGCAATCGGCAATAAGAGTATCGGTACAAATCTCTGTTTCCTGGGAGCAAGGCAGTTCCAGAAAATACTGAACCACAATATCCTGAGGGATTTGCTGATAGCTGCAGATGTTGATCAGGTCAAAATCTAGTAAATCCAGTCCGTTTCCAGAAGGGATTGGTCCACCGCCGGCGGCTTCGATACATACCTGATTGCTGGTAGGCGGATATAAAGCACAAAACTGATAGCCCGGCTTAGGGGTCGTATTGGTAAAGCTCACCCCATTGGTCGTACTGACGACTACTCTGCTCAGATCCAGACATAAGTTATTGTCTATAGAAAAGGTATGCGTACAATTGGGCGTTTGGCTGAGATTGGTAAGCGTGCCGTTGAGGTCGGTATGGCAATCGATATCGGGGCAGTTGCCAAAGTCTAGTCCAAAGTGGGAACTGGTACCAGTGGCGACCACCGTATGAGTGCCACCTGCAGGAGCTGTTTGTATCCAGCAGCTTTGCTGCACCTCCCGAACGGTGTAGGTGCCCGGACAAACATTGGCAAAGGTATATAAGCCGGCAGAGTTGGTGGTGGTAGTGGCTACTACGACGTTAGAAGCATCGACCAGTTCGATGGTCCAGCCGCAGATATTGGGTTCGAATGGGCTTTGCACGCCATCGCAAACACCTTTATCCATGAATTTAAATCCGGAGATATAAGAACAACAGCTATCGGGACAAGGATTTCCGGGGCCTCCGGTGGCACAGGGAGGGCTGCAATAATTTTGAATGTTATCTACTTCCTGGGAAGTAAAGTCGATAGCGGCACCCACTTCGGGAATATTGGTGGTCGTCCAGGCTGGATAAAACTCGGCAGGAGTGGTCGGTGAAGGAGTTACCATCATTTCTTCAAAGCAGTTGCATTCCGCTAGTTCCCCTTTCGTATTGGTCTGGGCGACCCAGGTATCGTCTGTTGTAATTGGCATTCCTAAATTGTCAAAACCCCCAAATTTGACATGGGTCCCCACCATCGCATAACCTTCAGATGTCTCAGTAATGCCTTCCAAATGATGCGCTTCATTATAGGTTTTTGCCCATAGAACCGTTCCGTTCTGTCCCACTCTCATCAAAAAAGGACGAGTAGGGGGCGGGGTGCCGGAAGAAGTAATTCCAATTTTTGCATCTCCACCCACGACAAAGAGTCCTTCATTATCTACGATAAACTCTTCAACCAGCTCATCTCCTCCCGGCAAATTGTAAATATTATTGTTTATAGTTGTTCCTGAAGAAGAAATGGGGAGCTCTACCGTAGTCATAAACAATCTGGAATTGGAAAAGGGGCCACCGGAAGTTATTATATCTCCCCAGATAACCAGGTCTCCATTGGGGGCAAATTTGACAGACTTTCCGGTTTCGGTAGAGTTGGGATCATTATCCACATCAATGGTCAGCACCTGCTGCACAACGAGGTTAAGATCCATTTCTACCACAGCCAACTGCTGTAACGGAGATTGGCCAACCACATATAATAGTTGGGTGGTTGGATTAAAAGCAATTTCAAAACCGGTAGACCTTAGAAAGTTAGCCGATTGATTGATCTCAAAGCTTCTGTAAATTCGGGGATTGGCCGAAAAAGGAGGATTTACGGCCAGGCGGGTAACAAAAATTTTGGAATCGAAGGGGAAAGTAGGAGAACGCCTTGTCCCAACGATAATCCAGTTGTTTGTGCCGAACAGGTGGATTTGTTCAATCGACTCCTGTTCTGGGGTTAGGTTCAATTCTTCAAAGGCAAACAATTGAACACCATCAATATCTAATAACACAATAACAAAATCTTCATTATTCCCTTTGGTAACCGTACAGACAGCAGCAAAAGCAATAGGTGTCCCCCCCGGACCTCCAAAGGTCAGTCCCTGACTACGCACATCGAGCAAGCGGACATTTTTTATATCATAAACGCTTCCCAAAATAGGCTGTCCACTGATCAGGGGACTCTGCAAAGGCTCTCCGCACTCGTCCAATTTTTGGAAAAACAAGTTGGAATTAGATCCAATCTCATCCAGGAATTCCGTTCTTCCTGCAATAAAAAGTTCATCCGTATTTTTGTCTGCAATAATATCCATACCTCGTTCATCATACCCGAAGGTGTCCATCGGATTTTCTTTAACCTCTATTACAGTACTGAAGGTGTTGGCGTCAGGCATACATAGTTCGCATTCAATGGCTACCGTGTCTTTACAAATTGTATTGGGCCCGATCAACCATTCAATTTCTACATCTTCCGGGGCAGCGGTGGCCTGGGTCAGGCAAAAAGTAAATACGGATTGCCCATTTCCAACCGGAATATGCGGGGCTCCTATATATCCGAACTCTACAGAAGTAGAAGTCGGAGCCAGGGGCAAGCCCCAAAGTGCCGCATTAAACGAAACGGCTGGCTGGAACTGAGCCCCACCTATTTGGTTGAATCGAAGGCCGGTAAAAAACTGATCGACCGGATTGTCGATGGTTACATCAAAGCAGCATTTATCAGATTCTTGGATGCTCACTGCTGTAGCCGAACAGCAATTTGCGGCAAAAATATCTATCGTTTTACAAACAGTAAAGGTACTCACGCCATCGGAGGCCGTCAGGCAGACGTTATAGGAACCTGTCGTGCCATAGTAATGAGTAGGTGTAAAGGAGGTAGAGGTGTTGCCATCGCCAAAGTCCCATTGCGCTGCAACAGGTGTGCCCTGGGTAATGAAAAAGTCGACTTTATTGCAATCGGTAATCGTGAAGGTAAAATCGAAATTTACCTGCTCATAGTTTTCATTAGCAGCGATATTGAGCAAAAGCAAGCCTGTAATGGTCAATAATAAAACGATCCTTGGTTTATTATAATTAAAAATTGTCATAACTGGTTTTAATTTTTTTGAAGTTGTTTAACGTTTTTGTCTGAGGGCGAATGATGAGGCTTGAGTTTAGTGACGAAGCTCATTTTGAGTTTCGTACTTGGAAAGTACGGGACGAAAAATAGCTGAAGTCAATGAGCTCAATGCTTATCATGTAGTCCAGAGAAATAACTTTAAACAACTTCTTTGGGTAATCGATAAGGTCAAAAATTGGTTTAGGTTATTTTTTAATAAAAGGTAAGGCGGTGATCCTTTCCGAATCAGTAGAGACCGAGATCAGGTAATTCCCGCCCGGAAGGGTTTGTGGCAGAGGAAAGGTAAAACGATAGGCTCCGGGGGGGTGCTCGGTTGGTGCTTGTAAGGTGCTAATGCGTTGGCCGTTTGAGGAAAGCAATTGTATAGACAGTTTTTCAGCGCTTTCAAGGGTATACTCCAGCGTAAGATGTTTGCTGGCGGGGTTGGGATAGACCTGTAGTTTCATTTCCGGCGTCGGAGCATTGGTGCTGACGGCCAGGTTATTTTCAAAGCGGGCAACCGCCATATCCGTCTCGAAGTTTTCAGAGACCCCTTCCCCTGCAGCCAGGATCTTACCATCTGATTGGAACGTTAAGTCGTTGCATCTGCCACTGGCGGCACCGAGATCTTCAAAGTTGGTTTTCGCTACCCCGGCATCACCGAATGTATTATCCAACATGCCATCATCAAGCAATCGAATTACTGTAAAAGACGAATTATAAGAGGCATCATTACTTAGTCCCCCAACGAGGATTTTTCCGTCGGGCTGTACCAGAAGAGCGTAGCCCTCGTTGTAGTTGGCTCCCGGTGAAACAGTGACCCAGCCATTGGTTCCAAAACTCATATCCGGGGTACCGTCCATATTGAAACGACCTACCCCTACAGCATCATCGATATACCCCGTTTGTACTATTTTCCCATCCTGTTGAACACCCATGGCATAGGCAGCGGCGTCTACATTAGATGGGTTATTTTCCACCTTACCATTATTACCAAAAGCAGCATCTACAGACCCGTCAGCATTAAAGCGGGCCAGTCCAAAACTAGAATTATCATCTCCGTCGGAATACCCTCCGATCAGTATTTTTCCATCAGGAAATACGTGTATAGCATTCCCCTCGGCGTCAAAGTCATCTGAGAATTCTCCAACCGTGAATCCGCCATTTCCAAAATCATTATCCGGGGAGCCATCCGCATTAAAGCGCGCCAGGAAGTAGGAATCAAAATCATATCCGCAGTAATAGCCCGTGACTAGTATTTTTCCATCTGGCTGGAGTGCCAGCGCATAAGCTTCGGAGCTGCAATAGGCGTCAAAATCCCCAATGTAGATACCATCATCATCGAAGCTAGTGTCGGGGCTTCCGTCGGGGTTTATTCTTGCCAGCAAAATACCTTCGTCATTTCCTATGACAACTCCGGCGATGATTATCTTGCCATCATCTTGGAGTACCATATCTTCCGCTGTTGCATAATCTCCCAGAGCAATAATTACTTTACCATCTGTGTCAAAGGAATTATCCAGCGAACCATCCGCATTGTAGCGGACCAGGCCGATTTGTTCATTAGCGATACCGGCAATGACGATCTTGCCGTCTGGTTGTTCGATTACAGCATTTGCTTCATCGAAGTTACCGCTCAAATCGGTCAGGGTGTAGCCAACGCCATTAAAGGACTCGTCGAGGGTGCCATCCTGAGCAAATAGGGAAGTACTGGTGGAAAGAATTAGTAGTAAGTACAGCAAATAAAACTTTTTCATCATCAATAAATTTTGGGTTAAAAAAACAATTGATGATAAAAATAAGGGGAGAATCCCGACAAAATAGGGGGTATCAGAGGAACGGTGGTTGGGTGGCGGCTTAGGTGTGGCACATCTATAGGTGTGCCACACCTATAGGTGGGGCATAAAAAAATCTCTACCGGAAGGAATCAGATGCTTCTGAGCCGCTTTCTATCATTTTTCCAGCTTCCACAACTTCACCCGCTGTTCAAAATTAATGGCCCCGGGAATGGTCACATACTCTTTTACCAATTCAAATCCTATGCTCTCCAAGGTTTTATTAGGAGCGGTATTATGCGCATAAGGCTGACAATAAAGGATTTTAAGTTGCAAGACTTCAAAAAAATGAGCGACGCTCAGTTTTACAAACTCCGTTCCCAGGCCTTTACCTCTTTTTTTCTTTTCCCAAAGATGCAGGTGCATATAGGCATGATCACCAAAATAAGTTGGATTGGTATTGGAGTGGCCGACGGGCTCTCCGTCGAACATCCAGATGATCGCATAGGAGTTACGCTTTTCAATGGGCAAAATGAGCTGCTTTAGAAGCATGCTCGTCAATTGCTCCACGGTCGGCACCTTTTCAGGATCTACACCCATCGATCGCAAGGAAGACTGGCTGGTATCGAGCCAGTAGTTGCAGATCAGGGGGATTTCTGCAGGAGTTAGCGGAGTAATATCGATGGTTCGGAGAGTAGTCATTCTTTTTCGCTAAGAGATTACAAGTGGACGTAGGCGAAAATGGCGCGGACTTCTTCGCAAATGGTATTGGAATCATTAATTAACTGATGGATAGCCTCGATCTCGGAAAAGTCCTGGAATTGGTGGAGAATCTTTACTTCGGTCAACAGTTTTTGGGCCTTTATATCTGATTCTACCAATTGAGTATATGCCTTGGAAATACTCTGGGACCGATCCCCAATACCGTTG
This sequence comes from uncultured Saprospiraceae bacterium, assembly GCA_964534315.1. GTDB lineage: Bacteria > Bacteroidota > Bacteroidia > Chitinophagales > Saprospiraceae > CAZHOV01. The sequence continues at coordinate 4,459 of CAZHOV010000116.1, read as the reverse complement.
GATTGGGTTTGCACGTAGATACTAAGTAAAGAACCCAACAAAGCCAAGCCTGCTGCCACCATATTAAAAATAGCATTACTTTTTCCCAACATCACCAAAATAGAAGCACTGCTGACGGCAACCAAGACCTGGCTATAAAATTGGACATTTTTGAGCCTTCGCAGCTTTCGCTTCAATTGGGGGATTACCTTTTCGGATTCTTTAATGACCGACTCCAGACCTTTTTTACATAATTCCAGGCGGAACATCAGGATGTCAGAGGTAGACCGGACAGCTATTTCATCACCAAGGGTTATTCCTTCTACCAATTGACCCCCATATTGAGGATATTTGGCGGCTAGTTGCTCGAGTTCTACCTTGTCATATTGTTTTAGAAAGCCAATCAGTTCGTTGGTAAAGACTTTTTCAGATGGCATAATTTAGAAATTTGAATTATCGATCAGCTGGCTCCTCTTTTTCATCCTTCTCTTCGTTCAATAAAGGTAATAAATCCTTTCGGAACCAATAAAGCGTTCCTCCTAAACTTATAGTTACCACCCCTCCTGTTTTGACCGTTTTTTGATAGAATTTATAAGCGCTGTAGTTTCTATCCAGGAAGGTCTCCTCGTCGATCACAATAACACGATCATCACCTGCATATTTTTGGAGCACTTCGCCCATCGATTTACTATTTTCCATTGCAGCAATGAGTCGGCGGGTGTCTGATACGGAATTGAGGTATTGAGTGGTGCCAACTGCTCCGTCCGTAGCTGCAACTGAATTACAGCCGAATGGAAAGATGTTGAGGTCCAGTTCTTCGCCAAGTTGCATGAGTTGGCCAACCTCTACGCGAAAGATCTCTTCCCCCCGATGATAAGTGACAAAATCCTGCCCTTCGATATGGCCCATCACAAAAACGGTCTTTTTCTTTGATTTGGAGAGTGCCTTTTTCAGGTCTTGTTGATTAATCCCTTTGGTAAGCTTAAATTTGGTGGTTTGCCCTTTAAACTGCCTTTTTAATAACTGCTCAGTAGATTGATCTTTTACGAGCGACAATATTTCGAGCTGGTCAGTTGCTAATTTTTGATTGAGTTGTTTTCGAATGTTCTTTAAAGTCTGATCGATAGGTTGGTTGCCGCTAAAGCGGAAAAAAACACGGCTTTCCCTGACAGCAATATAATTATCGAATTCTTGTTGATTTTCGGTTTGGAAGGTGGTACGTTGGAAAACTTCCCCATTTTGAGTAATCCAGATTTGTTCCTGGACATCCTTTTTTAGTTGTTCTTGTAGTTCATCTTCTATCTTCCGGGCAGAACGATAGCGTTTGAGTTGAGCTTCCAGGCTTTCCTCAAAAATGCCGATCTGTTGGAGTTGGTCAGCGGTATGGCGTTCTGCTTTTTGGATAGCTAGCCGGGTTTCGGGTGTTAGGCGGCCGTCCGCAGGAAGTTGCTGCCGGGATTGAAAGTCCTTGATATCATTGTATTCCAAAAGACTTACCAGATCCTGATGTTGTTGATAATCCTTAGCTAAACGTTGGGTGGTAGCCGATAATTCCGTCAATACCGCTTCTGAGAAATATGTTGGAGAAGGGTTTTTATTAGAAAAAGATTCCAAAAATACGCTTAGATCCAAAGCTATCTGGTAGCTTTGGATATCAGAGGTTTTGCCGGTGAGGTATTGATAAGAAGCGAAGGTGTTGGTCAGTGACCTTACTTCTTCGAATAACTCATTTATTCTTTTTTGGGTAGCGGGGTCAGAGAAGTCGAGATGCTTTATCTTCGGATTAGAAGCTTCGCTCTTTGTGTTTGAAGGCGGGAGGAGCAGGTCGAGTCGTTCCAGCAATCTCAGGTTTTGGTCGAGGTTTTCCAATTGGGCTTCATCCAGGTTTGGGAAGGAATTTTGGGAGGAAGGAATATCCAGAGGGGAAAGTTCGGGATTTAATTTCCCGGTCTTTATTTCCGTTTCTTTTGAAAAATCAAAGTCAGGCAGATCGATCACTCCTTGCCGACGAATAATTTTTTGCAGCTGATCCAGTTGTTCCAGTTTAATACGCGTATCGGAAGGAAGCCTTTGCGATACGCCATACTTCTGACCGATCGCCTGGTTGGCCAGGGCCATCAGCAAGGTGAGGAATAGGGCGGTGAGGGCTGAGCCGGATATTTTTTGTGGTTGCGTTGGGCGTGGTGGCCGCGATGGTTTCATAATTCCAATGGCTTAGTGATTTTTTTGCTAATAGGTGTGGCACACCTTAAGGTGTGCCACACCTATTAGCAAAAAAATCCAAGCTTTCCAAAAAATCGCCCCACTTTAACATTTGCAAGCATCTACCGACCTCCAAACCAATACGTTAACCCAACATTTGCTCCAACTAAGGTGTACTTTTGGGCTAAACTGTAATCAGCGATAGTAAAGTCGCTCGGGTAGAAACGGGCATAGGGGGAAAGGCTAATTTCCAAATCGGAGAAAAGCGTTCTTCGTACAGAAAAGCCTACCTGATAACTCAACCCAATGGAGTTTTGGAATACCTTGTCCTGCTCAGTATCCAAATCCCAAAACACGCCCGGATCTTTTAGGATTTGCCCCTCCGTCGTTAGCGATAAGTTGGCAAAGACACCTGCTTGAGCACCTATGCGCCAGTCCCCTAACTCCGTGGAATATCCAACCAGTATTGGAATTTCTACTAAGCGGTAGGTGTTATAAACTTCGAGGGAATAATCTGTTGTTCGGGTCAGGGGCACCGCCCCCATGATGTCCACCGTGTCGCCATTGATATCGATCAACCTGGACTGTACACCTTCTACCATAAGCTCCTCAACCGTTCGCTCTTGGTAATCAAATCGCTCATTGATGGTCGTCTGTTGAATCCCGGTGGCAACTTCTAGCCCTGAACGATGTCGGACAGTGATCAACGCACCAAAGTGGTTAGCCTCCAGTGTAGATTCTGAAGCTTCTCTGATAGCTAACAATGGCTCATCGTATCCTTCTTTAGAAAATAGATTCTTACTAACCAATCCGCCTCCGCCAAATACACCTACACCTACCGAAAACAAGGAATTGCGGTGGTTTCTTTTCGGAGTATTCTCTTGGGCCAGCTTTTCTTCAAGCGGCTTAAATAACCCTGCTACTGTTGGCTCCGTTGTTGCTAAAACCGGCGTAAAAGTTTGCAGCTCCAGAAACATTGCCATTTTTAACCCTTCATTTCCACTACCATTTATTTCTGAAGTACTTTTCATATCCTCCTCGCCTGATTCTGTATTTTCCTTACCTTCTTGAATAGCGGTCAGTTCCTCTTGGAAGGTTCCTGTTAATTTAGAAGAAGCAGCTTTTTCGCTCCGAACAGCGCTCTCCCCATTTCTTGGAACATCCTTTTCGACCAAAACTATTACATCCTCTTGCTTTTCCTCCCCCGGAAGGTTTCTTGATTCAGTAGTTTCTAACTGTTGACTTGAGCCAGGCTGATCTCTTAACGATTCATTTCGTTCAGCCTGCTCCTTTGGCAGTAAAGACGAAGCGTTTAAAGCATTTTCCTGATCTTTAGAAACCAAACCATCAAGAGGTTTCGAAGCCTTTCCTGGTAGTGGTTGAATAGATAATTGATCATTTTGATCGCTTGGCAAAATAGACTTATCATTAGATTCAGCCACTGACATTTCTGTTTCTATTCCTTTACTTTGCTGACTCGCATACCAGTATCCGACAGAAACCAACACAAGTAACCCCAAGGCAATCCACCAAATAATTCCCCGGCATTTCTTTTTCCTGGACTGATTCAGCGCATCTACTTCCGGCTCTATCGCTTTCCAGATGTCCATCAGATCTACTTCAGAGGAGTAGTCGTGGATTTCTTTTTTTACTAATTTTTTAAATATATCCCATTTCATGCCGATCGATATTTTTTGAGTGAGTCAGAAGTGATTTTTTTTATAAAAGTCTTCGGGCTCTTGCTAGTTGAGAGCGGGAAGCACTTTCCGAAATATTCAATAACTCAGCAATTTCTTTATGCGTATATCCTTCGATAATATTCAGGTTGAAAACAGTTCGGTAGCCTTCGGGCAGATCATTGATCAGACGGATGATCTCTTCTTTTCCAAAAGAAGCAAATACATCGGGTTCTATAAATTCCATATCATTTAGCTCGGTGATCGGTGCCTCATTTTGGCGGGCTTTTTTCTTCAGCCAGTGCAGGGCACAACGTATGGTGATCTTACGCATCCAGGCTTCGAAAGAACCGGTTGGTTCGTATTTTTCTATATTGGAGAAAATACGAATAAACGACTCCTGCAACACATCCTTCGCCCCGGCCGGATCTGCCACATAGCGGCGGCAAACCGTCATCAGCATACCCGAATAGCGCTTGACCAGCTCGAACTGACACTTTTTGTCGTAGCGCTGGCAGCCTTTTATGAGTTGTTTTTCAGTAATCAAAATAGAGAGTTTTGATTTTTTATAGGGAGGCTGTCTTATAGGTCTATAAGCCATC
>CAZHOV010000115.1:4326-17685 GCA_964534315.1 uncultured Saprospiraceae bacterium | reverse complement strand
GTATAATAATTTGTTCAAATGAAATTGACTGAATAATTGAATACTTGGAAATTATGAAGGAATTTTCATTTGAACCTGAAAAAATTATTCTACCAATTTTTTTGCCTTACTACTTAATTTACTGAATCAATTTAGTTGACAAACTACTAATTGCATATTGCTAATGGCAATTTGCCAATAGTTTTGTATAATTGGGCCGCCAATAAAATTCACCATTCTGATATATAAATAACCATAACTTTATGGGAGAAATAACATTCATTGAGATCAAATCTGAATTAGGAGCGGGCACGAGGGGAGCGAGTATGGGGATAGAGGCTTTAAAAATAGAAGGCTATCGCAACGGAAATCCTCTATTTACCAGAGTTCCTTCCACTGTAATTCCTACACACAATGATTTGCTTTACGAAGAGATCGACACGCCGTTTGCCAAATACCTGAGTGGTATTTTGGATGTGTATCATCATGCGACCTTTACCATTACCGAAGCTATCAAATCCGGCAAGATGCCGATCATACTTTCCGGGGACCATTCCGTAGCGGGGGGCACCATAGCCGGCTTAAAAAATGCATATCCTGAAGACCGGATCGGCGTTGTTTGGATCGACGCGCATGCTGACATGCATACGCCTTATACCACTCCTTCCGGAAATGTCCACGGCATGCCGTTGGCGATGGCACTAAATGAGGACGATCTGCATTTTCAGCGCAACGAGGTAGTAGGTGAGACCAAGCGCCTATGGGATGCTATAAAAAACGTAGCTCCCGCTCCCTGGATTGACCCCGAAGACCTCATTTTTGTCGGACTTCGAGATGTAGAGCCAGAGGAACAGTACCTAATCAAAGAGAAGAATATCGCAAATTATTCGGTACCCTTCTGCCGCAGGCACGGGCTCAAAAAAGTTGCTGAAGAAATACTTGAAAAGCTGGATCATTGCAAGACCATTTACATTTCCTTTGATGTAGACAGCATGGATCCCGATCAGGTTTCTACAGGAACGGGTACCCCGGTGCCGGGAGGATTCTATTCGGAAGAGGCGGCGCTACTGGTATCCGAACTATTCAAAAGTAATAAGATCGGTTGCTTTGAAGTCACAGAGATCAATCCAACGCTCGACAATAAAGGAAATCGCATGGCTGCCACTGCATTTCACATTCTAAATCTGGTGGTGGAAAAAATGGAGCAGCGGGCTTAGGGAACATGGGTCATCCCAAATTTTTTGATCAACCCAGAATTTCTCAGTAATTCCTTATCATTCTTTACCCCTATCCAAACTGCATTCTTTGTTCCGACCATGATCATCAGCCGGGTGGCTTTACTCATGGTGGAATACAACGCTTGCCGAAATAACATGGGATAATGAGAAGTATGTACCGGTAAGATGACACAAGGAGTACTCAACCGCTGAATATGATTGACGGGCAAGGCATAGGCCAGGCTCAGATCGTCGAGCTCGTGAAGTTGGTAAAGTATGAAGCGATTGGAAAACTGAACGGAAAGCGTATCTCTAAACTTGTTGATTCGCTTGATCTGTCCAATCTCTCCTTTTAATATTCCTTTTTGATAGTCGTCCTGCAGTTGGATCACCTTGTCTCCCTTTCGGAATACTTTACCCTTCCAAAAAATCTCTGTTGCGGAGGGATTCAACTGCTCCCGGAGCAGGTCATTTAGTTGATTGGACCCAATAATGCCATTTTCCATCAGGCTAACCACCTGAATATCTTTGAGGGGATTCAGTTTATATCGTTTTGGTAAACGCTCTTTTACCAATTTGAGGATGGTGCGATTAATTTCTTCCGTATCTTCTTTGTTAATAAAAAAGAAGTCTGCATCCTTATTGGTCTTCAGTTTCGGAAAGACACCCCGTCTGATCTCATGCATCTTTTCCAAAAGAGAGGACTGGCGGAGTTGCTCTGTAAGGGGAGGTAAATAGATATTCTTAAAACGGCCACTATCAAATAGGTCGGTAAAAGGATGACTCCCCGAGGTAGCCGGCAACTGCCTGTGATCACCAAACCACAACACCCGGGACGATTCCGGGATCGTCCGAATTATTTCTAATAGCTGAAACGTATCTAACTGATCCGCATGGCAAATAACAACTAACTTAACTTTGGAGCCCCTTCTTTCTAATCGCTTGATCTTTAAGGTGGAAGCTTGCTTGGCAGTAAGTTCAGAAAATGGAACTGCCTTTCGGCCTGACACATCAGCAAAATTTTTGGCTTCCAGGGGAGTGGGAGTTATGATCCGGTATTGATTGCCTTTAAGGTTTAGAAAGTCTATTACCCCGTTAATGATCTGGTGCTGCCCTGAAGCTATACTTCCCGATACCATGAGAAATTTATTGGAAATACTGAGCTTAATCGCCGCTTGTTGGGCGTTCGTTAAGCTGGAATTAAAATGAACCAAGAATGTATCCAGGGCTTTAAGACCAGGTTGATCTTGCGGATGTTGATCATTTAGCTTATTCAATTGATCGAGCAATTGCTCCTCAGCTTGTTTAAGAGGGGGATGAACGATATACTGTCGGGGTTCGTCGTTGACCTCAACCATTTTCATAGCTACTGTCTCTTTTTCCACCAACGCGCTCAATTGACTATTCAGTAGATCTGTATTCACCTTCAACACCGGTTCCAATTCCTTTAACAGTTGTTTCCTTGGCACGTGGGAGCATCCCTTAGCTGCAAATTGTTGTATTTTCATTTTTAAGTAAGCCTGCAGCCGTGGAGCATGATCTTTGGGATACCCCTGTTTACGGGCGATCTTATCGGCATCTTCCAGCGTAAAGCCTTTTAAACGCAGGGCTACCTCGTAGGGCCTATGCTTAAGCATTTCGATCCCTTTATCCCGGAACTGTTGGAAAATTGGATTGGCTAGATTAGGCGCAATGTGGTTCTCTTTAAGAAAGAAGTGGATAGCGGCTTTTGATTTCTGGAGACGCCAATTTTTACGGATTAAGGCAAGTCGTTTCGGTCCAATACCTTCAATGGCGAGCAACTGTTCGGGTTGCTCATCGAGTATCTTCACCGTATTCACCCCAAAGCGTTGAATGATCCGTTTGGCCGAAACTTTCCCGATCCCCTTTATCAGTCCCGCCTTCAACAAATGGGCTAGCTCTTTTAGGGAAATAGTGGTATGCTCTGCATAAGATAAAACCCCGTTTTGCTGATTAACATCCAGCAGACCGGCTCTGAATAGTTCCCAAAAGTTCAGGGTATAGGCATGTTTCTGATCAACCATAGTGACCAGCCTTGATTCCAGTTTAGCTCCCTCCTCGGTTTGCTGAAGAACAGGAACCGGAAATAATGGTCCGTATACTTCTCCCATGACACGCTGTTTTTTCGGTGAACAAGAAATTAAAAGCTTGGATGACAGTAGAATTGGTGAAATATTATTCTAAAACACAAAAGGATATCCAAATTAATAATTTTTTTTCAAAAAAAACAGTCCTATTTAGATTTCGGTAGTAATCCTATCATGAAAGAAGCACGCACTACAAATCGCATCCCCAGCAAAACCTTGCTATTCCTTACGTATCAACTTTTCATTTTTAATATTTCAAAGTATTAAAGTTTTGTGAAAGTTTTGGATAGGAGGACAGGAGGACCAGAAGAACGGAGGACGGGAGAACCCCAGAAACCTACTCCGCTATACCTGGACACCTAGAAACCCGGATACCCTGATACCTCGACACCTTGATACCTTGATACCCGGATACCCTGATACCCGGATACCTTGACACCTGGAAAATCAAAATCCGACTCCTACCCCTACAATCAAATTAATCCCTATATCATCGGCAAAATAGCGCCATCGGTTGAGATAGTCGCGGTAGGAGACATTGAGTAGATTTTCGACACGGATGTGGTAATTGAAGCGCAATTTAGCTAGTTGCTGCTCGGCACCTATTTTTAAGCCCACAAGGTTGTAGGCGTCCGGAGCATCGGTAAAATCCTGGAAAGCCAATAAATTCGTTTGCTCGAAAACAAAGCGATTATTGAGCTGCAGCTCGATATTCTCCAACTTACCCAATTGGGGTAGCTGATAATTGAGGCTGCCCAATAAATTATTGGAAGGCATATTGATCAGTGGTAAGTCGTTACCCCGATCGGTACCTTGAATGAAACTATACTTGATGACTGCATTAAACCGATCTGTAAACCGGTAGGTGGCGGCCAGATCCAATCCGACAATCTCCGCATCCGTCTGCTCGTATTTGAATACAGGAAAAGCACCGCGAATCGTCAGCCGTATCTCATCTTGCGGATTCAGGTAAATGAAATCCTCTATCGCCTGGTAATAAAACAAGGCATCAAAAAAGAACTTATTATTGACATCTCCCTTTACGGAAAAGGTTGCTTTCAAAGAATTTTCTTGCATGAGGTCCGGATCACCTGCCTCAATTCCACTCACCCCCTGATGCAGTCCATTGCTGTACAGCTCGTTAACTTCTGGGTTTCTGGAGGCATAACCGATATTGAAGGCAAATTCCAAATCGTCGGAGTTAGCGTAAGTGACGCCGCCCGTGGCACTGTAATTTTGGAATTGATTATTGTACCGGATAATTCGCCTCGGGCCCGTAAGCGCGATAGCTGCCACACGCTGATCCTCATAATCATAGCGCCCCCCCAGCTCGAAAGACAATTTGTTGAATTGCTTGGAAAGCAAAGCAAACCCGCCAAGCTCGTAAGAAATATAATCCGGAATTAAGGGTAAAATCCCCGTCTCCGGAATATTCTCATTATCTACCCTATTGACCTGAATACCTGTTTTCAGTCGCCAGTTGTTGCGAAAATACCCTTGATATTTTCCTTCAACAAAGTGTGAAAGTTGCCGAAGGCTCAACGCCGGTATATCTGATCTTCCGCTACGGCGCACATCAAACTCCTTTCTCAGGTTGAGCTGGCCAGCATAGGTAACGTCCAGCCAATGATTATCATTGATTGAATATTTGGAGTGTAACTTCAATAGATGGTGATTGACCTTTTGGAAGGGAGCTTCAATATCGTAGGAGAAATTTTCTTCCGTAAAAAAGGGTTCCTCGCGGGTCAGCGAAGCTTCCAGGTCAGTCAGATTACCGATGTGGGAGCCTCGGAGTACGCCGAGGTTAGTATTAAAAGAGCTTGCGTAAAGGTCTGCCTTCCACTTTGGCGAAATAGATTTTTCCAATTGAAGGGCGATATTGGCTTCTTCTCTACCGGTATTATTCAGAAAATAATCCGCCGTGCGAGTATCTCCACTTTTTTTCAACGTACCGACCAAGCGCCAGGCGACAAATGGATTGTTTTGTTGCAGTTGTAGGTTGAGGCCATTGCCCAACCCATTACTTTCAAAAAAGTAACGAGCTTTGCCGTGCAGGTGGGGTTCTTCGCCAATGGATTTCGGTTCGACCAGGATAACACTCCCCAGCGAATTTCCTTGATATTCCAGGGCGCCCACTCCTTTGATGACGGTGATCCGGTTAGCGATCAGCGGGTCGATCTCGGGGCTATGATCTACGCCCCATTGTTGTCCGCTTTGCGAAACACCATTATTTAGAATGATGAGCCGGTTGCCATAGAGGCCGTGAACGACCGGCTTTGCAATGGTATTGCCATTTTTAAGGGTCGTAACGCCTAAAACGTTTTCCAGCATATTGGCCAGGTTCTGGTTCACATTTTCGGAGATGGTCTTTTCGTTGAGCGATTGCAGTTCCTGGGTCGTGGTTTTGACCGTTTCTCCGGTAATAGCAACTTCATCGAGGAGTTGGCTATTGTGATCCATTTGGAGACTCACTACTGTATCGCGATAGATATCCAGGAATAATTCGCGACCTTCGCAGCCCACGTGGCTGATTGCCAGGTGGTAGTGTCCCGGACAGATATTTTGGAGTTGAAAAAAGCCGGCACTATCAGAGACAGTGCCGACCCTCATTTCTTTTAGATAGATATTGGCATAATCTATCGGCATTCCCGTACTCGCATCTTTAATGACGCCAGAGAGCGACAATTCGCATTCCTGGGCATTTGCGAGCATGGGAATGCATAGAATAGTAAAAAAGGTGATGATTTTATTGAACGTCCACATCAAAAGTAACTTCAATATCGGTTTCACCGCCGGCGTTAGCGATATCGCCTTCGGAGACGCCAGCGGCAGCTTTATCCGGTTCATGGCGCAAAATTACGGTAATTGTTCCAGAACCAGCAGCTTTTGTGGTAATTGTTGTAGCTAAGCCTAGCGGATTACCATTCCCATCAGTATCCGCATAATCGATATCCAACCCATTGACCGTTGTGGTGAAAAAGAATTGGTGTTCATCATCTTCTTCCTCTACTTCTTCTGTAATATTTTCCGGAGGTGTTTCCAGATCATTAAGCAGGACGATCGCCCCAACATAAGTCGCATTGGTATCCAGTGTTCCTCCGGTCACTACAGGATCATTACCTCCGTCACCGTCAAGATCTACAAAGCTTAAAACAACAGGCATTCCGCCATCATCAGGAGTAAGCGTGTAGGTTAGGGTGGTGATCGCCTCTTCTTCATTTGGGATTTCCGGATCCTCTGGTTCGTCGTCTTCACAAGCGACAAATACGAAGGACATCATCAGTGCCAAGCCTAAAAGTAATAGATAGTTTTTTTTCATCAGAAAATAGATTTAAATGAAACAATTTTGTAAATATAACTAACTTTTTGCAACATTGTTGCAATTTGGGCGGGGAATTTACAATGACAATGAACAATTAGAGTGGAGCTGTTGTCAGCTGACTTAAATTATTGTTTGGATGGACAGGAGGACCAGAGTGGACTCTGCCCGATGCATGGCTTAAATCGGTCTGAAGGCTAATGAAAACAGATAAAATCATCTGGGAGTAGATTGAATTCATTCATAAACTATCAGGATTTTTTTGTATAATTGACTAAACTAAAATGATTTTCACCCCCACATGCAAGAGCAAAGACACAGACTTTACCGGGTATTTTCTTTAATCCGGTATTTGAACACACCGCCTCCTCGCACTGCCAAGCAACTCATCAGTATTCTACAATCTGATAAGTCTACTTTTTATAGAGATATAAAATTAATAGAATCACTAGGGTATCCGGTAGATTCAGATGAAAAGCATCGCTGGTTTATTCAATTTCAATTCCCAAAATCCGGTAAAAATTTACTTTCCGCCGATGAATTACTTTTTTTACAAGAGCAACTTCAGCAAGTTCCTTTCAACTCACCTCAAATTCAATTAGCCCAACGTTTATTACAGAAACTAGATCGCAATCAGTCACTAATTCCACTGGCAGATGTCTTGCCTGTGATGCATAAGAACAGGATCATTCAGCTTATCAGGACTGCTATAGAGGGAGAATATTGTTTAAAGATCAAGGGGTATCGGTCTTTAACTAGTTTGACGGTAAGTGATCGAAGAGTAGAGCCTTTGGAACTCACTCAGGATTTTAGGTACCTGATCGCCTGGGATTTAGACAAAAAGGATCAGCGACAATTTAAATTGGACCGAATATCGGATATTGATTTATTGGATCAAAAAATCACCCCGGGTAGGGCATCTTCTCCTATGGATCTTTTCGGATTAACTGGTACCGAATGGATGACGGTCAGGTTAAAACTGAGCGCTACTGCTCATCATTTGTTGGTAGAAGAATTCCCGCTAAGCAGGCAATATATTAGCCGTAAAGGAAAAGAAGTCTATTTCGAAGGCATGGTTCGGAACTGGAAGGGTATTGGTCGTTTTGTATTAGGCATTCCGGGAGAAATAGAAGTGATAGCACCTGCATCTTTTAAACAATATTTGAAAGAACGAATCGCTCAATTTGGCCAGTTGCGCTGAGTGGGAATAGAGTTGTTTATTTTTGTAAAAATTGATTGATAATGGGAAAAAATGTAAAAATCACTTTATATGATAGATACCATTTATAAAATAGGAAAAGAAATAAGTGTAGGTAGGGACCCTTGGAAGGATATAATAGAAAGAAAGTTAAAGGCCAATAAAAAGGGAAAAGATCTTACCTTACTTAAACTGACCATTGTTTTCGACCTCGACAATTCAGAAGTCATTATTGAAAAAGATAATCTTGCAGAGCTTGATGATTCATTTGAGGCGTTAAAGGAATTGGTGTATTTAAAAACCCTGGGACGAAGAATGAAATCTCCATATTTATGTGTAGAAAGCGATAAAATTTATAATCTTTTTAAAGCACTTTTTGGGGAGATCGGAAAAGAAAATCGAAAAGGGGAATTATTGGAATCAATGGAAGGTATTGATTTTGAAGATGAAATATTTTTTGAAATCTTGGAAAAGGTATTTAGTTTAAAAAGTAAGTTTCAAGACATACTCTCTGATTCAAGTGATAAAATCAATTCAAACAATATAAAGCAAAGCCTTGAGCTCTCTGCCAACGAAAGATTAGCTTTGGTATATCCTTCTATTATTTACAAGAAGTTAGGTATTGAAAATAAGCCTCTACAGAATTTTGATGGGTATAAGGGATTCATAAAAAGGAAGTTTATAAATTCAAAAAGTCCTCAATCCAATAAAAAAGGACTATGTTATGTAACTGGTGATATAAGCTTGGAAATCAAAGAAATGAAGGCTTTAACTAGATATAATATTAATAAGTTGTTTGTTCAAGAGACAAAAAACTTTGCATCTAATTTTTCCGAAAAAAACTTCATCCAAAATTATCAGATTTCTGAAAATACTTTATCCTTTTTAAACAGGGGGTCTGATTACCTTTTGGAAAATTTGGTCCTTACAATCGCTGGGATTAGGCATTTAGTAATTCCACAATTTTTTAATTCAGAAAAAATAACTAGAGAACGCTTAAAATTTATATTAACTCAATCAGAACTACTTTTTGATTATAAACAACTTAAAGAGCTCGATGCATATTTCAGTAAAAAATCATTAGAGGAATCCTACTGGTTGAATTTCTTAGCAATAGATAGTGACGGGAATTATTTTAAAGCAAGTAATCTGATTAAGGATGTAAGCAATTTCCATTTTAACAATGTACTTCGAACTCTAGCAAAATCAGGAGAACTTTTCTCCCCTTGGCTAGGAGATCAATATGTTTTTAACTTCTATTTGGTTTTTAAGATTATCCCTGCTAGAAAAGAAAACCAAAATCAAAATAAAAGCCTACTTTTTTTCGGCTCCATTCTAGAGAACAGAAAGATTGAAATTGACCGAATTTATCAAAATTTTACAGAACTCATCCTGTGTCACTGGTATCAACGGTATAAAAGTTACTCCAATATTTATAGTCATTTCAACGATTTTGACTTTGCCGCTAAAGATGCTGTTTTCAAATATTTGGCTTTGATTCACTCCTTAAAACAACTCAACTTAATCAAAAACTTTTCAAAAATGGAAGATATGACCATCACCTCAGAATCAATTTCGAAAGAACTAGAATCTTTTTTCTCTGCTATGGATTATACCCCCTCCCAGCAGGCTCTTTTTTATTTAGGAAGAGCCTTAAGTCAAATAGCCTATGAGCAAGGGAAAAAGGGAAATAAAAAGACCGTACTTAACAAGCTCAATTATAATGGCATGGATAAACGGAGTATTTATCGCCTATCCACAGATCTTTTTGAAAAGGGTAAACAGTATGATTTTGTGGATAAAATACAATGGAATCTGGGAGAATTCAACCAAAGATTTGACTTCAACAATTGGAATATGAACCCACAAGAGGCTTTATTTTTCCTACTAACGGGTTATACCTTTAGAATCAAATCAAATGTAGAACCTATTTCTGAAACTAATTAAATTAAAGAACATGTCTAAAAACATCCAAGAAAATAAAATTATCACGGAAAATTCCGACTTCTTATTCTTTTATGAAGCGATTCAATGTAATCCAAACGGTGATCCTGATCAGGAAAATAAACCTCGAATGGATTATGATACTAATACAAATTTGGTAACTGATGTTCGTGTAAAGAGGTATATCCGAGATTACCTCAAACAAACCGACGAAGAAATATTTGTTGACTTCGAAGGAGGGTCGAAAGTAACAATGGATGAAAAGTTAAAAGCTATTCTAAGAAAGATATATGATAATGATCAGGAAATGCAATCAATCATTAATAATGAAACTCTTTTTGAGGAATACCTGAAAATTAAAGAAAAGAATAAAGAAGAGACTATTAAGAAATTAGTTGCCAAAAAACCTGCTAATAAAAAAGTAAACCTAGCTATTCTATCGGGCTTAGTCCGGAGAAGATATATTGATATTAGATTATTTGGAAGTGCATTCGCAGTCGATGGTTTTAACCGTTCAATGACCGGTCCTATACAACTTAATTGGGGATATTCCCTCAACAATGTTTATTTGATGGATTCTCCTACTATCGTTTCTATAATGAACGATGATAACAGCACCTTTGGAAAAGATTACCGGGTAAAGTATAGCCTCTTAGCCTTTCATGGTTCCATTAATCAGCATGCCGCACGAACCACCGGAATGACGGTAAGCGACAGAAAACTTTTCAGGGAAGCCATTTGGAATAGTATTTCTGCCAATCCTACAAGAACCAAGCTAAATCAATTTCCTAAATTCTATTTGGAGATAGTGTATAACGAAGGATTTCATAATGGATATTTTGGTGACCTTAGAAATATGGTTAAAGTTAACCCCAGAAAAGTGAATGCTTCTTCGAAAGATCTAATTGATGATCGGGAAGTCAGAGGGTTGGATGACTTAAATATAAGTTTAGAAAATTTAAAGAAGGTAATTTCCCAAAATGAAGGTGACAATAGCAAGCCAATCAAGGAAGTAATTATTAAGAAATCCTCAGATCTAGAAAACCTATGGAAAAATGGAAGTAATTAGCATTGACCTTGAGGGTAAATTCGCCCACTTTAGAAAATTTTATAGCAACAATACAGCTTTGAGTTACTTTCTTCCTCCAAGAACTACGGTAATTGGAATGCTTGCAGCTCTATTGGGTAAAGAAAAAGAAAGTTACTATGAAGGACTTTCTTCAGATAAAATCAGGATTGGTATCAAAATAAATTCTTCCTTAAAAAAGTCTTTTCATCGATGTAATTTATTGATGATAAAAGGCCCAAATGATTTTAGGGGTAAAGCAGGAATTGTACAAACACCATTCGAGCTAGTTTCCGGAAAAGATATCAAAGAAGATCTGGTTAAATATAGAATCTATATTTCCTATTTCAAGGAAGGAGAGAAAACTTTTAATGAAGTGAAAAACAGTATTCTTAATCAATCATTTCACTATAACTTATCTTTTGGAACAGCTAACTTCACTGCATTTGTAGCCAAGTATCGATTATTTTCTTCAAGTGAAGTAAAAATGGTTGAAGACTCTGTGCAGCTAAATGAAATTCATTCTGCTATATGTTCGGAAAATATAGATAAAATTAACTTTAGCAAAGCACAGGAACTAGTTCTTGATGAGGAGCTTATTCCGGCTGATTTTGAAAAAAATAACTATAGGGGATTATCAAAAACGAAAAAAATCCTTTATTCCATAAACTGCAAACCTATTTCTGTAAAACTTAAAACTCCTTTTATCCGGTTACAACATGGTAATCAAATTGAAAACATAACCTTCATCGAATAAACTATGAAAACCTTTTATTCTCATTCATCCGAGACTTCGACTGGTCAAAGAGTGGGATCGAAAATATTGATCGATCACACACAAGGAGTATTGAAAAAGGCTTTAGAAAGATTCTTTTCAGGCTTAACGTTTGGATACTCTAATGAGGAATTAAAAAAACTCTTACGAAAAGTTTGCATTACTCATGATTTAGGAAAATACACCTCATTTTTTCAGGATTATTTACTAGGAAAGCCTCATGATGGTAAACTAAAAAGGCATGCAAGGTTTGGAGCCTTTGCCGTTCATAATCTCATTTCTAAAAACTCTGAATTGGCATGGCTTGCGTATTTTTTAGTAAGAAATCACCATCGGAACCTGCATTATCCTCTTTCAGGAGATAATTTTTTTATTCCCGAAGACGCTTCGAAATTAAAAGATGCCTTTAAAAAACAAAAAGAAAGTCTTTTACCAAATCTGTCTCAGATAATTTCTGAAACTGGCATAAATAATTTGTTATCTTTTTTGGAGACTGTTAATGAAAAAAAGCTTTATAACTTTTTAGAAGATTGGCTGGAAGAGGTTGAAATCGAATATTATTTTTTAATCAATTACCTATTTTCTTTACTGATTCAATCGGACAAACTTGATGCTACCGATGCCAAACTGCTAAAATTTTCGTCTATCCCATCTAATTCGGTAGATTTACATTTAAACCAGTTTTTACCCATTAAGACAGAGCAAAACCGCTTAAGGCAAAAAGTTAGAGAAGAGGTCGTTTCAAATTTATCGAATCCGAATGTATTGGAGAAAAAAATATTTTTGCTTGCAGCTCCAACCGGAATTGGCAAAACGTTCACCGCACTAGATTTTGCAATAAAACTTAGATCAAAACTCCCGAATAATCCTCAGATTATTACTGGTCTCCCATTCGTAAATATTATAGAACAAACAATATCAGAATACGAAAAGGTATTAACACATCATAACATTGAAGTTTTAGGGCATTATCAATTCGCTGATGTGATGGGTGAAACAAAAAAAGTCCATGACTCAAAAGCAGATGAAGAAAAGAATTATTACCAAAAAAGAATGGAGTTAGATACTTGGCAGGGAAATGTAATCGTAACGTCTTTCGTCCAATTTTTTCAAACGGCCATATCCAATAAAAATAAATCTCTTTTAAAATTCAATCAACTAGCTGGTGCAATAGTGATACTTGATGAAGTACAAAGCTTAAGGATCGAACAGATTCCAGTAATTGGTGCTGTGATTTATTTTATGGCGAAATTTTTAAATACTCGATTCTTATTAATGACTGCCACTAAACCTTTGATATTCGAATTAGCCGATAAAGAGATTTTAACCAAGCAATACAAAATAATTTCGAAGAATGAAGTCCAGCCGCTTCTTAAAGACCCGGAGAATATATTCCGGCAATTTCATCGAACTAAAATTGTCCCCCTATTAGATCAAACTCTTAAAAATTCTGATGATTTTATCAGGATATTTAATTCATATTGGAATCCTCAAAAGTCCTGTTTAATTGTTTGCAACACAGTGAACCGTTCCATCAAAATTTTCAGAGCTGTTGAAAAACAGTTTTCCAATACCTTCAATAATCCAATTTATTACCTTTCAACAAATATAATCCCAGCCGATAGGTTGAGAATAATTGATGATATAAAAAGGGACTTAAAAAATAGAAAATCCCCTATTTTGATCTCTACCCAAGTCATTGAAGCGGGGGTAGACTTAGATTTCGACATGGGGTTTAGAGATTTAGCCCCAA
>CAZHOV010000115.1:0-4316 GCA_964534315.1 uncultured Saprospiraceae bacterium | reverse complement strand
AATTGATTCTATCGTGCAAGTAGCAGGAAGGATAAATAGAGAAAATAGTATAGAAAGAAGATATTCTCCACTATATGTCATAGACCTGGGTGACAGCAATAAAATTTATGGAACAATCTCAGAAACACAATCAAGAAAAGCTTTAAATAAAGAAGAAATAATTGAACCCGATTATTTCCAACTGGTAGAAGAATATTTTTGGAATCTCTCCAGCAAGAATAGTTATAAAGAATCTAGAAAACTTTTTGAAGGAATGAAACGCTTGAGATATGACGGTCATATCACAGAGGATTATATTCCAGTCAGCCATTTTAATATAATAAAAGGTGGTCTTAACACAGTTTCTGTATTTATCGAATTAAACATTACTGCCGAAAAGGCCAAAATTGCCTTTTTAAAAAGATTTCAAGCAAAATCAAGAAAAGAAAAATATGAATTGAAAGAGAATTTTGATAGGTATTTCAAAAAAGATTTTTACCAATATGTTGTAAATATTCCAAGCTATCTGACCGAAGAGCTTCCACTTCTGGATGACAATTATGAAAATTTAAATATTAAATATGTATCGATGGATAAAATAAAGGATTGGTACTCTTCATCAATTGGATTTAACAGAGAAAGAGTAATTAACATGAAGGAAGAAACTAATAAAACTGTAATTCTCTAACCTCCTATGCTCCAAACCCTAATCACTTTCCCGGAAATTGAACTAACCCCCAGATACGGCCATAAGCTCAGGGGATTTTTTGGAAATTACTTTCAGGAACACTCCCCCCTGTTGCACAATCACCTGGAAGGAACCGATAAATACCGGTATGCTTATCCCTTGGTCCAATATAAAGTTGTGGAAAAACGACCTATGTTAGTTGGGTTCAATGAGGGAGCACAACTACTAGTTGAGTTATTTCTTAAAATTGATCAATTGGAACTGGAAGGTTTAACCATTCCTGTGCATCAGAAAAATATTCAGTCAAAAAAACTAACGGCTGGTTATGCCGACGATCTTTTCGAATATGAATTTAAAACCCTCTGGATGGCACTTAATCAAGATAATTATACACAATGGAAAAATCTAAATCAACAAAATCGAAAAGACTTTCTAAAACCATTGCTGGTTAATCACATCATTGCTGCATTGAGAGGTGTTGACTGCGGACCGCCTAAAGAAAAACGGTTAATGTGCGCCCTCCAAACAGAAGAACGCCGTACCAAT
Organism: uncultured Saprospiraceae bacterium; assembly: GCA_964534315.1. Classification (GTDB taxonomy): domain Bacteria; phylum Bacteroidota; class Bacteroidia; order Chitinophagales; family Saprospiraceae; genus CAZHOV01. Next base: position 3,103 of record CAZHOV010000115.1, on the reverse strand, counting down.
TTTAAAAACAATATCATGACTGCCTTCACCGGTTCTTTTACTATAAATGCCGATTTACCAGACTATATGGGAATCGGAAAATCTGTTTCCAGAGGATTTGGTACGATATTAAAGAAAAAATAATATGCAATTATATCTAAATACTTATGGCACTTACCTTCATGTAAAAGACGCCCTTTTTGAAGTGCGGGTACCCAATGAAAATGGCGTGACCGACAAGCATCATTTTGCAGCGCACAAGGTAAAAGGCATTTTACTAACGACTTCTGCTGCTCTAAGCACCGATGCCATCGAATTAGCTCTGAAAAATAACATCGACATTGTTTTTGCAGATTTTTCCGGTTTTCCCATTGGCCGTGTCTGGCATAGCAAATTAGGAAGTACTACCAGAATCCGAAAACACCAATTGGTAGCCAGCTCAAACCAGGAAGCAGTTCGGCGGACGATTTCCTGGCTTTCCCGGAAATTACAAAACCAAACGGATTTTTTAAAAAAGCTTAAAAAACACCGATCCAAACATTTAAATTTCCTGGATGAAAAAATTATGAAGATTGAAGGTCTTCGACTAGCAATTGAACAACACAATCATGTGCCAAAAGTAAGTCTTATTGCCGACCAATTGAGAGGTCTGGAAGGCACCGCCGGAAGATTATACTTCGAAACACTCAGTTATATTTTGCCTGACCAATATCAATTCAATGGCCGTAGTTTTCGTCCTGCAGAAGATCTCTTTAATGCTTTTTTGAATTATGCTTATGGTGTCTTGTATTCGAAAATTGAAAAAGCCCTTATTATTGCCGGGCTAGATCCCTTTGTCGGATTCCTACACCGAGATGATTATAATTATAAAAGCATGGTTTATGATTTTATTGAGCCATTCCGGATCTACGCCGAAGAAGTAGTATTTAAATTATGCTCTGCTAAAAAAATTAATAAACAACACGGTGAGCAACTAGCCAACGGCATACGCCTGAACAAAGAGGGAAAAGTACTTCTATTAGAGTCTTTGACTAATTTTCTTGATGAAGACAAGGTGCGATACAAAAAGCGCAATCAAACAAGAAGCAATATCATTCAGTTTGAAGCACATGCATTCGCTAACGAATTATTACAATCAAACCAAACCGTATGATTACCTGGGTAATGTATGATATAGAAAATGATAAAGCCCGTAGTACAATAGCCAAATACTGTAAGCAAGCTGGACTATACCGGGTTCAATATTCTGTTTTTCTTGGAAATACAGAGCAAAATGAGCGGGATACCCTGCGTTTAAAGATCGAACCGCTAATAGATATGCAAAAAGACAAGGTCTATATCTTTCCAATGAGTAAGAAAGAACTAAAAGCGTCTATTTTACTTGGGCAGGCATTTGATCAAAAATTAATAACCGACGAAGTCAAAGCCATGTTTTTATAATGTCCTTTTCAATTACACCGTCACATATTATTGAATATTTGTTTTGCCCTCGATTTACTTACTTTGAGTATGTTTTACGTATTCCTCAACATGAAGAAAAATACTACAAAGCGATCCGGGGACGAGAAGTACATGAACAAAAAGCCAGACAAAACATAGCTTACCTTAGAAAAAGAATGGGGGTTGTAGAAAAGCGCCAAAATCAATACCTTACCAATAATTTATTGAGGGGAGAGGTTGACGAAGTACTAACTCTCAAGGACGGAAGTATGGCACCCCTCGATTATAAATTTGCCGTTTTTAAGGATCGGATTTATGATACTTACAAAACACAATTGTACTGTTATGCCTGGCTAATCCAGGAAAATTTCAGTCGCCCGGTTAAACGTGGTTTTTTAGTTTACACGAGAAGTAAAAACAAATTAATCGAGATTAAAATAGAGGAAGAAGTAATTCAAAAAGTAAAAAAAGAAGCCTTAAAAATTCGACAAATTATGGAGCAGGGAATTTTCCCTAAAGCTACAAAATACAAAAGGCGGTGTTTGAATTGCACCTATCGAAATATTTGTATAAAGTAAGCTTTCCGCTGTTTAATTTATAATGCCTAAGCCTTGAAGACAAGTTAATGAACTCAATAGCAATTACTTAAAGTTTCGGAAAACCCTGAAAAAACAATCAAAATGTTCTTTGAAATACGAAAAAATGAAGCTTTTATCATTTTGCTTTTTAGGATAAATAATTGTAATTTAGAGTTTTAAGGTAAGTGACGGCTTTCAGATTGAATTCCAGCATAAGTAGGATTGAAACTTCACTACTTCTTTGCCTGGGAATGTAATCTCAAGGCTTTCAGATTGAATTCCAGCATAAGTAGGATTGAAACGCGGGAGATACCACGCTGATTAATACTATTATTTCTGCTTTCAGATTGAATTCCAGCATAAGTAGGATTGAAACAACGAAAGACCAAGTAGTAGTATCAAGATCCTCATTCTTTCAGATTGAATTCCAGCATAAGTAGGATTGAAACTAGAGGGTAATACGTTTTCGAAAAGCGCAAAGATGTCTTTCAGATTGAATTCCAGCATAAGTAGGATTGAAACTTTTCTGACTTCGACATCTTTATCGACTTCTCTACTGCTTTCAGATTGAATTCCAGCATAAGTAGGATTGAAACATAATTCCGGAGAGCTTGACGTAGGAGAAGAACTGCTTTCAGATTGAATTCCAGCATAAGTAGGATTGAAACTGGAAAAAACATTAGCCCAAGAAGTGCAAAATTCACTTTCAGATTGAATTCCAGCATAAGTAGGATTGAAACTACATAGTTAATGGTTTTATGATTGCCGTTTCGCCCCTTTCAGATTGAATTCCAGCATAAGTAGGATTGAAACTGAGTTTTGCGAGAGCAAGTGGGATATCGCACGGAACTTTCAGATTGAATTCCAGCATAAGTAGGATTGAAACCTAACCTGTTGATTAGTAATGAAACGTTTGTTAACACTTTCAGATTGAATTCCAGCATAAGTAGGATTGAAACTCCAAGACAGTTCAGCTTCAATGCTTGTTAACGGAGTCTTTCAGATTGAATTCCAGCATAAGTAGGATTGAAACTCGTACTCATGGATGCTCGCCTTGCCTTATCGACGCTTTCAGATTGAATTCCAGCATAAGTAGGATTGAAACA
>CAZHOV010000114.1:0-17926 GCA_964534315.1 uncultured Saprospiraceae bacterium | reverse complement strand
CATGGCGATTAAGATAGGGAATTTTTGGGAAACGGTTCAGCGGTTCAGCGGTTCAGCGGTTCAGCGGTTCAGCGGTTCAGCGGATAATTTTTTGAGCTGCAAAATTAACATTATTTTCGTTGCACCCGTTGAACCCGCTGCACCCGTTGCACCCGTTGCACCGCTGCACCCGTTGCACCGTTCCACCGTTCCACCCGTTGCACCGCTGCACCGCTGAACCGCTACACCCGTTCCACCGTTCCACCGCTAATACTCCTCATACCACGCAAAGCTTTCCTTCATAATGCGTTCTTTTTCTGCATTGATATATTCTAGGAAGGCGAGGGCTACCGGAGAGAGGTTTTTATCGCGGAGCCAGATGAGGTTCCAATGAGTGATGATGGGGAGGCCTTTTAGGGGGATGATCTCCAGATCATTATTGGCGAGCGAATCTTTGATACCGATCAGGGGCATAATGGAATAGCCAAGGCCAGCTATAACTGCCTGCTTTAAAGCTTCGTTGGAGGTGAGTTCTATTTTTTTGAACATTGGAAAGTTGTTTTCTTTAATGAACGTTTCCATAGCGTTCCGGGTGGCAGAACCCTTTTCCCGGAAAAGTAGGGGGTGCTCTTCAAATAACTTTTTGATAGGTTGTTTTTTTTCCAATTTAGGGCTGCCGATCAGGTATAACTTATTTTGTAACAATTGGACCCTGTCTAGTTTTAGCTTATCGGGGATAACCGAAACCAGGGAGAAGTCGACCTCATTTCTTTCCAGGCTTTCTACTACATACGTTTTATTAGTGACATCCATGATCAGGTCTACTCCGCGATGAGTGCGCATAAAATCAGATAGAAAAAAGGGCATCACATACTTTCCGGTAGAGGCGATGGATAACTTTAACCTTCCCCCCAACTGCTTTTTGAAGATGTTGGTTTTGTAATTGATCAATTCCACTTCATTGAGAATCTTCTCGGCAGCAGCAGCGATCTCTTCTCCAAAATCAGTGATGTATAATCGCCTGCCAACCACCTCTGTAAGGGGAATGGGGAATTGATCCTGAAAATTTTTTAACTGAATAGAGACGGCTGGTTGCGTCAGTGATAACTCCTTTGCGGCCTTCGTAATGCTCTGATTTTGAGCGATTTTGAGGAATACGTTTAACTGGTGCAAGGTATAGTGCATAAATATTATTTATCATTTAGATTATAAATATAAATAAAAATTAATGAAAGATTTACTACACTTTTGTGTTCAGAAATAAAAAATTAAAAAACATGAAAGAAGTCATTCAAAAAATTCAACTGGTAGATGGTTCCTTTACTGCTTCTGAAGCAGCTGATGTGGTAGCGGCTTTGATAGATGTAAAAATCAATTTTCACAAGATTCAGCGGCTAAGCTTACGCGAGGGACACGAAAATAGCAATGTACGGTATCCCAATGAACGCATTGCAGAGCTGGAGGAGGCGAAAAAAGTTGCTAAAGATTTTATTAAGAAGGCCAGAGGGGAAGGCTATAATGTAAAAATCAACGGTACCCTGGAGATTTCATTTAATAACGAAGAATTATCAATCAATCTGGCTTAAAACCAGAATGGTTAACACGCTATGGATTTACATCTGTTATTTGACAATTTGAGCAACCCTGCACTATTATTTTTCTTCCTGGGAGTTTTGGCGGTACAGTTAAAAAGCGATCTGGAAATTCCGCCGAATTCTTCCAAGTTTATTTCTCTTTATCTATTATTTTCCATAGGATTTAAGGGAGGGCAAGAATTATCCCACAGTCATTTCAGCCTTGAAATCTTTTGGGCATTTGTTTGTGGGTTATTGCTAGCTCTTCTGGTACCCTTATATGCCTATTTTATTTTGCGGCGTAAGTTTAGCGTCCAAAATGCGGGAGCCATTGCTGCTTCTTATGGTTCGGTTAGTGCGGTCACCTTTGTAACTGCCATTTCCTTTTTGGAGATGGAACAAATCGATTTTGGGGGACATATGGTAGCTGTCATGGCCTTGATGGAGGCACCTTCCATTATTGTTGGCGTTTTATTGATTTCCTTATTTGACTGGCAGCGAAAGAAACAAATCAAGATGGGAGAGGTAGTCAGGCATTCCCTCACTAACGGCAGCGTTTTATTGATCCTGGGAAGCCTCGTAATCGGGTTTGTTGCCAATGAACAACAAGCCCAAGGTATTGCACCTTTTACAACCGATATCTTCAAGGGATTTTTGGCAGTATTTTTATTGGATATGGGGATAACCAGCGGAAAGGAAATCATGGCGTTACTCAAAAAGGGGTGGTTTGCATTGTTGTTTTCCATCGTCGTGCCCTTATTCAACGGCTGTTTGATCGCCGTGATCAGCGCCTCCTTTACCGACAGTGTTGGCGACCGATTTCTGCTGTCGATTTTAGCGGCAAGCGCATCCTACATCGCAGTACCTGCAGCTATGCGTATCGCCGCCCCCAAAGCGAATCCAAGCCTATATCTCCCCATGGCCCTGGCGATCACCTTCCCTTTCAATATCACCCTCGGTATGCCAATCTACATGGGCGTGATCCAATTGGTGGAAGCGGTAGTAACGTAGTGATTTTTTGGGACCCAAAATTAAGATTTTATTTTTAGACACCCAGACACCCGGACACCCAGACACCCTGACACCCGGATACCTTGACACCCGGACACCTTGACACCCAGACACCCGGACACCTTGACACCCGGATACCTTGACACCTAGTATCCAATATGAAACAGCGCATCCCCTTGGCTGACCACCGCCGAATTATTATGGCCGATGATATAGCCTGATCGCTTTGCACGGATAACATGCTCGTGCTGGCCATAGGGGTCGTGAATGTAACCGAGGGGCTCGCCCTCGCTGACCCGAGTGCCGGAGCTTTGCGTCCAGGTAAACATACCAGACTTGGCAGCGCGCTGCCAGGTGGTTTTTACAAAATCCAGGGAGTGTTTTTCTGGCGGACCTGTGCTGATCATTCCCTTGTGTTTTAAAACCCGCAGGATGCCTTCTTGTCCTTTTTCGATGGCAAAACCATCTAGGCGAAGGCTTTCGCCACCTTCGTAAACGATCACAGGGATATCCTGCTTAAGCGCCACCTTTCTCAACGAACTCCTTAGAGCTGATTTGGCCACCATCAACGGAGCTCCGAAGGCTTTCGCCAGTTCAATACTCTCTTCGTGGCCGGGCGTGTAGCGTATTTGCGGATAATTGAAAATACTTCTGCTTCCTGTATGAAAATCCAGACCGAAATTGACCAACGGAAGTATTTCTTTGGTGATAGACCGGGCTACCCGGGAGGAGAGTGATCCGCTGGAAGTGCCCGGAAAACTTCGGTTGACATCTTTCCCGTCATGTGTCTCTCTGGAAAAATTGATAAATCCGTAAATATTTAAAAGGGGAATGGCGATAACGCTTCCCCGCTCAATACGCTTGAAATAATTACTGGCCACCGCCCGCCGCACAATCTCCACTCCATTGATTTCATCGCCATGAATACCACCCAGCACAAGGCAAGTGGGGCCCGGTTTACTGCTCCGGTAAACGTGTACGTGAATATAGATGCGCGTACCCGAAGGAAGCCGGGCAACGTTGAGTTTTATGGTCTCGTCCTGACCGGGCTCTATGGAAGCACTATTTATCTGAAAGATCTCACTCATGTTTTTTACTCTTTTGCTCAATTAATTCAATAATCGCTCCCGCTACATCTTTATTTGTAACGGTTTCGATTCCCTCAAGTCCCGGAGAAGCATTGACTTCCAGAAGTAAAGGGCCCCTGTTTGATTGGAGCATATCTACTCCCGCCACATCCAGCCCCATAAACCGGGCTGATCTCAAGGCGATGTTCTCCTCCTGGGCAGTCAGTTTGATGTGGATACCTCGCCCGCCCTGGTGTAGATTGGCTCGAAAATCCCCGGGCATGGCTTTTCGCTTCATCGCTGCCACTACTTTATTGCCAACCACCAAGGCCCGAATATCCGACCCGGCCGACTCCTTGATATACTCCTGCACCATAAAGCGTTCTCTGGAGTTGGCAAATGATTCCATAATAGAGTAGGCGATGGCAGGTTCTTCAGCCAGCATGACGCCCATTCCGTGGGTGCCCTGAAGTAATTTGATGACTACCGGCTTTCCGCAAAAAGTTTCCAGCATTCTACCACTATCAAACCCGTGATAGGAAAAGACTGTTTTCGGGATAGGAATCCCCCTGCTGCTTAGAATTTGAAGGCTATTGATTTTGTTTCTGGTCTTAAGAATAGCATCCGACCGGGCAGTCGTTATTTTTTTCATCAATTCAAACTGGCGGACGATGATCACGCCCTGCTGGGTAACGGAAGTACCTATGCGGGGGATGACCGCATCAACATTTTTTAGTGGCCTTGATTCATAGTAAATACGCTGTTTGGAGCGCTCAATGGATATTCGGCATTTCAGGAAATCAATAATATTGACGAGGTGTCCGCGCTTTTTAGCCGCTTTGACAAGACTTTGCGTGGAATATAAAGTAGGTCCTCTTGATAAAATTGCTATCTTCATTTATCGTTCGATATCTGGGGTAAAAATACTTTTTTTTTGATGAACCCTCCGATTCCCTAAAAAGTATTTTTACTTTGTAGCATTTATTGAAATAGTGGATCAATAAGGTAAACCCTGCGTTTTTTATCTTTTGCATAAAGCATTATTCTAAATAACACCTCAAAAAATGAACGAAAAACGGATCATCAATGCCTGGGCCATGTTTGATTGGGCAAATTCGGTATACGCCCTGGTAATTATGACCGCTATTTTTCCGATTTATTACCTGGAAGTAGCTGATGATGTAATACCCGTTTTTGGCCTTCAGCTTTCAGATAGCGGCCTTTTCGCTTATTCTGTTTCGGTTTCCTACATCTTTATTGCGCTATTTTCTCCTGCCTTATCGGGTATTGCCGATTATGGCGGTAAGAAGAAATTTTTTCTTCGATTTTTTACCACAATAGGTGGCTTTGCTTGTATTTCCATGTTTTTCTTTCAGGAAAGCTCCGATGTTTATTTCGGCACACTGGCCTTTATGCTGGCCACCGTCGGTTATGCCGGGGGATTGGTGTTCTACAATGCCTATCTGCCATTAATCACAACGCCAGACCGGTACGATTATGTCAGTGCGAAAGGCTTCTCCTATGGTTATGTAGGCAGTTTGATCGCCCTGATCCTTTGTTTGATCATGATCCGGCAGTTTCACTGGTTTGGCTTCAGCGGAGAAGGACAGGCCACCCAATATAGTTTCATTTTGATCGGCTTGTGGTGGTTGGGATTTGCACAAATTACCTTTTTTAGGTTACCTCCTGACGAAAAGGGTAAAAAGAACTGGTCGGTAGTGGGAAAAGGATTTCAGGAGTTGAAAAAAGTCTGGGATCACGTCAGGGTAGCTCCTAATATCAAGCACTTTTTGGCCGCTTTTTTTTGCTATAGCGCCGGTGCGCAAACCGTCTTTTTTCTGGCCACCGCCTTCGCGGAAAAAGAACTGACCCTTGGCACTACGGAGTTGATTATGACCATTCTGCTGGTGCAGTTTGTCGGTATCGCAGGGGCCTATTTTTTTGCCTTTGTTTCCAAAAAGAAAGGCAATGTCTTCTCCTTAGTCAGTATGTTATTTATTTGGATGCTGATCTGTGTGATGGCCTACTTCATTCAGCGCAATTGGGAGTTTTATATTGTCTCTGCCTTGGTAGGGTTGGTGATGGGCGGCATCCAGTCGATGTCGCGCTCTACCTATTCAAAACTATTTCCTAAAGATACTGAGGAAACCACCTCTTATTTCAGTTTTTATGATGTTTTGGAAAAGTTATCTATTGTGTTAGGCACCTTCAGTTTTGGTTTTATCGAGCAGATTACGGGTAGTATGCGGAATAGTCTGCTTGCCTTAATGTTGTTTTTTGTGGTTGGCTTGTTTTTTTTGTGGCGGGTGCGGGTAGGGGAGTAGTTAATAATATTTTTAGATAAAGCCAAAAGGGTACTTGAACGATCACAACATCTGCTCAGAAGGCAAAATGCCAAAGCGCTCTTTAAAAAGCTTGGAGAAATATTTGATATCGGAGAAGCCTACGGCGTAGCTCACCTCTTTAACGGAAGTGTACGTCCCTTTATAAAGATAATCCCGAGCAGTTTGGAGGCGCATTTCACGAAGGTATGCATTGGGAGTGAGCCCGGTGAGTTGCTTAATCCTGCGGTAGAATTGGCGTCGACTCATATAAAGCTGTTTAGCTACCCAATCTTGGTTGAGTTGCGTATCTTGAATGATCTTGTCAAACAGTTTTTCTACCTCCTCCAGCCATTCCAGATCTGCTTCTCCCAAAACGGGTTTTTCTTCCGCGTTGATGGTTAGAGCTGTTTGTTCTACTTTTGATGAATGAGCTTTTAACCGTCCCTCCAGATTTTCCAATAGGTTTTTAATTCGAACCTTTAGTTCTTCTTCAATAAATGGTTTGACGATATAATCATCTACGCCTATGCGAAGAGCATTTAGTTTCACCCGGATATCCGCCCGTGCGGTACGCATAATGACAGGAAGATGGCGGAGCCTGTCATGATTCTTAATGGCTTCCAGCAGCTGGAAGCCATCCATTACCGGCATCATAAGGTCCGATATGATTAAATTGGGAGGCTGTGCTAATAGCTCGCCACTTAACTGATTCCAGGCATCTTTGCCATTTTCAGCCGTGATAATTTGATAGTCTTCTTCCAGTAAGGTAGCTACATAAGTGCGGAGGTCCGTATTATCTTCTACAATGAGAATAGTTGATGCGTTCTTTTCTGGCTGTTGTTGGGGAGCGGGTGTTTGATTCGGAACTGAGGTGATTAGCTTATCGGATTCGACGTCTTGAGGTTCGGCAAAGGTCGATGCGAATTCTCCGGGAATGGAGGTAAGCGCTTCTTCATGAGAGATAGCGATATCTTTTTCAATAGCTTCTACCTTTGGAAATTGGAAGTAAAAAGTGCTGCCTTTGCCCAGTTTACTTTCAGCCCAAACTTTTCCATTCAACAATTCAGCCAATTCTTTGCACAAGGATAGTCCTATTCCGGTCCCTCCCTGGACGGGAGCATCTGGTTGCTTGGACTGGTAAAAACGATCAAAAATATGGGGCAAATCATTGGGATGAATACCGACTCCCGTATCTTTCACGATTACCAGTAAATCTCTTTCTTTTTCTTCTACGATAAAGTCAACGCTTCCATTAAAAGGCGTAAATTTGATGGCATTCGCTAGGAAATTATGGATAATTTTTTCGAATTTATTTTCGTCCAGCCAAATCTTCAAATCAGGATCAGCTCGGTAATCAAATGCTAATTTTACCCGCTCATTATCGCCAAAAGAGCCAAATTGGGCGGTCAGGGGTTTTAAGAATTCATAGAAATGAACAGCGGTAGTGTTTACTTCCAGCCGGTTGGTTTCCAATTTGGATAGATCGAGGATCTCATTGACCAGTTTTAGCAATTGTCTGCTGTGTTTGTGGACGAATTCAATCAGGAGTTTATTTTTCGGGCTGCCTAATTCTCTTTTTCGCAGGCTGTCCAACGGGCCTAGCATTAGAGAAAGAGGGGTGCGTAACTCGTGAGATACGTTTGCAAAGAAGCGGGATTTCAGTTTTTCCAATGATTTTAGTTCCTCGGCTTGCTGGAAAATCTCTTCTGTTTGGCGGGCCACCTCCCTTTCCAGCGTTAGTTTTTGCCTTTTTAAGAGGGCAATTCTCCCTTTTATGATTCCGAAAACAGATAGGACCAATAAAAGCACTCCTGAAATTAGAAACCAGGTTTGAAGGTAGAAAGGTTTCAAAACAGACAATTTTATAGCCAGTTGGTCCTGAGACCATTGCCCGCTTTTACTTTGTCCTTTAATGCGTAAGATATGTTTTCCGAAAGGCAGCCGACTAAAACGCAGAAAATTTTCTTTTTGGATATTCCAATCTTCATCTACCCCTTCGATTTGGTAGGCATACTGGTTTTTATCCACATCCTCATAGGTTAATAAAGCAAATTCCAGTCGGAAAAAGCGGTCGCTGGGTTTTAGGATAATAGTGTTTTCCTTTAAGAGCCTGATGGTATTTATTTTGTGATGTTGGCCTTCATTATCAAATTGTTGGTAATCAGTAATGACCAAAGGCGTTTCACTTTCTTTGAAGGGACCTTCCAGGGCATCCGGATGAAATATTGTCACGCCGTCTAACCCTCCGAAAAACAGGCGTCCGTCGGAAGCTGAAAAATGTGACGTTCGGTTAAATTCATTATACCTGATACCGTCTTCTTCCAAAAATGTTTGGGTATGAAAAGTCCGCTTATCGAAGCGGATGATACCATAATCACTTGGAAGCCATAGCTGTTGGTTTTTGCCTTCATAAACTGCGTAAATGGTGTTGTTGAGCCCATGAATTCTTGTAAACTGTTGAATATTTGCTTCTCTATACCCCTTCAGGGTTTTTCCATCGGATCAATCCTGTACCTCCTGTTGCGATCCAAAAAGTACCTGTTTCATCTTCATGGATATGGTAAATATTGTCAAAAGGAAAATAATATTTCTCGTTTCCACCCGACCAGTAGCGCTCCAACACCTTTCCATTTTCCATATCTAATACAAATAATCCTTTTTCAGTGGCCAGCCAGGTATTTCCTTTTTTATCCTTATGGAAATAATAACCATATCTGGGGTCGGCGATAGTGTCGAGTGCGGGAAGCTGGGTAACGGTATTTCCATCCCAAAAGCCGATCACTCCTGAATCTGCTAAAAACAAATTTAAAAAATCTTCCTTTTTCTTAACAAAAAAAAATTAACCTTTCAGAGGGACTTTGGAGAAGGAAAGGCAAAGCGGTCTCTGGTTTTCGTTAAGGATCAAGACAAAGCCAGTTAAGTCGACTCTTAAAAAATAGAAATGCTCTATATCCGGTACTATCGCCCCTGGATAGATCACTTAAACTCATAACACCCCACATCCGGCGTAGCTGCATCCCGCATATTTCCGTCCAGATCAATGAAAATATTCTGGATAGGAGTAGCCTTTTCCTCGGCGATCGAAAGAGAATCTAACCGGTAATTATCTTCAGAAGACGATACAAAGAGCCGATCACTTTGTCTACCATTGATGCAGCCGTTGCAAAAGTCAAAAAAGTTGGCATATTGCTCAATATCTGTCAATTCTTCGATTTTGACTACGCAGTAATCGAATTGATAATTAAAGTCGACCTCTCCAACAGTGCGATCCAGCAATTCGATCTCGTCTTTTAAAGAGCCGAAAATGATAGAATTGGTGAAGGTGGCGTTGAGGGGAAATGCCCTGAAATCATTGCAAAAAGGAGCATCCAGGCATAGAGTGTTGCTCAGGCTGAGAGCAGAAGCATTAACGCCATAGCTGGCAAACGTACAATACGTAAAGTCGTAATTGCCGCCGTAGATCAAATTAACCGCTGTAGAGCTGCTGTTGTAAACCAGGCAGTTGGAAGCCTCGATGGTTGATTGGATGCCTATGATACTACTTGCCGTAGTGTTATATATTTGCGTATTTTTCATGCTCAACTCAGCTGCTGAATCGGCTGCAATCCCTAAGACCGAATTTTTTATAGTGGTGTATTCGAGCGAATTTCCTTTACTTCCAGCTGTCAGGACTACCCCATACCACTGTCCGGGCTCCTCGTCAAAAGCGGATTCCAGACGATCCCCCTGGATGACCACCGGGTTTTCCCGGGTGCCTCTTACCTGAATGCTTCCCCTCGGTCCAATAAACAATCGCCCGTCATTAAAAAACTGCCGGATGTCATTCTCATCGGTAAAGGTACCTAACCCCCCGTGAACATAAATTTGAGTGCCTTCTTCAACGATCAAATTACAAGAATCAATAAATAAGGTACCATATAAGACGATAGGTAAAGAATCTGTCCATACAAAATCGCCACCGTTACAGACGATGGCTGTGCCCTGCCCTTTATTAGCACGGCCTGGAAAATAAATCGCGTTTTGTCCCCACGCCTGCAACACAACGGATTGCTCGTTGTTGTTGGTCAGGAAAACAATTTCGTCGGTTACGACAAAAGGACTTAGCGATAGAGGAGCGTCCGGGTCAATAGTCACTTCAGCAAAAATGTAGAGGCTGTCATTCGCTGCAATTTCGATATCTTTGGCGCTATTGCCGGGGATGCCGTCAATATTAATCCTAAAAAGGGAAGAAGCATCGTTTTGAATAGCAATTTCGCTAATTCGTATCGGCTTATCGTGCGGGTTGTAAGCCTTTAAAATTTGAGTGGCAGAGCCTAACTCCGTAAATACCGTATCAAAAAATACAGTGTCGGTAGAAAAGGTTAATTGAGCCCCGGAGTCCGTGATAAAGTCATCATCCTGCTGACAACCATAAACGATCAGAACCGCTAATATGATCAAAGAAGTAAGTAATCGCATAGTCAATATCCAAATTTGCGCTAAGCTAGAAAATTCTTTGTTGAAAACGTTTACTTTTGCATTGTGTTTTGCAAAATCGGAGGCAACCCGGCTTTTGTCGCACAACCTCTTAAGCGCCTTGTCAAAATAAAAAATGATAGAAATGTCTGTATGTGAACATTCTATTCCCTAAAAATTGTGCTTTTTTAGCATTATGCTTTACGTTAATCTTTTGAGTTAATTATTTTTCATGCAACAACCCGTCATCGACGTCATCATTCCGGCCTTCAATGAGGAAAAGTCTATTGGTAACGTATTAGACGATATTCCCAAAGAGCTGGTAAGAGAGGTCGTGGTCTGTAATAATGCTAGCACTGACCATACGCGGAAGGTGGCCCAAGAGCATGGAGCGACCGTACTTGATGAGCCGCAGAAAGGCTATGGCAGCGCATGCCTGAAAGGCATTGCCTATCTGAAATCCAAACCCGAAGCCCAACAGCCCCATATTGTCGTATTCCTGGATGCTGACTATTCTGATCATCCGGATGAAATGCCCCTCGTAGTAGCACCTATTATCAATGAAAAATTAGATATGGTCATTGGCTCAAGAGCACTGGGCAATATGGACAAAGGTGCCATGATGCCCCAGCAGATCTTTGGCAATTGGCTGGCCACCAATCTGATCAAGGTTTTTTACAACTACCGCTTCACAGATCTAGGGCCTTTTAGAGCTATCACCTTTCCTGCTTTGTTGAAAATTGACATGCAAGATAAAGACTTTGGCTGGACGGTAGAAATGCAAGTCAAAGCGGCTAAGTATAAACTAAAATGCACTGAAGTGCCCGTGAGCTATCGCAAACGGATCGGCGTGTCAAAAGTATCCGGTACCATACGAGGCACCATACTGGCCGGCCATAAAATTTTGTGGACTATTTTTAAACTGCTTTAGACGGGAGGACCGGAGGACAAGAGGACCGGAAGGGTATCGGCTAATTTTTAACTCAAGACCCAATATTCAAGACCTATAGAAAAAATACTTTTAAAATGGCATTAATAGCTAATGTTTTACTCTTGCTTTACGTATTGGCATTAATCTACATTGTAGCCTACTGCCTGTTGCAATTTCACCTGCTCTATTACTATCGTAAGTACCATCGGTTGAAGCGCAGAAATGGTCATGATGAGCCATTGAGCCTTGATGATCCGCCAGTGGTGACCATACAATTGCCTATATTTAATGAGCGCTACGTAGCTGAGCGGTTGATCGATAATATAGTTGAAATGGATTATCCTAATGATCGGCTGGAGATCCAGGTTCTGGATGATTCTACCGATGATACGATTGAACTGACAAGAAAAAAGGTGGAGGAGTATCAACAAAAAGGATTTAATATCAAATTATACCACAGAGTTAATCGACAAGGCTATAAAGCAGGAGCGTTAAAGGATGCGCTACCTTATGCCAAAGGAGAATTTATCGCCATTTTTGACGCTGATTTTCTTCCGAACCCCGACTTTCTAAAGGTGACCCTTCCCCATTTTAATAAGGAAAAAGTAGGAGTAGTACAGACGCGCTGGGAGCATATTAATGAAGATTATTCTGTACTTACCCGCCTTCAGGCGCTGCAACTGAATGTGCACTTCCGCGTTGAGCAGAAAGGAAGAGAGGCCGGTAATTGCCTGCTTCAGTTTAATGGGACAGCAGGGGTGTGGCGTCGCAAAACCATCGAAGATGCGGGGGGCTGGGAAGCCGATACCCTGACCGAAGACCTCGACCTGAGCTATCGCGCCCAGCTGAAAGGGTGGAAGATCATTTTTCTCGAAGAAATTGGTGCCCCCGCCGAATTACCTGCGGAGATCAATGGCCTAAAATCCCAACAATTTCGCTGGATGAAAGGGGGGGCTGAAAATGCCCGGAAGCTAATCCCCGCCGTCTGGCAATCTAGTTTAACCCTGCGCCAGAAAATTCACGCTACCGGCCATTTACTGGCCAGTACCGTCTTTCTTTCCATCTTTCTGGCTGCCTTTTTTAGCGTGCCGCTTGTCTTTATTATTCAGCAAACAGCCATCGATAGCAGCGTTTTTGCCATATCTTTGACCGGGTTATTGTCAGTGGTTGTAGTGTATTACACCGCTAACGTACAAGCAGAGCTGGAAAAAAATCAACGATTGAAAGGCTTTTTTAAGTTCCTTTTTATCTTTCCGATCTTTTTGGCACTTTCGATGGGCTTATCACTACATAACTCCATCGCCGTTATACAAGGCTACCTTGGAAAAAAATCAGCTTTTATCCGAACCCCCAAGTTCAATATCAAAGGAATTAAAGATTCGTTTAGAAAAGGAAAATATCAAATCCGAAAACTGCCATTTTCTACTTTCTTGGAAGGCTTCTTGGCAATCTATTTTTTGGGTGGAGTGATCGGAGCCTTTTACGTAGAAAATATGGCCTTCTTTATTTTCCACCTGATGCTGATGATCGGTTTTGGCAGTATTTTCTTTTTTTCTGTAAGACATATTAAACCCAGGTAGGACGGGAGGACCGGAGGACCCTAGGACCAGATCAGTCTGAAGGACTGACATCCCCTCAACTAGGCGGCAACTCCCTTAGGACAGGAGGACTTAAAAAATAATTCTTTGCGATCTTAGCGCCTTTGCGAGAAACCTAATGAAGAACATGGCACAAGAAACAAAAGAAAAGGATCCTTCAACAGTTCCTCTCGACAATATTATTACCGGACAACCTTACTACCAAAACAATAATCCTTGAAACCTAAAACCCAATACTCCATTAATCTCTTCATCGCTTTTCTACTGGTTGTCTGCACCATAACATTGGGATTTGTGGCAAAGCAAAGCGATTTTGGGGTTATTGTAGCTAGCTACTGGATATTTTTTGGTCTCTATTGGTTTGTTTGTATCCGGAAAACAGTTAGGGAATCGCTAAATTTCTTTCTGGGGGTAGCCATTTTGTTGAGGATCATTCTCTTATTTGCTTTTCCAAATTTATCCGACGATGTCTACCGGTTTATCTGGGATGGATTGTTGACGATACAGGGCATTAATCCTTTCGAATATTTGCCTGCGGAAGTATTAGAAATGGAGGGATTGCAGGGGTTAGATCAGGCGTTGTATGCAGAGCTTAATTCTCAGGAATATTACACGATCTACCCTCCCGTCAGCCAAGGCATCTTTGCTATTGGGGTGTATTTATTTCCAAACGATTGGTGGGGGAGTATGTTTGTCATGAAACTGTTTCTGGTGGCTTTTGAAATAGGTACCCTCTTTTTGATGTTAAGCCTTCTGAACATCTTTGAGCTGCCTGGGGCAAACGTCTTGTGGTACGCCTTAAATCCATTGATAATAGTCGAGATCAGCGGGAACCTCCACTTCGAAGGCGCTATGGTCTTCTTTCTGCTATTAGCTATTCTGCTTTGTGTTAAAAACAATTGGTTAATGGGGGCGGTTGCTTTGGCCTTTTCAGTAGCTTCTAAATTGCTGACATTGATGTTTTTTCCTTTTTGGGTTAGAAGGTTAGGATGGAAAAAAAGTTTCCTTTTCTTTACGCTTTCCGGAGCCATGTTGTTGTTGCTGTTTTATCCGCTAATCAGTAGTGTTTTTGTCGCTCATTTTGGAGACAGCCTGGATCTATACTTCCGGAAATTCGAGTTTAATGCTAGTTTTTATTACTTTTTTCGGTGGATAGGCTTCCAGGTGGTAGGTTATAATTTGATCGGAAAAATTGGCCCCGCTCTGGCTTTGGTGGTATTATTGGGTATCACCTCCCTCGCCCTTTTTGAACGCAAGGCTTCCTGGCTTTGGGGTATCCGCTCCATGTTATTTTCCATTACCCTGTATTTGTTGTTGAGCACCACTGTGCACCCCTGGTATTTGAGCTTACCACTGGCCTTAGCCCTATTTACATCCTATCGGTTTCCCATGGTGTGGTCAGGACTGATTATGCTAACCTACATCAACTATAGTTATGATCCTTATTTTGAAAATCTTTGGATAGTAGGTTTGGAATATGGAGTGCTTTTCCTATATATTGCCTGGGAGTATAATTTTATACGAAAAAATCCCTTCTTAACAAGCCCGCATCATGCAAACCTATCAAATAACACATCCTACTAAAATTCTGGAAGGAGAAATCGAGCTCAATGGCTCCAAAAGTATCAGCAACCGGCTATTGATCATTGAAGCGTTAGCCCGGAGGACAAGAAGACAAGAGGACGAGAGGACCGGAGGACCGGAATCATTTACTTCAATAGCTAATCTATCCAATGCCAACGATACCCTCATTTTAGAAAAGTTATTAAAAGAACAGCCCGAAGAATGGGATGCCGGACCTGCGGGCACTACTTTTCGCTTTTTGACGGCCTATCTGGCTATACAAGAGGGGACGCAAGTGCTAACGGGTAGCGAACGGATGAAGCAGCGGCCCATTTACCCGCTGGTGGGGGTCTTGCGGAAATTAGGAGCCCGGATCGATTATCTTGGAGAGGAAGGGTATCCCCCTTTACGAATTGGTCCTCCCTCCAAATTGAACTCCGGTGGCGTTGTGGAGATCGGGGCCAGTGTTAGTAGCCAGTTTATATCGGCTTTGTTACTTATCGGACCCTATTTACCGCAAGGTCTCCGGTTGCGACTTTCTGGGTTGATTGTTTCTCGTCCCTACATAGAGATGACCTTAAAGCTGATGGAGCAGTTTGGCATTCAACACACCTGGGAAGGTCAGGTAATTACTGTTGATAAGGGGACTTATAAGGGTAGTTCTGCAGTGGTAGAAGCTGACTGGTCGGCCGCTTCCTATTATTACGCCATGGCAGCCCTTTCCAAGAAAGCGCACTTGTTTTTAAAAGGGCTATTCGAGGATAGCATTCAGGGCGATGCTCACCTGGCCGAATTGTTGAAACCCTGGGGGATAAGAACCCTGTTTCACAAAAGTGGAGTAGAGGTGGTGAAAGAGAGGCTGGTGCTTCAGCCCCAATCCACGTTAAATTTTGTCCGTATTCCTGATCTGGCCCAAACTTTTGCGGTCCTGTTTGCAGGGATTGGACAGACCGGATTGTTTACCGGACTGGAAACGCTCAAGATCAAGGAAACCGACCGGGTGGAGGCTCTTCAGAAAGAACTGAAGAAGTTAGGAGTAGACTTTAGAGAAATCGGTCATAAAGGAGCGATAGGAGACCCGGTTTATGAATTATCCAACAGGGCAGTGATTGATCATCCCACCTTCAGGACCTACGAAGATCACCGTATGGCTATGGCTTTTGCTCCCTTGGCTCTTTTAGGCACGATCAATATTGAAGACCCCGAAGTGGTCAAAAAATCCTATTCCGCTTTTTGGAAAGATCTAGAGCGATTGGGATTTGAAATTAAAGCGTTATGACGACGCCACCACCTCTCTCAGCGCCCTTGCTTTTAGCAAGGTCTCCTCATATTCTTTTTCTGGGATAGAATCAAAGACGACGGCACCGCCGGCCTGGAAGGATAAGTATTGATTGGCAGCATTGTAGAGTATCGAGCGGATCACGACATTGAAGTCGAAGTCGCCAGAAGGAGTGAAATACCCTACGGCTCCGGAGTAAAGGCCGCGTTTGGTTCGCTCGTATTGCTCGATTAGCTCCATACTCCTTACTTTGGGCGCGCCGGTCATAGAACCCATAGGGAAAGCGTTTCGTATAGCATCAAAAGCAGAACAATCTGGTTTTAGTTCTCCTGTAACGGTGGAGATCATCTGGAACACATGATTGAAAGGGTATATACCAAAGAGTTCTTTGGCTTCAACAGTACCGGGAAGGCAGGTTTTACCCAAGTCATTGCGGACCAGATCAACAATCATTACATTTTCTGCCTGGTCTTTAGGACTTCCTTTTAATTGCTTTTTTAAGGCTTCGTCCTCTTCAGGCGTTTTTCCTCTTTTTATAGTGCCTTTGATCGGCTGGGAGATGAGTTGATTGCCCGTTTTCTGCAGGAATCTTTCAGGGCTGGAGCAGAGTAAACAGGCTTCTCCAAGATTCAAAAAAGCCGAGAACGGAGCTTGACTAAGCTGATTTAATGTACGGAAGGTATGGAAAGGGTCTAATTGAATATCTTCAGCAAAAAACTCCTGGCACATATTGATCTCGTAAATATCTCCTTCGCCAATGTGTTTTTGAAGGGTTTTAATGGTATCTATATATTCTTGCCGGGAAAAGCGGGACTGCACGAGAGATAAATTTCCGTTGCCGGAGGAAACAATAGCAGCCTCTGAAGTTTGTTGTATTTCCTCAAAGATAGTAGCTGCCGGTAAGGTATGGCTTTGAATCAATGCGGTATTTTCCTTTAGAGAGATAACATGAGCAGGTTGGAAGAAATAGAGGTCAGGCATGCCCAGGCCATCCATATTGGAGGAATCCAGATTTTCGATGGCATTTTTCAAATCGTATCCCAGATATCCAAACAACCAGTCTTTTTTAGCTTCAAAAAATTGTCTTAACAGTAAAAAGGGATGCTCCGTAGCGGGGAGATTAATTTTAAGGGCATCTATTTGTCCGGCAGCGATCAGGCAATCGTATTTGGAATATGGATCTTCCTGGTAATTATTGGAATCTAAAAAACAAAATGGTGTTTTCGATTTAGCCCATTCAAATGCTTTGGATTTGAAAGTGTCGGGGGCTTTTATGATAAATTGGTGAGCAGTTGCAGCAGTAATTAATGAGTCCATTTGAAAACAATAGAAAACGCACCAAACACACAGAGCGCACATTCAAAAACAGCTCTGTGCGCTCTGTGTCTCTGTGGTGAAAAAATTAACCGTTAAGGCTTAGAATTTTAATCTCCACCCGTTGATTCTTCTTTCGGGCGGCGATATTGTATTTATCATTTTTGATGATCGGTTGTCGTTTGCCATAACCTTTGTAAGTTAGGCGGTTCTTGGAAATGCCCCTGCTAACGAGATAAGAAACCACTGCTTTGGCTCTGTCTTCAGATAGCCGATCACAATAATCATGCTCGGGGATGGTATTGGTATGTCCGCCGATCTCTACTTTTACATCTTGGTTATCCAGCAAGAATTCATAGATTTCGTCCAGGGCGGGGTAGGAGCGGTCTTCAATTCGGGAAGTGTCCGCTTTAAAATACACCTTTTCGACTTTGATGATTTGTCCTTCCCTTATTGTAGAGCGGTCGAGCTCGCTAATAATCTTTTCCTTTTTAGGTGTTGCGGTATCCGAGGGTTGCTTTTCTCCTTTCTCCGTGTCTATTGGTTCAGGAGCAGCAGGCTTGGATGAAACAGGTGGATTTTGTGGCTCCACTTTGGCGACAGGCTCATCAACGGCATCTTCAGAAGTACCAGGTTTTTGGTTGATCGGAATCTCTTGAAGTTCTGGTTCTGTGACTTCATTATAGGCGATCGGTTGATCTTCTTCAGGACACGGAACGGGGAATATTTTAGAAGCATCATCGATCAAGACGTGCCCATTGTAAGGGAATAAAGTAGGAGTCTGATAGAAGCATTCCAGTACAATATAATCGAAATTTTGTGTAGGTTTAA
>CAZHOV010000113.1:5628-18556 GCA_964534315.1 uncultured Saprospiraceae bacterium | reverse complement strand
CGGGCTCTAGTGGAGAATCTTTTTTAATAGGTATCAGGCGACTTAAATTGGGAACGACCATCGGCATGCGAACCTGGAGTGGTCAAATCTGGTTAAATTCGAGTAATAAATTGACCGATAAAGGGGTGATGAGCGCACCAATGCACGGTGTTTATGGCCCGGAAGGCAAATGGTTAGTTGAAGGACATGGATTTGTACCGGATATCGAGTTGGACAACCTTCCCCATGAGACATTTAATGGAAAAGACGCACAGCTGGATGCTGCTATAAAATTGTTGCAAGAAAAGTTTGCGGAAGATCCTCGAGATGTACCTCCGGTGCCTGACTATCCGGATAAATCCTTTGAAAATAATCGCAAGAATTAACGTTCATTAGGAATAATCTGGTGTTGAAGCAAATCTTTTCGCTCCAACTGATCAAAACAAAAAATCACTAAATATTATGTGTAAAAAATATTACAATCACTAAAAAGCATAATATTTAGTGATTTTTTTTATTTTTGTAGTATGATTAATAGAACTATTGAACAGAGAATAAAGGCTAAGATAGGTAGAGGAAAAGCTATCATGGTAATTGGCCCCAGGCAGGTCGGAAAGACAACTCTAATCAAGAAATTTTTAAAAAATACGGATTACAAATTTTTTGATGGAGATGACCCAATAATAAGAGAGACCCTAAATACTCCTAATACTGAAGAGATTAGAGCTATATTAGGAAGTAAAAAAGTGATTTTCATTGACGAGGCACAACGGATCAATAACATTGGTCTTACCATGAAAATCATCATTGATCAGTTCAAAGATGTACAATTATGGATTAGTGGTTCGTCTTCATTTTCATTATTTAATGAATTAAATGAACCATTGACAGGAAGAAAGTGGGAATATGAATTATTTCCAATAAGCTGGGAAGAGTTTGAGAATAATTTAGGATTCCTGGAAGCAAAAATGCAACTCAATAATAGGCTAAGATTTGGCATGTACCCGGATGTGATCAATAATCCGGGAGAAGAAGTTGAAATACTGAGGACACTGGTAGAGAGCTATTTGTACAAAGATATATTATCTTACTCGGGGATTAAGAAACCTGAGGTTCTCAATAAGCTAGTAAGAGCGTTAGCCTTACAAGTGGGTAGCGAAGTTAACTTTAATGAGTTAAGTAGATTAGTTGGGATCGATAAAATTACCGTAGAGAAATACATAACAGTTTTAGAACAAGGATACGTGATATTTAGGCTTCCTAGTTTTAGTCGAAATATTCGGAATGAAATCAAAAAAGGTAAAAAAATATATTTTTACGATAATGGCATAAGGAATATGGTCATTAAATCAATGAACGAGATGGAGTTTAGATCTGATGTTGGAGCATTGTGGGAAAACTTTCTTGTTTCGGAGCGTATAAAGCAGAATAGATATAAGCTCAATTTAGCAACGTCGTATTTTTGGCGAACAACTCAACAGCAAGAAATTGATTACATAGAAGAACTGAATATGGAACTGTTCGCATATGAATTCAAATGGAATCCTAAAAGGAATGCTAAAATATCTAAAACATTTACAGAGCAATACAATGCTAAAGGTGAAGTGATATCCCAAGATAATTTCCGGGATTTTGTTATTTTAACTTGAGGTTCATTTTTCATAATAATAATTTTATTTCTAAGGATGTAGAAACAATGGGAAGGTTGCAATAGAGACCTTAAAGAGAGAACGACTGGAATTTGTCCTCAGAATTTCTTATATTTTAAAGTATCACATTAACAAATCAATTAATTTTCCAACCCGATCTGATGACAGCATTAAAAGAAAACTTTTCTTTGGGTAAATATCTGAACCCTATGACTGCCGCAATAGCACTGGTCATGGAGGGAATCGCTGTTGGCCTGATCTTTTCTTATATCGTCACCCGCTTTTGGGAGTTTAGAACGGTGGGGACTTAGGCGTTTCTAAAAAAAACAATGTAGAGGTT
Organism: uncultured Saprospiraceae bacterium; assembly: GCA_964534315.1. Classification (GTDB taxonomy): domain Bacteria; phylum Bacteroidota; class Bacteroidia; order Chitinophagales; family Saprospiraceae; genus CAZHOV01. Next base: position 16,588 of record CAZHOV010000113.1, on the reverse strand, counting down.
TTATCATTTATCTATGAGGCAGCCCCAAATCATTCTATTGCTGGCATGATAATCAATTCAGTCGAGTGGATTAGGATTAGAATGGTCGTGTTTTGTTCTTTTTTACAAGTTGAGTTCATATCTGGTACTCCGGCCACCACCCTTTATCTTAAAAACGCCTTTCTCCACTAATTTTTGTAAATCCCTGGTTGCTGTTGCCTTAGATACTTTGGTGATTCCGATATACTTCCGGGCATTCATTCCTCCTTCAAAACCATCGGGTCCTTCTCTAAACATTCTTCGCACCACCTTAGATTCTCTATCTGTTAAAACTGCTCTAAACCGGTCGAAAAACTTTGTCTTTTTCAGCGTAAACTCAATCTGCTCAGCTGCCTGATCTTGAGCTTCTAAAACCATATGGATAAAATAAGAAATCCATGAAGTAGTTTCATTAGCCCTTTGGGCTTCTTCCAAATTTTGATAGTACGCTTTCTTTTTACCTTCAATGGCTCTTGAAATACTAAAAAGAATTGGTCGTCCAATTCCTTGAGATAACGCTTTTTCAGAAATTGCCCGGCCTATTCTGCCATTTCCGTCTTCAAATGGATGAATTGATTCAAAAAATAAATGAGCTATTGCCGATCTTACAACAGGGTGCTCTATGGGATGCGTTCCCCAAGGACTTGTCCTATTAAACCAATCAATAAAATACGCCATTTCTTCTGGTACCTTTTCTGAAGGTGGAGCTTCAAAATGAATCTTTTCTTTTCCCATTGCTCCAGAAACTACTTGCACAGGATCTGCATGTGTCCTCCATTTTCCAACTTCTAATAGATTACTTCCCATCATTATTAACCTATGCCAATTGAATAATACCTCTTTGGTAATGGATTCCTGGTAGGTCTCCCGAATATCAATCATCAATCTGGCAGCTCCTTCGGCACGTTTATCTCCTACAGGGATTTTTTCTTGATGAAGCCCAAGATTGTTTTTCAGGGAAGAAGCAACATCTTTTCGAGAAAGGTATTCTCCTTCAATTTCTGATGTCTTTATAGCTTCTGAAATCATAAAATCAAGGATAGCTTCTTGTTGAAGATTATCAGGTATACCTTGAATCAAGCCAGCGATATACCCTGTTTTCTCCTGAAATGAACGAAAGACCTCTTCCATACCCTTAAGAGAATATCGAAAATTTGGCCACCAAGCTTCTTGCCAATTGTACTTCATGAGCCGATTAAATTTGCTATTCGGCTCATAATTTAATTATTTTTGAGCCGATTAGCAAATTTAATCGGCTCATCTTGCGCTAAACCATTCTTTTAGGCTAAGTGGTACTTTCATTTAGCCACTTCACCATTTCATATATCATCCTCATTAACTTGTATAACGATCTGTCATCTTACCAACTATTTATCATTACATTTCGTGAATAGTATTGAAAACAATAAGCAACATAATTCCAATATCCTATATTATACCAATTTTTTAAACTAAAACTTTACTTATGAAAAAGCCTTGCCTGCTCTTATTTTTTACGCTCTTATGGCTAATGCCTGGTAACAGCCTGTTCGGCCAATGCCAAATGGCTACCGCCCAAACAGATCTAAACATCAATAACGTTAGTGCCCGTCTGCTCAACGGGGGGGACTTATGGTGGGATCTCAACGATGGCAGATATGTGGTTCCAAAAGATGATCCGATGCCAAAATCTTCTATTTTTGCCGGAGGGCTCTGGATGGGGGGCATTGACCCGGGTGGAAACCTCAAACTTGCGGCCCAAACCTATCGACAATCTGGAAATGACTATTGGCCAGGACCATTGACCAACGAAGGTACCATCGAACCCGATACCTGCATCAAATGGGATCGCTTTTTTCCGGCTTCTAAAGCCGATAATGACGCCCATATCCAGGATTTCGAAGACAACGGACAGATCGATGGCCCCGTGCCTTATTCCGTAATGGCATGGCCAGCAGTGGGCAACCCTGAATTTCTTATGACCAACGGGTTTAACCTTCCGGAAAACACCCCTCTAGCGCGTTTTATTGATCGCAATGATAATGGTATCTACGAGCCAATGCTAGGCGATTATCCTGATATCCCCGGTGATCAGGCTAAATTTTGGATCTTCAACGATGCCGGAAATACGCATGGCCAATCAGGAGGAGAAATCATTGGAATGGAAGTACAAGTAACGGCCTGGGCCGATTCAAGTACGCTTGATTATGTGAATAATACTACTTTTTATGAATACAAATTAATTTATAAAGGCCTGGAACCATTGGATAGCTTTTTCTTCGGATTATGGGTAGACCCTGATCTGGGCTGTTCAGATGATGATTATATCGGTTGTGCCCCCGATAAACAACTGGTCTATGCCTACAATGCAGATGATTTTGATGAAGATTGTTTGGGAGCAAACGGGTATCAAGATATTATTCCCGCTGTCGGGGTTAAAATTCTAAACACCCCTCTAGATGATACTGGGACGCCTACCGGATTATCAAAATTTATCTATTACAACAGAGGCGGAACAGGATCTCCCGGAACAGAAGATCCGGGCAGTCCCATCCAATTTTATCGGAACTTAACAGGACATTGGCCTGATGGAACTCCTTTGACCTTTGGGGGAACTGGTTATAATCCGGGAAGTACTAATTTTGTTGACTATGCTTTTCCTGACCCTCCTTCCGAGCCACTTCCCTCCTGGTCTATGTGTTCTGAGGATTTAGCTATCGGAGACCGCAGGATGGTTATTAGTTCAGGCCCTTTCACTGTAAATCCAGGAGATATCAAAAAGATCAGCTTTGCGGTAGTCTGGACACAGGATGTAGTGTATCCATGCCCCGGCCTGGATAACTTATTTGCTACGGCCGACAGTGTTTGTAATTATTATGAAAATGCCGGGCCGGTAGCTACTGAAACTATTCAATCAAAACCAACACCCCAAATTACGCTGACTCCTAATCCGGCAAATCATTTCACTGTAATAAAGTCGACCAACCAAGACCAATTTTTTAACCGGATCAATATCTATCAACTCGACGGCCGATTGGTCAACAGCCTTCGAACGGGTCTTTCCAATGAATTTGTATTGGAAACAAGCGATTGGAACCAGGGTATCTATCTCGTAGAAGTTGAATTCAGAAAGGGCTTGAAGGAAGTGAAAAAATTAGTAATTAAATGATAAAAAGAGATATAGGAAAAGCTCCGGCTTTTCCTATATCTCTTTCACCGTCTCCCCAGGTACCCAACCAGTATTGCCGTCTCCAATCCTAATTCGTATCCAATCGCGAAAACGCTCAATAACGCGTACTTTAGTGCCTTCATGCAATACAAAAAGATTCTGGGCAGATTGATCGGGCGTACTCACTACAGTGATGGAAGGCTCAAAAATAATGGCTTCTTTCTGGCTGTTGATCCAACGTTGCTGTTGCCAACCAAAAAAGAGAAACACCAACGCAAAAATCAAAGCAACGACAGCCAAGGAAAAGGTTAGCTGCTTTATCCACCGTGGAGCAGAGAATAAAAACACTCCGATCAAGATTAGCATAAGGATAAAGGCAACGATACTGAATATCGCCCAGGTATCAGCGGGAATACCATTGACAAACGATTTAAACCCGGTGATCAATTCGGGAACGGGCAACATATCTACCTTATCGACGGTGCGCGCCTGCGCCATTGCCAGGTTGTGCTGAAGGTCAGGGTCGGCGGGGTTGAGGCGGGCGGCGCGCTCATAATTGAGGATAGCCGGCGCAATCTCTCCTTCCTTGAAATAGGCATTCCCCAGGTTGTAATACACCTCAAAGGCATGCTCCCCGCTGGCCAGCACCTGTTCATAAAGCGCAATCGCATTCTGATAATTGCCGGCACTGTAAGCATCTGCAGCTTGTTGAAGCAAGGCTTGATTGTCCTGTGCAATTGCGATATTAATCGTAAAAGCCAGAAACAGAAGAAAGAAAATTCTATGTATAGTTATTTTTTCATAATTCATATTTCATACTTTATATTTTCTCTGACCCTTCAAAAAAATTCATTCTTTTTTCATTTTGATTTCATTCCTTTTCATTCCTCACTACAAATCTATTTTTTATTCTTAATGCTTAATTTTCAACTGCCCTTCCATTTTTCCAATCAACCCCGCCGCTTCATTATAGACGTCCGAAAGCTCGCCTTCCCCTACTCCGGGAGCAAATTGGGCGAATTCACAGCGATCCATGAGACCCAGAAAATCTTCAATAAGCGATTGCTCTACTCCCTTTTCTGCTAAATAAGCGCTTACTCTTTCTTTATTCAGCTGGCCTCTGGGAATATTCAATTTATCGGATAAATATCCCCATTGCGCATTGAGCACCTCTTTATAAAAAGGCTCCCGTTCGCCTTTATCCATATGTTCTTTGGCTGCCTTCAACCGCTTTTGAGCAACGCGACCTGCTTTTTTGGTTTTCATGAATACAACATCTTCTCGCTGCTTTTGCTGTCTTTTCAATAGGAAAAACACCAGGAAAAAAGCACCAAGAGAAGCGGCATAAGAAAGATAAAAAGATGCAGAGCCAAAAAACGGACGGTCTTTAGAACGCAACTCTATTTCATTGGTTTTGATATACCGGATATCGGAGCCCAACTGCTCCACATCTTCCTTGATCATACCCGGATCAATGGCAATAACGTCGGTACCTCCCTCTCCCTTCGCTACCTCTACGGTAAAAGGACCGGCGGAAAGGGTTTTGTATTTTTTAGTTTGCAGATCAAACACAGCAAATTCCATCTTGGGAATCTCGTAGGTCCCTTCATGCCTGGGAATCAACAAATATTCGAAGGTCTTTCTACCCGAAAAACCTTTGGCACTGGCATTATAATTATTGCTAACCTTAGGATCATACACCTCAAAATCAGTAGGAAAGTTGATTTGCGGCTCGGGCAGCAGTTTCAGATTTCCAGACCCTGAAAAGGTCAGCTTTAAAGAGATCGGCTCATTGGTCTTGGTGGATAGAGGGTCTAAGGTAGCGTTGAGTTTTATATCGCCGACGGCGCCGGTAAAGGTTCCCGGAGCACCGGGGGGTAGGGGCTTTACATTTATGTTGATAGGAGGAGAAGTAAGTACTTTTTTGACATTCTTGCGCCTTCCGAAATACTGATCAAACAGGCTTCTGGATCGCCCTCCGCTAACCTGCACCTGGGCCACAGCCGTCAATTCTGCCTGCTCAATGGTCAACTGACCAGAGCGTTCCGGAATCAGTACATTCTGTTGAAGAACGGCTGTATTATAAATAGTGCCGTTAATATTCTCCCGTTGAAAATCCAGATTTTGCGCCTGGCGGAGTACCTCGCTCCAAAAACCATTGAACTCAGGGGTTTTAAAGCCGCCCAAATCGGCCAAATTGACACGTGTATAAAGTTTCAACGTAGCTACAATAGGCTCTCCTTGTATGACTTCCCGCTTAGAGATCAACATACGCATGTACAGGTCTTCATTTCCAACAACGGCGTCGTTCCCTGAGCTGGCAGGCGGTGTATTATTGCCTCTATTTCTCGAATTAGTATTGCTTTTGGCCGTATTTTGCGATTTTACCACCTCAATCCGCAACGCATTTGACATATACTCCTTTCCATCCACGGTTACCTTACCCGGCGAAATCGTAAAGGTACCTTCTTTTGACGCTTCCAGGATATATGAATAAGACACCTTCATGCTCTGCTCCATCTTTCCGTTGATGATCTGCACGCTCGACTGTGTCGAAGAACTAGGCCCCGAAAGCACCGTAAATCCACTCAAATCTCCAGCCTGAAACCCACTCCCCTGGGCATTTACCGAGTACGTCAACCTAAATCGCTCTCCGGCACTCACCACACTGGGCGCTTTGGCCTGGAAGGTGACGTCCTGGGCAACAACTAACGTTGATAAGAAGGTAAAAAGTAGAATTAAGTAAATTTTATTATTTAGAAACATCATTATTTAATTTCTCTTCATTGTCTGAATCCTTACCAATCTTTTAAAATCCTGACCTTCTTACCCTTAATTTTCTTTTTCTTCATCTGCTCGTGCAGTTCTTTTTCATCCATTTGGAGAGCTTGAAGAATACGTTCCGCCTCTTTTCGGGACAACTTATTTTGCTGTTCTTGTTGCTCTCCTTGTTGTCCTTGCTCTTGTTGCTGCTGTTGCTGTTCTTCTTCACCTTGTTGCTGTTGCTCTTCTTGCTGGCCTTGCTGTTCTTGCTTCTGCTCTTGATTTTCTTGTTGGTCTTGCTGATCTTGATCGTTCTGCTGATCCTGATTTTCTTGTTCCTGATCCTTGTTTTGTTCTTGGTCTTTATTATCCTGGCCGTTCTGTTGTTGTTGCTGCTCCTGCAATTTTTTCATAGCATAAACCAGGTTGTAGCGCGTGTCGTTATCGTTGGGATTGAGCCGAAGCGCTTCTTTATAAGCTTCGACGCTTTTATTGTATTGCTTCTGTTCCAGCATGGTATTCCCCAGATTATGGTATACCCTTGCCAGGTCTTCCTCATTCATCCCCGGCTGTCGAAGGCGGTCATACTGACTGGCGGCCGACTCATATTCTCCTTGTTGGTATAAGGCATTACCCAGATTGAAATTAGCCGAATAGGAATATACGTTTTCTTCAACTCCTTTACGGTAGGACTCGGCTGCCCCTTCATAATCGCCTTTTTCATAAGAACGATTCCCTTCCCGCACAAAAGAACGATCCTTTTGAGCAAAAGATAATGAAGTGATTAATAACGTAGTTAAGACTGTTAATAAGAATTTTCTCTTCATGACTATTTCTTTTTTATTCTGGTCCTCCTATCCTCTGGTCTTTCTGTCCTCTGGCTGTCTTGTCCCCTTACTTAAAGAGATCTACTTTTGATAAAATCCGGTTTTTTCTGGGGAGGATAAAAAACTCCAGAATCAGGAAGACTAAAGCCAAAGCCAGAGGTATCTGAAACCAGGAGTCGTAATCAGCAACTTTTGCAGTGCCAAATTCCTGTTTTTCTAACTCATTTATCTTTTCAAACACCAGTTTGAGGGCTGCGGTAACATTTGTTGCTTTTACAAAAGTACCTCCACCGCCAGCAGCTATTTGCTGCATCATTTGCTCGTTGAGTTTGGTGATCACCACATTGCCTTCCCGGTCCCTACGGAAGTCTTTTTGGCCATAGCGATTATAAACCGGAATGGGTACGCCTTCTGCAGAACCGATGCCGATCGTATGAACCTGTATTCCTTGCTCCTGAGCTTGTTGCGCTAATTCCACTGCATCGTCTTCATGATTTTCACCATCAGATATGATAACGAGCGCTTTGTTGCCTTCGGTATCCGGATCGAAAGATTCCAGGCTGAGCTCGATGGCTGCACCGATTGCGGTCCCTTGTACCGGAATGGTATTCGTATTCACACCATTTAGAAACATGCGTGCAGCCGAGTAATCCGTGGTTAACGGAAGCTGTACATAGGCCTGACCTGCAAAGACCACCAGCCCCAATTTATCATTTTTAAGCCGCTTGATCAATTGGCCGATCGCCAATTTAGCCTGTTCCAGCCGGTTGGGTTTAATGTCCTCAGCCATCATACTATTGGAGATATCCAGGGCGATCATGATCTCTACCCCCTCCCGCTTTACCGTTTCCAATTTATTACCCATTTGGGGATTCGCAATACCTAGGATGAGAAACAGCGTCCCCAATAAGATCAACGTCGCTTTGATCACTGGCCGGATAGCGGAATATTCAGGTATTAACCGCTGCATGACCGGCAGGTCGCCAAACTTCCGAATGGCTCTTTTCCGGTAGTATCTGGCCAATAGGAATAGCATAAGCAATATTGGAATTGCAGCAAGTAAATATAAATAGGTCGTATGTTCGAATCGAAACATATTTTCTTTTAGCTAACGGTGAACAGTAAACAGTAAACCGTTATTTTTTTCATTGAATATTGAACAGTGTAATTCAGAATATTTATCACGGTACTGTTCTAAAAACGGTATACCTCAATACAATTTCAACTAACAAAAACAGCCCTGCAAGTAAGGCAAACTTCAAATATTCATCATTCTTTTCACTAAATTCTATGACGCTGATCCTGGTTTTTTCCAACTGGTCAATTTCCTGGTAGACTCCCTCAAGAGCGGATTTATTCGTTGCCCGGAAATATTTCCCGCCCGTCATCTGAGCGATCTCTGTCAGCATTTCTTCATCGATTTCCACCTCCATTTGCTGGTATTGCTCCCCAAAAGGAGTTTGTACTGGCATTGGGGCTGTGCCTCTGGTTCCTACTCCGATGGTGTACACCCGGATGCCAAATTCACGCGCAATTTCACCTGCCGTTTGTGGAGAAACCTCTCCCATATTGTTGACTCCGTCCGTAAGCAGAATGATCACCTTGCTTTTGGCATCACTATCCTTCAGGCGAGCTGCGGAGGTAGCCAACCCCAGTCCAACTGCAGTTCCGTCCTCCAGCATACCACTCTTTATCTCGCTCAAGAGGTTTTGGATAACGGTATGATCAGTAGTCAGGGGGCATTGGGTAAAACTTTCTCCACCGAAAATGACTAATCCGATGCGATCATTGGGGCGGCTTTCAATAAACTTGGAAGCCACTTCCTTCGCAGCCTCCAACCGGTCGGGAGTAAAATCACGCGCCCGCATACTTCCGGAAATATCGGTACAAATAACGATATCAATACCTTCCACTTCTTTGTCGGTAAAATTTTCAGAAGATTGTGGTCGGGCTAGCGCTATGATGATCAACGCAATAGCCGATAATCTCAGAAAGGGAGGAATATGCCTCAAGTAGTACTTTAAGGAAACCGGCGCCCCGTCAAACACGCCAATAGTAGACAACCGGATAGAAGCCTGCCATTTCGCCTGATACCAGATATATCCGGCGATCATCGGTACTAACCCGATCAACAACCACAAAAATTCCGGATTTTTAAAGGTTATATCACTCAACATGTGGATCTGTTTTCCTTAACCATTAATTGCACATTCCTCATTGCTCATTCCTCATTGTTATTAGTCGTTTTTTTCACAAAATCATATGCTTCCTCCAGCACCCGGTAATTGTCTTTGGCCAGCGGCGTTCCTTTAGCAAACTTGACAAGATCAGCCATGACCAGCATCTGCTGTAAACTTTCAAAGGGCACTTCCTTGTCCAGGCCGCTATTTCTAAAAGAACTCAATATTTCATCGCTGGTTTGTTCTAAGGCCGGAATTTTAAACCGATGCTCAATATAAGTACGGATAATTTCTGTCAATTGAGAGTGATACGCCTTTACCTTCCCTTCTTGCCATAACTTGGCTTCCTTTAATTTATCCAAATCTCTAAATGCAATCACATGCGGAGGCTCTTTAGGAACCGGTTTGGCCACAACAACTGCTTCGGGTTTCTTCCGACGTTTTAAATAAGTATATACACCGATTAAAACAGCCAGCAACAAAACACCTCCCAACAGCCAGGGCAAGACATCGCGGAGTGTATAGGGCGCTCCGACAGGCCCCTTGATAGGCTTTATGGCCTCAGTAGTATCTACCTCAACCAGGTAGACGTCGAGGTAGGTCGGTTCGGTATATAGCGTGTCTGTTTGTTGATTTGCTTTTTTTACGATAAAAGGCATGGGCCCTATCCGGTGGAAACCACTGTCAAAAGCAGTGATGGTCAATGAACGGCTTAACTGCACCAAATCTTCTTGCAGCTCAACACTATCAATATCCGCTACTTTAAGGACTTCTACCATCTTAGAGACCGTATCGGTGATTACAGGAAAAAAGACACTTACGGATTTAGGTTTGACGACCTGCAGGTTCAAAGCAACCTGCTCACCAATAAGCATCCTGTTGGTGTCCAAAGAGGCAGTTACCTCAACTTGTTGCCCGTAGGAGAGGGGTAAAACAAACCAGCATAGTAGTGCGAGTATCGTGTACTTATTGCGCTTCATATATCGGTTCAGTAATCAGTCGATTGGTTACAAATAGGACGGCTATAAACTCTTGATAAAGCCTCAACTGCCTTCTAATCAACCAATAAACTTATTTTATGAATTACTAAAATCTGCTTTTAAAGAAATTCATCATTGGCACTACGTAGTCATGATCTGTACGTAGCTGTATAAAGTCAATGCCCGCTTTTTTAAGGAACTGACTAAGTTCGTCACGCCGTTTCAGCCATTGCGCTTTATAGTGGGTCCGCACTTTTTTACGGGAGGTGTCTACCCATCGTTCTCTACCTGTTTCGGCATCTTTTATCCGTATAAGCCCAACAGGAGGCAGTTCTTCTTCACGCGGATCGTGTATTTGCATGGCGATCAGATCGTGTTTATTGCGCACCGATTTCATATTATTTTCGTAGCCCTGATCGATAAAATCGGAAATTAAGAAAACCGTTGACCGTTTCCGAATGACGTTGGAAAAATATTTAAGCGCTTCGGAAATATTCGTTCCGCTGCTTTGGGGTTCGAAATCCAACAGTTCTCTGATGATGCGCAGCACGTGCATTTTCCCCTTTTGCGGGGGTATAAATTTTTCGATCTTATCGCTGAACAGGATCACGCCGACTTTATCATTGTTTTGCATAGCGGAGAAAGCCAGGACCGCACCGATCTCCGTGATCATTTCGCGCTTAAACCATTGTTTCGATCCAAAGGCCTCCGAGCCACTGACATCCACCAAAAGCATCATAGTGAGTTCACGCTCCTCCTGAAAAATTTTGATGTACGGATGGTTGAAACGCGCAGTTACTTTCCAGTCTATGGTACGGATATCATCACCTGGTTGGTATTCGCGCACTTCACTAAAGACGATCCCTTGCCCCTTGAAGGCACTATGGTATTCTCCGGCGAAGATATTCCGGGAAAGCCCTTTCGTTTTGATCTCTATCTTCCGTACTTTCTTTAGTAATTCTGCTGTTTCCATATCCTAATGCTTTTCATTCAACCACTTGGTGGTTGGCTGTTGCTTGTTCCTTTACCCCGCATTGCATACGG
>CAZHOV010000113.1:0-5528 GCA_964534315.1 uncultured Saprospiraceae bacterium | reverse complement strand
TGATTTATCCAACTCAACTATTCCTTTCCCTTCAACCACTTGGTGGTTGGCTGTTACTTATTCTTTTACCCCGCATTGCATACGGGGCTATACATATTAAAGGCTTTCAGCCTTTTTAATGATTTATTGAATTATGCTCACCCCCCAATTAAAATAAAAAACCACTATTAAAAATCAATAGATTAATGACATGCTTTTCGATTTAACTCAAGCATTCAACTTCTTCTTAATCCTGAAAGGATTGAATACGTATAGCCCCGTATGAAATACGGGGTATAAGTTTGAAAACATTAAACAACCGCAAAGCGGTTGAATAATCTCAGAACAAATATTTTTCCTCAAACTCCACCTTGTGCTCTTGTAATAATTCTATTAATTCCTCTTTATAAGTTTTAAACTTATGATGTTCCTCCTGTTTTTTAATGTATTCAATCAATTGATCCTTCGCATCTATCGAATAAGTAAATGCAGCATACCCAGTCTGCCAACCCCTAAAATTTTCAAACAACTGCTTCTTTTTTATAAATTGAGAACTAGCCAATTTTATAGCCTTCACCAAACTACTCAAAGCAACATTCGGGTGTAAACGTACCAAAATATGAAGATGATCTTCTACTCCGTTTATCCGATACAAAAAACAATTTTTATTGTTTACAACTCCCCATATATACTTAAACAAAATTTTCCTTTTTTCTCTTTCTAGAACCCTTTCCCTGTTTTTCGTACTAAATATGATCTGATACAGAATTTGAGAATAAGTTGACATATCTAAATTTTTATGAAAAATGACATCCCTCTTCACTAATTAGAGGAAATTCCAATTCATTTTCCATAAAAAAACTCCAGGGTTATGGTACTTCCACCGTATTTAGTATTTCATCAATAATCTCCTCCGGTTTCACATTCTCTGCGGCGGCTTCGTAAGTGAGGCCGAGGCGGTGGCGCATTACATCGTGACATACTGCCCGTACATCTTCCGGGATGACATAACCTCTTCGTTTGATAAAAGCGTGCGCTTTAGCCGCTTTAGCCATGCTAATGCCGGCACGGGGAGAAGCTCCGTAATTGATAAAAGACTCCATTTTTTGCAGGCCTGTCTCTGCAGGGAAGCGAGTAGCAAAGACGATATCAACAATATATTTTCGCACCTTTTCATCCAGGTAGACTTCGGAGGCAACGTCTCTGGCTTTTAATATTTGCTCAGGAGTAATTACCTTATTGGGAGTTGGTTGACTTTTTTGGATATTCTGTTCAATAATCTGCATTTCCTCCTCCCGGTTCGGGTAATCGACAATTACCTTCAGCATAAAGCGGTCGACCTGAGCTTCGGGCAGGGGATAAGTACCTTCCTGTTCGATTGGATTTTGAGTAGCAAGGACTAGGAAAGGTTCTTCCAATTTAAACGTTTGATCGCTGATGGTCACCTGACGTTCTTGCATCACCTCCAAAAGAGCACTTTGCACTTTGGCAGGCGCTCTGTTGATCTCGTCTGCGAGAATAAAATTGGCGAAGATAGGTCCTTTTTGGATAGAAAATTCCTCCTTTTTAGGACTGTAGATCACCGTTCCCAGCAGGTCTGCAGGTAGTAGATCAGGCGTGAACTGAATCCGGCTGAAAGAAGCGTCGACTGTCTGTGCAAGGGTAGTGATGGCAAGGGTTTTCGCCAATCCCGGCACCCCTTCCAGTAAGATGTGCCCGTTAACCAGCAATCCAATAAGCAGCCGCTCACTTAATGTTTTTTGACCAACGATCACCTTTCCCATTTCCATCAGGATCATATCGGCAATAGCACTCTCCTGATTGATTTTGGCATTTAACTCTTGTATGTCAATAGATACACTCATCGTTTATTCTTTTTATGTAAAGGTGCAAAATCAAGGAGTATGCCAATTGACAGAATTGCAAGGGAAGGTGCAAAATTGACAGGTTGATAGGCCTAGGTGTGGCACATCTATAGATGTGCCACACCTATAGGTGGGGCACGCCTCGCTCTTAACGCTCCGGATTTTTCAAAAATTCGGCCACCAGCTTGCCAAAAACTTCCGGCTGCTCTACAAAGGCAAAGTGACCGGCCTTTTCTATGACCTCAAATCTTGCATTTGGAATGGTCTCTGCATAAACCTTACTTCCCGCCTCCGATTGCAGATCGTTGGCTCCATGGATAACCAATGTGGGGGCTTCAATCCTTTTGACAAAATCCCTTAGATCACTTTTGCGGCCCATACTGAAAAACTGCGCATAAGCCCCCCAGCCAGCATTTTCAGGTACATTAACCGAGGGTATTCTTCCATTTTTCTTCCGGTAAGCTATTTCAAAAAACTTCCCAAACTCAGCTTGTAAATCGGCAAGCTCTTTCTCTGATTTTTCAAATAAACTTCCAAAATCAAAGAATTTTTCCATATAAGCTTCGTATTCTGCTTTCTTTTCTTCAGGCAATTCCCGCTTAACGATCTCGTACAAGCCTCCGCTTTCTGGTGGAATTTTAAGATCTCTGCAGGCGAGATTAATACTAACTTTTTCACATGATCAGGAAATTCGGCTGCATACAAGGAAGCAAGATAGCCCCCAAAAGAATGACCTACCAATGTCAGCTGCTCCTCTCCTAAGATATTCCGAATCCGCTCGATGTCTTTCAATTGAGCTCCAATGCCCAACTTAGCTTCGAGTTTAACCATATTTTCGTAAAAGTTACCGGATTCAAAACGGTCAAATGGCTTTGTAGACCTCCCGGCCCCACGCTGGTCATAATAGTGAATGGTAAACTGATCAGCAAGCCTATTAAACCCAGGCAAGGTATCTTTATAGGGCATACCAGGCCCTCCGTGTATCAGTAGAAGAGGCTCCCCCTTGCCGTTTGAAAAATGATACAATTGAATGCCCTCTTCCATTTGCCAGAAATCCGATTCGGGTTCTTGCTCAGCAATGGTAATGTTTGTTTCTGACAATTTTCCGGGTTGGTACATCGGCTGTCCCATAAAATAAAACATCAAACCTAAACCACCAATTATAATCACCAAGATAACTGCCAGAATAATAAGGATGCTTCTTCTCATGTTGAATTGTATTTTAAGTGTGAAAGGAATAACTACTTTTGGTAGATACAATCAAACACGGATTTTCGCAATGATTTTCGCAAAATGCAAAAGAAATGAAGCAATAGTCGAATAATAACTTATCGAAGGATTATTTTGATTTTTTGAGCAATTCGAAAGTCTTATCAACTAATTCGGGAATGACTGCTTCAATTTCAGGAGAGAGTTCCAACTCCATAGGTTGTAATTCGTCAATACTTACTGCCAACAAATAGATCTTGGGAAGGCGCTCGAGAATAGTCAACCCTTCTACCAGGTCTTTTAACCCTATATCGTGAGAACTTAACGCTTTTGGAAAGTCTTTTGAAAATCGGGGCTCAAGGAGTCGGATCGTTCCTGCCGGACGATCATCTAAACAGGCGTCTACCATAATGACCATAGATGCTTCCTCGAAATAACGCATCAGATGAAAGCCGCCGGTCCCGCCGTCCAACACACCTACTCTATTTGGCAGCGGTTCTTTTTCCATAGCTTGGGCCCATCGGACACCAATCCCCTCATCTCCCATTAGTAAATTACCAATTCCCAATAGCAAAATATTGGGAGAAGGCGTCAATGGATCCGAAGGCTGATCTTCCTGATCATCTGATAATGGACCCGGTTGAATAAATTCCATTTGATTTTGGTTTAATGCTGTCCAGCCTTGGCAGCTTCTTCTTTTTCTTCTTCTTCAATAAACTTCCATCCGCCTCCCATTGAAGATATCTCGCCTCGACCTTCCACATAATCATGATAAAATACAAGATAAACATGTACAATAGTAAATAAAATAAAGAACCACATAGCCGCGTGACACACCTGCCTCAACCCAAATTCTCCACCAAAAACCGGCGCCACCCAGGTAAATAAATCCGGAAACCACCAATTACTCATATCGGCATATAATCCGAATCCTGTAATACATTGAATCAAAAAAGCTATGAATGCCAAAAAATAAATAAACCCAGCCAATGCATTATGCCCGACCGACATATGATCCTTTCCTTTTTTTAACAAAGTATCAATCCGAATAACCGCCCACATTTCTCGCATGAACTTTTTCGTTGTGGGAATAAAACTACCCCACCGCGCGTACTTGTTTCCTACAAAACCCCAGGCATATCTGGGATCGCGTCCCTTTAAAATACGCTCTAATAAGCGTACCATGGTTCCTGCACTGTATGCATCCGTTACTTTTCCATCCTTAATTCCTGTTCTGAATCCCGGCCTTCCTTGACCAGATCATTGATTAAGTTCTTTTTCTGAATATTCGTTGCTATGGCATGGGCTGCAATGCCGGCACCGGTAACACCCGCTGCAACCATTCCGATCTTATCCGCATTGGATTCAATTCCAAAGCCCTCGAAATTTGAGCTACTCCACTCGCTTCAAGCCCCATATAGGTAGCAAATAAGGTGCAAAACTTCATAAAATCTCTCCGGGAATATCCCTTCGACCGGAGCTCTTCGAAATAGGTAGGACGGAGCTTCGTGGAAGTACTCATAAGCAATGCAGTTTAAAATAAAATATATAGATACCTATTTATTTAGCTATCACTATAACAAAGAAAAACTTTTGTTCACTGAAATCGCATGAAGTTTATCATGTTTGGAAATGACAAATATCACTTACATACCAAGGGCAGGATTATATTTTTGTTAAGAATAAAAGCGGAGTGTACAAAACGATTTTGGGCACGGAGTAAATGGTTGGGGTAGAAGGTCTGCTGAAATTACACCAACAAAAATAATTCATCATGAAAAAGTTCTTTTTTTCCATTTCTTTTTTAAGTCTGCCTTTTTTGGGCATAGCACATGAAGGACACGGTCTTGCAGACGGATCCTCGCTACTGCATTACCTTACAGCACCAGAGCATTTATTCCCGGCATTGGCGGGATTACTTATTTTATTAGGCACCTTGGGCTGGCATGGCTATCATCGGCTTAAAGCGATAAAAGAAAAGAAGCGATAAGCCCTGTTCCCATGCATGAATTATCGATCGTAAAGAGTATTATTGATATTGCCGCCAACACGCTTTCGAAAAGCGGAGCACACCAGATCGATACGATTGAATTGGAAATTGGAGATGTGGCCGGAGTGGAATTTGACGCGCTTGACTTTGCATGGAAAGTGGGCGTTCAAAATACAGTGCTCGAGGGTTCTAAAAAAATAATTCACCATATCAGAGGATTAGCGCACTGCCTTGAATGCCACACAGAATTCGAAGTAAAAGACTTGATCCAGGCATGCCCTAATTGCGGAAACTATTTTACGGAAATCAGAAAAGGAAAAGAACTAAGAGTCAGAGCAATAGAAGTGAGCTAGGGAAACCAGAGGACCGGAGGACCAGAAGATCAGATCAGTCTGAAAGACTGACATTCCCTTTAAATAACTCAGTCTGAAGGACTGATACATCAAAACCAAAACTAGGTGGCAACGCCCCTAGAACAAGAGGAC
>CAZHOV010000112.1:0-19138 GCA_964534315.1 uncultured Saprospiraceae bacterium | reverse complement strand
TAATAATATTTTGCAATTTTACAAATCTTTCGCTTGCGAAAGATCAGTTAATAAATTAGAAACAGTTTTTTCGGAAGCATCTCAAAATACCAATATGCTTCCAGACTTTCTCTTGAAAATTATTTTGCTTTCTTTTTTTGCTTGTTTAGCTCTCGGATCTTCCCCAATTCATCGTATCGGCTGTTGATAATATCTTTCAATTCTTTCCTGGCAAAAAATATACGACTCTTGACAGTACCTAATGGTAACTCAAGTTCGTCAGCAATTTCTTGATACTTATATCCTTCATAATGCATTAGAAACGGAATCCGGATACTTTCATCAAGTTCGTCAATGATCTTACCCAGTTCATTCATCATGATGTTGGACTCCGCCTTATTACCGATAACCACGCTACCCGAGTTGATATAGTATAAATTATCAGTAGAATCCATTATCGTATTTGCTTTCATTTTCTTACGATAATTATTGATGAATATATTCTTCATAATCGTAAACAACCAGGCTTTGAAGTTCGTACCTGGCCGAAACTTATCTTTGTTGGTAAGTGCCCGGAAAGCTGTTTCCTGAAACAAATCTTTGGCATCTTCACTATTCTTCGTCAGGTTGTAAGCAAACGAATGAAGTAGAGAAGATAACTTGTTAAAATTACTATTGAATTCTATAGTGGACATAATGGAAATTTTAGTTTCTCTTCAATGGTACAAATATACAATTTTGTTTAACAAATTCCAACCCAAACTCAAACAAAACGTTTGAACCCAAACAATATTTTGTGCAATAAAGAGAAGAAATGATCTTAAATAACTGTTTTTCAATTACTTAATAAAGTATTAAAATTTTCTTAATTTTTGCAACTTTCAAAAAAAATTGAAAATTAGTCCTCCAGTAGACATCTGTATTATTTTTGTGCAAGCAAGAACAATATGAAGGCAATTACACCAAATACTATATTGGGAAGCCATACTCCGAGGATCGCCGGGAGGGATTGATTGATCGCAAAAGTTTCAGAAAAACGAGATAGAAAAATAAATATTGCACCTATGCTTATTCCTAGAGCCAAGTGTAAACCAACGCCTCCCCTCACCTTGCGCGAAGCCACAGAGACTCCGATTACCGTTAAGATCAAAATGGTGAAAGGATCTGCCGACCTCCGGAATAATTCAACTTCATAGGTTTTCAAATTTCTTGCGGCCCTTTCCCGCTCCTTCGCAATATACGCCTGCAACTCCGGAGTCGTCATCATTTCTTTTTGATTGGTATACTCTACAAAATCAGCCGGCGACATGTTGATGATGGTATCGAGTTCCTCTCCGGTTTCTATAGTCTCTTTCATGCCCCTAAATTTTCGGCGCTCATAGTTTTTGAGCAACCATTTATTGGGCGGGCCCTTCCACTCTGCCCTTTTAGCTCTCAGTAGGGAAACTACCTTATTATCCCGTATTTTCTCCAATCTCAAGTCAGTAATTACTGAATCTCTACTAAAATAATTTACGTATATTTTGGCTTCAGGGCCAATGAAAATATGCACGTTACTCTTCTTACCTTTATCACTGATTTTTTCCCATATATATTTATTCTGAAAATCAAAATGCACTTTATTTCCAAGCGGAATAACATAGTGGTTACCTACAAAATGAAGGATAAAAATTATTCCTGCTCCCATAAAATAAGATACCAAGAGACGCTTAAAACTTACCCCTGCATTCAAAATGGATATGATCTCTGAATTGAAAGCAAGCCTGGATGTAAAAAAAATAACAGCGATCATCGCGTAAAGCGGAAATAGTAAACCATTAAGCCACAACATCCAATTCAGATAGTAATCAAAAACAACTAGTTTTAGAGGAATGGATTTATCAATAAACTCCTCCACCTTATCACTAAAATCGATCACTACCCCTATCATAGAGAAGATCAAGACCGTAAAAAAAAAGGTCTGAAGGTATTTAACCACTATGTATTTATCGATTATTTTGATCATTTATTTCCGAAGTTGTAGCGCCTTCTCCAGTTATAGCCGATTTTTTAATTTACCGACTATTTCTTTTTTCCAGCTTAAAAAGTCCCCTCCTTCTATTCTCTTTCTGGCTTCTTTTACTAACCACAAATAGAAACTTAAATTGTGTAGACTTGCAATCTGTGCTCCCAGCAGTTCTTTAGATAAGATCAAATGCCTTAGATAGGCTTTTGAATGTTGTTGACTAGCCAAAGAAGGATTATACTCATCAATAGGGGAATAATCAAATTTCCATTTTTCATTCTTTATATTGATTGACCCTTCCGAGGTATACAGCAGCCCATGTCTGGCATTACGCGTAGGTAGAACACAGTCAAACATATCAACCCCCAGAGCAATGCACTCCAGTAAATTATCTGGCGTACCCACTCCCATCAAGTACCGGGGTTTATCTTTAGGGAGTTCGTTGCATACAATTTCGGTCATTTCATACATCTCTTCAGCAGGTTCGCCAACAGATAGTCCGCCTATTGCATTTATGGCCATTTCCTGGTCTGACACAAATTTAGCCGATGCTATCCGTAAATCCTTATAGGTGCTGCCTTGCACGATCGGGGCCAAGGTTTGCTCGTAACCATAGTGTGGTTTGGTTTGCTCAAAATGCTGAATACATCGCTTCAACCAACGGTGTGTTAGCTCCATAGAGCTTTTAGCATAATTGTATTCACAGGGATAGGGCGTGCACTCATCAAACGCCATGATTATGTCTGCTCCGATAGCGCGTTGTATTTCGATGGCTGATTCGGGGCTGAAAGTATGTGAAGACCCGTCTATATGAGATTGAAAGACGACTCCTTCTTCTTTGATCTTTCTGCTTTGACTCAAGGAATACACTTGATAGCCGCCGCTATCTGTCAATATCGGACGATCCCAATGGATAAATCGATGAAGACCTCCAGCTTGCTGCAATACCTCCACTCCGGGTCTCAAATAGAGGTGATAAGTATTGCCAAGAATTATTTGGGCTCCGATTTGTTCTTTCAAATCTCTTTTTTGGACTCCTTTGACTGTACCCGCTGTGCCTACCGGCATAAAAATAGGAGTTTCTATTAAGCCGTGGTCCGTTTTTACAACTCCGGTACGGGCACTTGAGTGATCATCTTGACAATGAATTGAAAATTTTAGGGGCATATGATTAATTTGAGAATCTCATACTATCAATCTTCAAGAGTACACCGATCAATAGTGTAAAACCTACCATTGAAGAGCCTCCATAACTTATAAAAGGAAGTGGAATGCCAATTATGGGGAGCAATCCCATTGTCATTCCGATATTGACCAAAAAATGAATAAAAATGATACCTGCTACGCAATAAGCGTAATACTTTCCAAAGTCCGATTTTTGTCGTTCTCCCACTATAATGATCCGTATCAGTAGCAGAAAAAACAAAGCAATAATCCCCAAACTACCAACAAACCCTTGTTCTTCTCCGATGGTACAAAAAATAAAGTCGGTGGATTGCTCTGGCACATAATTGAGCTTGGTCATGGTTCCTTGTAAAAAGCCTTTACCCTTGAGTCCTCCCGAACCAATCGCCATTTTTGATTGCAGTACATTATATAAAGAACCTTGCGGATCGCAAAGGTCTGGACGAAGCCAAACGTTGATCCGGTCTTTTTGATGCGCCTCCAAAAAATTATTAAAAGCATAATTTGCAGAAAAGGTAAAAGCACTTCCTGCAAGTAATAACCCAAGCATAATTCCCGCAAATCGCCCCTCCCTTTTTTCATACTGCACGAAACTCAAAATCAAATAAAATATACCTGTGCTTATGATCACCGGTAAGAAAAAGCCTTTCACAATACCTATAGAAGCAGCAATAGCAATGACCAAAAAGGTTAATAAAAGAGGAATTTTTTTACTGAGATTCAGGATCAAAACCAGGGAAAAGAATAAAATCATTCCCACAATTACATATATGGGATCAAAAATAAGTCCCAGAATTAAAAGCGCAGCTAAAGAAAGTATGGTAATATAAAAATAGGATGAAAGTCCTGCTCTGTAAGCTACCAACAAAAATGAAAGAAAAACCATTGCGGATCCAGCATCTGGTTGTAGTAGTATCAATCCTACCGGGATCATAAATAACCCAAAGGTTATGACTTGATTTTTTAAGGCTTTTAAATTGGTATTGTAGGCACTTAAATAACTTGCCACTGCCAGACTAGTTCCAAACTTGGCTAACTCGGAAGGCTGGAAAGTAAATCCGCCAAGATAAAACCAGGACTTGGCTCCCTTGATTTCTACACCTAAAAAAAGTACTCCGACAAGTAGTAGCAATGAAACAACATAGATTGGGTAGGCAAATGTAGACCAGAATTTTTTATCAATGATAAAGATAACCAGTAAGACAACCAGAGAAATCCCTATAAATAAAGTTTGTTTCCCAATAATCGTATTTAAGTTCAGGATCAGATCCGAGAGCAGATCATTAAGCCCTTTTTCTTCATAGCTGACTGTAAATATCATTAGCCATCCGATCCCTAAAAGACTAAGAAATAGGGAGAACGTCATCCAGTCAAGATTCCTCAGTCCTGTTC
Source organism: uncultured Saprospiraceae bacterium (assembly GCA_964534315.1). Taxonomy (GTDB): domain Bacteria; phylum Bacteroidota; class Bacteroidia; order Chitinophagales; family Saprospiraceae; genus CAZHOV01. The sequence continues at coordinate 14,577 of CAZHOV010000112.1, read as the reverse complement.
GTCCTCTTTTACTCATGATTTTTTTGTGTCAGTAATTATCTAATTTGCCTTGACAAACTCTTCTGGTCTAATGTGTATATCTTTAGTGGTGTAGGCACCCGGATAGAGTGATTTCAGCTGGTATAATAGTCTGACTGCATCGATTTTGCTTAAATATGCGCCGGCTCTGAGTTTGTAATAAGGTTTTTGGTGCGTCCAACTAATGGGAGTATCGGGAAAGTCCATTTGAAATTCTCCTTTTATTTTTTCCATACGCAGCCGATCAGTGGTTGCCAGGATCTGGATGCGCCAACCCGCCATATCTATAGTTTGAAAATTGAGGGTCTTATGCCTTTTCACCATTTTTGTGATCAAAGGTTCTTCGTTTACAGAAACTCTTTGAGCAGATAATTTCCCTGGAAATAAAAAAAGGGAGAGCCCGACAAACAGACTTACCTTCACAAAAATGCCTTTTATCATACATCAACTATTTTGAGCCATAATTTTTATCGCAGAAGAAGTACCTAAACGATCTGCTCCGGCTTCCAACAATTCTTTTGCATCTTTTAGGGTACGTATACCTCCTGATGCTTTGATCTTGATCTCATCGGGCAGGATTTTTCTGAGATACTTGATCATTTCGACATCAACCGGTTTCGAATTTTTATGAAACCCTGTAGAAGTCTTCACAAAGTCCGTTCCTACCTTACTGCAGATATCACAGAGCTTATCAAGTTCCTCTTTTTCCAGCAAACTGGTCTCGAGAATTATTTTCACAACTTTTCCTCTCAAATGGGTGGCTCTGGTAACGCTATCAATATCATTGCCCAGAAACGCCCAGTTTTTACTCTTAACAGCACATAAGTTAATAACAACATCCAGCTCGTCTGCTCCTTCGTCTATGGCTCTCTTTATCTCTTCCACTTTGGCAGGAGTAGCTGAATACCCCATAGGAAAACCTATAACTGTAGCAATTTTCGGATGCTTATCTTCCAAATAGTTAAAACACTCCTTTACATAAAAAGGAGGTACGCAGACCGCAGAAAATCCATGAGCATTAGCTTCTTCGCATAGCTTTAAAATATCTTCTTTGGTGCAATCTGGTTTTAGAAGGGTATGATCAATAGCTTCTACCATTCAATTAATTATAAATCATTCTAAAAAAAGCCAAGTAGTAAGGCAAAAAAATTGGTAGAATAATTTTTTATTCAGTCAATTTCATTCGAACAAATTATTATACAAGCAATTTTGATTTGCCGCTCATTTTGAATTGAAGCAACAATAAAGCTATTAATTGTGATATTTACAAATAGAATTTATAAATGCCTGCTATTTTTTTCCATGGCAGTGCTTGTACTTTTTTCCACTTCCACATGGGCAAGGATCGTTTCTTCCCACCTTCTGACCCTCACGTTTAAAGGTAGTAGCTTTTGACTTTCTGCTCACCGATTCTGCCGCCGCTTTGGCCTCCTCTCCGGTTCTATTGGTTTGTAATTTACCCAGATCAGACTTCTGCTCTCTGGCTTCTTCCAGGTTTCTTCCATCTTTAAAGACCAAAGCACCTTTTGAGAGATAAGAGGTAACCCGCTCATTGATCCGGTAAATCAGCTGTTCAAACAAATTGTAAGCCTCCATTTTATAAACCACTAAGGGATCTTTCTGCTCGAACGAAGCTGCTTGAGAAGATTCTTTCAATTCATCCATCGCCCTGAGGTGATCCTTCCATTCTGAATCAATTAAGGCCAACGTAACCGCCTTCTCGATATCCTTCATAATGGTTTTCCCGTTAGATTCAACGGCTTCTTCCAAATCTGCTGCAATGGGCAGGGCATTATCACTGCCATCTGTAAACGGAACAGCAATACGCTTGTAACGGTGCCCCTCATTTTCAAAGACATTCTTTACAATAGGCAGTAAGATCTCACTAATCCGGTGACTCTTTTTAACATAAAACTCAAAGAATTGCTCCTGAAAACGAGCAGTCACTTCTCGTTCAGGAACCTGATCAAAATCTCCCATTTCAATCTTCGGATCAATACCCAGAATACGGATGGAATCTTGCCTGAATGTATCGAAGTTACCGCTCGCCCGGTGGCTCGCAACCAGCGATTCAGTAAGTGAAAGGAACATAGTGTGCAGGTCTACCGATAACCGTTCTCCGCTTAGTGCATTCAATCTCTTCTTATAAATAGCTTCCCGCTGAATATTCATCACGTCATCGTATTCCAGTAGACGTTTTCTGATTCCGAAGTTATTTTCTTCAACTTTTTTCTGTGCGCGCTCAATAGATTTGGTTACCATCGAATGCTGAATCACCTCTCCTTCCTTATGTCCCATTCTATCCATCAGCTTCGCAATACGTTCCGAATGAAAAAGCCGCATCAGGTTATCTTCAAGCGAAACATAGAACTGAGAACTACCCGGATCTCCTTGTCTACCGGCCCGGCCTCGAAGCTGTCGGTCTACCCGTCTTGAATCGTGCCTTTCTGTACCGATGATGGCCAGACCACCGGCATCTTTTACTTCCTGATTAATCTTAATATCCGTACCACGACCCGCCATATTCGTTGCAATCGTTACTTTTCCGGGCTTACCGGCTTCGGCAACTACTTCAGCCTCTCGTTGGTGTTGCTTGGCATTCAATACGTTGTGATCGATACCCCGCATTTTCAGCATTCGGCTCAACTTTTCAGATATATCAACAGAGGTCGTACCCACCAGAATAGGCCTTCCCGCTTCACTTAATCGAGCAACTTCAGCAATAACGGCGTTAATCTTTTCTTTGGCCGTTTTAAATACCAGATCTTCACGGTCATCTCTGATAATTGGCTTATTGGTAGGGATAACCACTACGTCCAACTTATAAATTTCCCAAAATTCTAATGCTTCGGTCTCGGCAGTACCCGTCATTCCTGCCAGCTTGTGGTACATGCGGAAGTAATTCTGAAGCGTGATGGTAGCATAGGTCTGGGTAATCTCTCCGATCTTTACATTTTCTTTTGCTTCCAAGGCCTGATGTAGACCGTCAGAATAGCGTCTTCCTTCCATCATACGCCCCGTCTGCTCATCAACAATTTTCACCTGCTCATCCATTACCACATAGTCTTCATCTTTCTCAAACAAGGTGTAAGCTTTCAAAAGTTGATTGACCGAATGAAGTCTTCTCGATTTGATAGAGAAATCCTGAACTAAGCGTTCTTTTGCTTCGGCTTTTTGTGCAGCTTCCGTATCTTCATTATCATCGATCATCATCATTTCGGTAGCTATATCGGGCATAACAAAGAAATTGGCATCCTCCTCTCCTCGCGCCAAAAACTCAGCTCCCAAATCCGTAAGGTCAATATTTCGATTCTTTTCATCAATGGTAAAATAAAGCGGTTCATCTACCAAATGCATATTTTTTGACTGCTCCTGCATGTAGAAATTTTCCGTCTTTTGCAGCAACACTTTTATCCCTTCTTCACTCAGGTATTTAATTAAAGGACGATATTTTGGTAATGCACGGAATACCCGGAGTAATGCCATACCGCCCTCTCCTTCTTGTGTTCCTGTTTTACCTTCATTAATTAGCTTTTTGGCTTCTGCTAAATATTTTGTTGCTAATTTTCGCTGAGCCTCTATCAATTTTTCTACCCGGGGCTTTAGGGAATAATACTCCTGCTCTTCTTCCCCTTTTGAAACCGGACCGGAAATGATCAGAGGAGTACGAGCATCATCGATCAAAACGGAATCTACCTCATCGATCATCACGTAGTGGTGCTTACGCTGAACCATCTCATCTTGAGAACGCACCATATTATCACGCAGGTAATCAAATCCAAATTCGTTATTAGTCCCGTAAGTGATATCGCAATTGTAAGCTTTTCGACGTTTTTCAGAGTGAGGTGGATACTTATCGATACAGTCGATGGTTAAAAATAAAAATTCGAAGATGGGGCCTACCCACTCTGCATCTCTTCTGGCCAGGTAATCGTTGACAGTGATCACATGAACGCCTTCTCCGGAAAGTCCATTCAGATAAGCAGGGAGCGTTGCTACTAGCGTCTTACCTTCCCCTGTTGCCATCTCTGCAATTTTACCGTCGTGGAGCACCATTCCTCCAATTAATTGTACATCGTAATGAACCATATTCCAGGTAACTTCTCCACCTGCTGCTACCCAGCTATTCTGCCAAATAGCTTTTTCCCCTTCGATCTTGATGTAATTTTTTGAAGCGGCAATGTCTCTGTCGTGATCAGTAGCCGTAACTGCCAGTTCTTTATTGTTAGAAAACCGCCTCGCCGTCTCTTTCACAACAGCAAATGCCTCTGGAAGTATTTCCTTAAGAATGTCCTCCAGATGCTTGTCTTTCTCTTTTTGCAACTCATCTAACTCCTGGAATAAAGCCTCTTTACGATCAAAGTTTTCCTCCTCAACAGCCTCGGCTTTTAGCTGCTTCATATCCTCATTGATTCCTTCCAGATGCTCACTTATGCGCTCTCTAAATTCGAGCGTCTTTTCTCTCAATTGGTCATTTGTAAGAGACTGTAGCCTTTCGAACTCTTCATTGACCTCCTCTACAACAGGCATGTAATTTGCAACATCCCTATCGTGTTTCGTTCCAAATATTTTCTTTACCGACTTTCCAATGAAATCTAACATTATTAATATATTTTTATCGTATTCGAATGTAGTTTATACAAACAAAGATAAGGTATCTTTGTAGTGTATTCGTAACCATATCACAATTTATACCAAGTACTTTTTTACACCATTGACTGCCAAATTGACAATAATAGTAGAATAAATGAACATATTTCCAACTTATTTCAACCAAAACAATTTCTTTTTCTTTTTCTACCTCCTTTTTGCTTTTTTGTTTATTTCTTGCCAGGAAGATAGTAGAGTGAAGAACATCTCCGACTTTTATTTTCCTACCCAGGACCTTGAAGAAGGAATGGTGTATGAATATAAAAAATTAGGGGGAGATACACTTTTTGAATATTGGTTTTACCAAACCATTAAGAATGATTCTACAACCTATTTTCTGGGGCAGTATTACGATAATTACTTTAATATCCGCCAATTTATCCGAGAAGAAATTATCTCCGACGGAGTTATCCTTTCAGAGATGTTCTTATATCTACCCGACTCCACAGATAAATTAACAAAAATTCCGGTTAACATCTTATCTCCAACCGTTTTTCCTTTTCAGGTCCGGGACTCCTTGGGCGTTTTTCTTTATAAGATAAAATGGAAAGATGATTATCCCGCCGATAGAACAACAACACTCATTAAAAACAGGCGTTATATTGGGAAAGATAAATATCCCTACAAAAAAGATTTTGTTGATTGTGTTGTTTTTGATGTAAAAGAATTAGTGGAAACAGAAGAAGTCGGTTTTCAGGAAATTCAATACAGTGGTAAAGAATGGTACGCCCAAAATATTGGATTAATTTATTATGAAAAACAAATTACTGACAGTTTCTCCATAAAATATCAGTTAAATGACATTTATTCAGCAGAAGTTTTCGAAAAAAAATTTAATGACCAGTAATTATTCTATTATATTTTCTCTATGAAAAACTTTCTTTGGAGTATCTCTCTTTTTACTTTTTTGATAAATTTCACCCCTGCCTTCTCGCAAATAAATCCTCCTGATTTCATTTGTATAACGGGTGACACCCTATTTTGGAATCCTACCCCTGATCCTTGTGGTACCTTCAATAGTTATGATATTTTTTTCAGCACTCTACCTTCGGGTCCTTTCAATCTATTGATCTCAATTGATGACCCCGATCAGTTATTCTATCCGTTCGACAATCCCACCAATGATACTTTTTACTTCTACTTGCAAAGTAATTTGGATTGCCCGGGCCAGCCCACCCTTTCATCGGATACACTCGAAAACCTCTCTCCTATTCCACCGATTCTACAAAAAGCAAGTGTTGAAGGGGGGCAAGTGTTAATACAATGGATTGCGGGCGGTTCTCCCGAAACCATCGGACATATTATTTACCGGGAAACGATTAACGGTACGATTCCTATCGATACGGTATTCTCGGGGAACACCTATATTGATCCCAATGCCCTACCCGGAGATCAATCAGAATTATATTATGTAACCTCGCTTGATGCGTGCGGCAATACCAGCCTTTTTCCACCTCCCCACCGGACGATTTTTGTAGATGGTACTCCAAACGCCTGCCAACAACAAGTCGAACTTCAGTGGAATCAATACATCAATTGGACAACAGGTGTAGAAAATCAGGTGCTGCTCCTTAGCATCGATGATGGTCCTCTTGAAGTTGTAGATACCATTTCAGCATCAGATTCTACTTACATTTACAGTGGGTTGAACGACAGCCTTAAATACTGCTTTAATATACAAGCTAATCAATCGCAGGATACTATAGAAGTTTTTTCCAATGTTTACTGCTTCACTGCTGATATTATCCAGCCGATTAGAAATCTGGACCTCAAAAACGTCAGCGTTCTCCCAAATAATGAAGTGGAACTCAATTGGAACTGGGACAATAATGCAGAGATCAATCAAGTCCTTATTTTTAATGGTACTGATCCGCAAGAACTTCTCGAAGTTAACGCCTTTCCGCCAACATTCCCCCTGGAGGTTACCAATGAACTGGTCGAACCGTCGGGAACACCCAATCTGGCCAAGCAGTATTATCAGATCAGCACCATTGATGATTGCGATTCTATCGCTAATTCTAACATCGCATCGACTATCTTTCTAGAGGGCACTCCTAATGAAGACCGTACCAATCTGCTGCAATGGACTCCCCTCGATATTGAAGGCGCCAACGTTGCTGCCTATGAGATTTATAAAATTGTCAACAATTTTGAGGTAAAAATCGGAGAGGTTGCAGGAATGACAAATACGTTCGTTGACGAATCCATTGATCCCAACCTGGAAAGAGATGCCCAAAATTGCTATTTGGTTATTGCCCGGGGCGTTTATGATTTTGATAATGGAAGTACGGAATTGATCAGATCTAGATCTAATATTGCTTGTGTCGATCAGCCCTCATCGGTATTTGTTCCTAACGCTTTTGCTCCGCGAGGGCGAAATCAAGAATTCAAGCCTGTGATCGTTTTTGGAGCTTCTGCCACTTCTTACCGACTACTCATTTTTGATCGTTGGGGAAGGCAAGTATTTCAAACAAATGATATTAATCAAGGTTGGAACGGGCAATATGACGGAAAAGATATGCCTCAAGGCGTCTATGCTTATCAATTAAGATTGGTGCAACCGGATGGAAAGGTAATTGAAAAGACAGGGTCGGTTATGCTATTAAGATAATTTGTGATGGTGAAAGGCATCTTTTCACGAAACTTCTTCAAGAAATTTTTGAACTGCTCTTTTTGCCTTTAATCTATTCAGCATATCTCCGCCAATCAGAAAAACCCAAGCTGAAATAAATAGAGTATTTCTAAAAACCTCCACATTAGATTCAAACTCTTGATAAAAGGTTCTAATGAGCAGGACCTCTGCAAAAATAACTATAGAGGAAACCAGAAATAACAGAACGCTTATTGCTCTGCTATTTTTCACAAATGTGGGATGATCTTTTCGAATACATTTCTTTAAAAAAGTAGCATAATAGTTATCTGTAGGATTAATTTTTAGAAGTTCCTTTAAGATATAAACGGCCTCTTTGTATTTCGTAAGATGGTAACAAGAGGCAGCTTTTTGAAAAAGCATCAGCTGATAAACATCTTCCTCTCTGTAATACTGAATATTGTGGATAATAGATAACTCTATAAGTTCATCTACCCAGTCGTAGTGTTTTGCATAAGCCCCCGTTTCGAAGAGAGCTTTGAGGTATGAAACTAGCAACTCGAAGTAATGGTCAATATCCATTAATTTGATCACTGATTCATGTTCCTCAAAAAAATGCACGAGCGCCTGAAATTCATTAGAATCCAGATTCTTGAATTGTTGGTAAACTTTTATTGGTGGTATGGAAGGATAAACAGCCATTAAATTTCAACTAAATCGTATAATATAGGTTTGCTTGGACTAACATCAATTTCGAAACTTGCAATATGGATACCTAACAAATAAAAATCATCTTTGATTAAATCAGGGGCATAAATTAATTCAGTGATAGTGCAATTTTCTCTAATATTTTCAGGATACTGCCAAAAAGCTTTATGCCCCAATAATTTTCCACCGTCTTCTTCTTTATCAATAGAAGGCAAATCTACGAGTAGATGTTCAATACCAGACTTAACGAAGAACGAGATGGTGCTATGGTGAAAATAAGGCGGATTTGTACCTGAATAATTCATTGTTAATTTACGAAAATCATTTGGAATAGTTCGAATAATTAACGCTTCTATTTCGTCTTCTTCTGTTAAAATATCCTTAAAGTGTTCCGGATAAATGACCCGATCTCCGTTGGCTTCTTTGGTTGGAATGACCGTTACTAGTTTTGACAAAAAATGGAATTGCTTCAGACTTCTGTTGATGGTATAGGTTTCTTTTGCGATATGGCCTACACATTCAGTATGGGTTCCGTTACCGTGAGGGTTTAAACGGACATTTAAAAAATTCAAGGGGCCGCCTTGTCTGGTGGATCCGACAAAATCCCCTGCGATAACCGGTGAGGTTTCAAACGGTGGCGAAAAGAAGCAATTAACTGCTTCTTCCTGTTCCTTTAGTGGAATGGATATATCACGCGGTTTTTGCAGGTCCGCTTCAAATTTCTTTCCTTTTACCGTTAGCTTAACTTTCATCATTTTAGTGATTTCGGGTGTCTATTCCCCAAGTTAGTTTATCGCGAATCGTTTTCAAAAAGTTGGTATTGTGCAATTGGACCATATGGATATTAAAATCTCCTTTTCTCACGGCGAGTTCACTTTCGGAAGTGATCGTTTCAAAGCGGGAATCGAGGGTGCAAAGAAAATTTTCTCCTCTCCCCTCAATTTCAAAGGAGATGACCGAATCATCTGAGATGACGATAGGCCTGACATTCAAATTGTGGGGTGCGACCGGAGTAAGGACAAAATTGCCTGAATTGGGAAAAATAATAGGTCCTCCGCAACTCAGCGAATAGCCTGTCGACCCGGTGGGAGTAGATACAATAATCCCGTCCGCCCAATAAGAATTTAGATAAGCTCCATTGATAAAAGTGTGGATGGTGATCATTGAGGAGGTATCCCTTTTTAGAATAGTAAAATCGTTAAGTGCAAATCTGATCTCACCAAAGAGGTTATTATCTGTTTCCAAATATATGGTTCTTCGTTCATCGTAGACAAACATTCCTCTTTTGAGAAGGTTAATGGCTTCGCGTATTTTAGTCTTTTCAATACTTGCCAGAAAACCGAGTCTTCCAAGGTTGATCCCCAAGATCGGAACACCGCTATCTCTGACCTCTGCAATAGCGGTCAGTATGGTGCCATCTCCTCCGAGAGTGATCATAAAATCAAACTTTGTCTGTTGAAGATCGGAATACCCCGTGTAGATTTGAGGGTCTTTATGAAAACTAATCGAATTCTTTATTTTTTCAAAATAGGGTTGAAAAACGAACAACTCAATATTCTCTTGGTACAAGACATCTATTAATTCCTGCACATAAGGAACATCTTCTTCTTTTAATAACCTGCTAAAAATGATGACTCTCATAACCGTTAAAATCCAAGAGAATAATGAAAAAATAATGCTTTTTCACCAAACTGGTTAATATTAAATTCAAACCTGAATACCTTATCATAATACATCACCAAATCTAAAGCCACACCTCCACCCCAAAGCCAACTATTGGTTAACGTATTATTGAAATTGGAGAAATGGGGGTCATTTACATATCCAAAATCGTTATTAATGACCAGATAACCTTCGAAAGGCATTTTACGCAACGCTTTTACAGGCATTAATTTTCCGAAGGAGAGCTTGTTATTCCAAAGATTATACCGAGCCGAAAACTTTGTGTACACAAAATCGAGACCATCAATTACATAATACTCATATCCCCTCAGAAAATCCTCGAAATACCCTAAAGCTCTATAGTTGTAATAAGGTTGTTGTCCTCTCAATAATGAGGCTTGACCTTTGGTAATCCAACCAAGGCTGATTTTTCTATTCAACGGTTGGTGTTTTTCAACTTTAACGGTCAGTTCTAAAGTATTCAATTCATTGAAAATTCCCACCCCTTCCTTTTTCAGTTCAAAGATATACAAATTACCAGCTAATGGATAAGGTCGGCGGTCTCTTTTATCAGAAGTAAGGCGGTAGGTTAGGCTAAGGTATCTCTGCCGGGTCCTGGAATCGCCCAAAAATTCAGGATTGACCTCTGAGGCGACAATAGCCCCTATTCTATTTTGTTGGTAGGAAAAAATCACCCGGTGATCAACATACCATTTCGGCCTGTAGGTCAGGCCCAGCCTCATCCGGTAGCGGTGAAAGAGAAAATCCCTATAAGGAGCCTGATAAAAATCAAGCCGGTCATTGATCGTGGCATATCCCACTTCCCGATTTCTGGAAAGGAGCACGTTAGCATATAAGCCCAGGGTTTGGCGCTTATTTAAAAACGGAAAAAAATATTCTAATTCTACTTTCTGAGTGTAGCCATATTGCCCAGCAACTTTTAAAAAATCATTTTGCCCGGTCAGGTTGGTATGATATAGGAAAAGCCCAAAGTTAATGCGATCCAATGCTCTTTTGTGTTCTACCCACCAAATATTAAAGTTCCGGTCGGCAAATTCTACAACAGGTATAGGATAAATGTAAAGGGCTTCGGTAACTTGTATCCTGACCACAGCCCGGTCAGGATGACCGGGTATAGAATCCAGACTGATTTGAACATCCGAAAAAAGACCGGAGTTAAGCAGTAATAATTTATTTACCTCCAGCCTTTCCTTCACCTTTCCGGGAGGAAGGCGCTCTCCCTCTTCAATATTTAATTCCCTCCTGATTATTTTTTCTTTTGTCTGACTGTTTCCGTCGATTTGAATTTGGTGTACAATTATAGAATCTCCTGCAGATGCAGCAAAAGCATCAGAAACTGGCCAGAACAAAAACCCGAGAAAAAAGACAACCCACCGGTGCATCACCAAAACAATAATTTCTGAAGCTAGAAAAATACAACAGGATCTAAAACTATACAAAAATTAACAGGCTAACCCTGTTTAAGGGTAAAAGAAAGGAAAATGGACATGACACAACAAAAAATATGGCTAATACCTTGAAAAAGGTTAAACATTCAGGTAACTCATTAAAGAATCATAACGATCTTTTAAAGCATCGAAATAATTAGATTTTAGGAAGGAGGCTTTTATTTGGTAATCGAAGCGTTCAAATGCCGCTAAAATACTACCAATTTCCTGACGATTAATTTTGATTGTTACTTCTACTTTTGTAGAACTTGGGGAAGAGGTTATCATACTACTTAAAATCGAAGCATTCTCTGACTCTACAATTCGGGATATCTCCGTAAGAGAATAATTAATTCTGCTCATTTCGAGGACAACAATACCGCCAGGTTCGGAAAAAGAACCCATTCTTGACAAGGCAGATAAAAGATCATTTAAGGCGATCAAACCAAGGTAATCTTTTTCGATATCAACTACCGGGATTACACTCAGTTGAAATTCGCTCATGATGCTTAAGACTTCATATAAATGCGATTCTTCATCTACATAAGGACGGGTGAGAGACAACTGGTAAGATCCTACCGGCTCTTTTATGTCATTATTGAGAATATCATCTTCTGATAAAAGACCGAGAAACTGTTCATTATTAACAATTGGCAGGTGCCGCACGTAGAAATCCCCCATTATACTAAGTGCCTCTTCTCCGGTATCCGAAGTCTTTAAAGGGATCATTTCTTGAGATACTAATTCTGCGGCTTTCATTAATTTCTGTATTTTTTGATAAAAACGATTTAGACGTTAAAAAGTTACTGCAAATACGTTAATTCTAATTTAAATGGTTTGATTTTAACTTTAAGGACCAAACATTATTGTGACCAATTAGTTTAGGTCACTTATGGTATTATCGTAGTAATTTTCTTTTCTGTTCTAGAAATTCTTCTTCAGTCAGGAAACCTTTTTCTTTGAGTTCTCCCAATTTTTTTATTTGTTCCAGCAGGCTGTCGCTGAGCATATCCTCTTTTGGTTCGGGCAACTGCTTGGTTGGAATATCTTCTTCCTCCTCCAATTGCTCTTTATCATCTTGCTTCGGCATCAATTGGTATCCGTTTTTTACAAAAGGTTCAAATTCTGGTTGTACTCTCAGAAAAGCAAAGGCGTCGTGGGTCTGTATCTTGTCGAAATCTACAAAACCGTATTCTACCGCTTTACTTAGATGAAAAAAAGCATTATCCTTTTTTTCAGTTAGCGAATAGGCGCAGGCCAAATTAAAATGAACCGCTACGTCTTTAGAATTAATGCCCAGTGCTTTTTTAAAGTCTTGGATAGCACCATCGAAGTCGTAATCCTTATATTTTGCTATCCCACTCTTTTTAAAAGGATTGTCTCTTCTACGTTGTACTTCATATGCTCGTTCCCGCTCTCGCTCGTAGTCCCGGTAGTTTCCATGTCTCCTTCTTTCTTCACGATAAGATCTTCGCGGTCCTCTTCTCTGCCTTGGAGTTGTCCGGTTGTACTTTTCATCAAATTCTTTAGTGTGCATAGCCAATAAAACGATAGCGTCTATAATTCCTAACAACGCCAAAATACCGACAATAAAAGGTGCCTGAGCTGTTACTCCGAAAATAAAAAAGCCAAAGCGGATAAAACCGGTTCCCGTCTTCCCCAGATAAAACTTATGCATACCGAAGGTACCTCCGAAAAGCGCCAGCAGACCTGCTACATATTTATTTTTCATTAGAATTTCCTTAGTGAATTGTTTTGATCAACAACATGGATCATCCCGCATTTTTAAAATCCGGAATAATTCATATTTTTTCTTTTTTTGCTAAGTTCTCAAAAGGTTAAGCACTTTTTTGAATCAAAAAACAACACCTTTTGATTTAATTTTTTAGAGGGAATGCTGTGAATTTCAAAAAAATTCACAGCATTCCCTTTAAAAATACCTGAAAAGGGCTGTAGATTATTAGCTTGAAAATAGGCTTAAGCCCGTTAATCTTAGCTAAAAATGGCTCATGTTTCTAACCTGTATGTTATTAACAATATTAACACCCAAAAATTTCATTTAATTGGCTTAATATGCTAATTAATAAGACTAATGTAAGGTAGAAAAAGAGAAAATCCTAGTTTGGAAAAAGTTTACAGGTTAACACCGTAATATCATCAGGATAGCTCAAACTTCCTTTAAATTGATTAATTCGCTCAATTAAAGCCTGATTGAAATCTAAAGGTTTCAAGTTATAATTATTTAGTACAAAATCGATAAGTGTCCCATCGTCATAATAATCTCCAAATTCGTTTTGGATGTCACTCAAGCCATCTGTATATGATAAAATTAGTGCATCGTGGGTAATAGCTACTTCTCCAACCTCTACATTCGGGAGATAGTCGAATGAACCAAGAATAGTGCAGCCCTTATCCAGATAGGTCAACTGGTCATTCATCACCATAACGGGAGGATTATGACCGGCGTTGATGTAGCGTAGCATTTTGTGTTGACGATCGTAGATGGCACCAAAAAAGGTAAGAAACCGCTCTCCGTTGGTCGTTTTTAAAACAGCAGTATTGAGCTCCCGGATAAATTCATCCAGGGAATATTCTTTATGAATTAATGCATGAAAATTAGCCTGGAAATTAGCCATTAGTAAAGCTGCTGCTACCCCCTTGCCGGATATATCCGCCACACAAAAGGCAATCTTCCGATCCTTTAGTTCAACATAATCGTAATAATCTCCTCCTACTCCGAGATGGGGCTTGTAAATACTTGCCATTTCATAGCAACTACTTTTCGGAAGACTTTTAGGTACCAGCATTTTTTGCATTTCACTGGCCAGCTCCATCTCTCTTTTCAAACGTTCTTGTTCTAACTGCCGTTTGAATAAACGCTTATTTTCAATAGCCACAGCAACGATATTAGTAATCGTAGTGATAAATTGGACCTTATTATACATATCTTCATTCTCTTCAAATCCCCCAATGAAGGCGTAGGCAATAGGCTGTTTTTTATGCATGACAGGAATGACAACGTCAAACTCTTTGATAAACGGATCCTCTTCATCTTCCAGATTTTTCAGCCGCTCAAATTTTTGTAACCGTTCACCAATTTCTTTCTTGGTTAATTCTTCATCAATACCAATATAGGTCGTACACTTCCATTTGTCTTCATTTGAAATAAACAAAGCCATTTTTCTTACCCCCATCTCCCAACTCAAAAAAGAACTATACATTTTATATAAATCTCCGGCAGATACATTATTATTGATGGCCTGAGTTATATTGAGCAAGCGGTTGATCTGCAGTTGTTTTAGATGCAACTCCCGCTCTAACACTTCCATGTTATTCAATCCTTTTCTTATTTCTGTAAATTTTGACATCAAGCCTGTAATTATTCTGATATGATCAAGGTACTAAGTTACTATTATGATTTTAATATATATAAGCGTAATACTTATTTACTGATCTTTCGCAAGCGAAAGATTTGTAAAATTGCAAAATATTATTAAGGTT
>CAZHOV010000111.1:0-19879 GCA_964534315.1 uncultured Saprospiraceae bacterium | reverse complement strand
TTCATTGCACATTCCTCATTGCACATTCTTCATTGCACATTCTTCATTGCACATTCCCCTACCCTCCCCACCATCGTTTTTTTCTCGACAGTTGGTAAAAAGGAGTGGTTTGTGCGCCAAATTGTTTGGGAAAATCAATGTCCTCGGGGCTGTTAAAATCAAGGATTAGAGGGCGGTCGGCATTAGTGCGGATAGCCAGGTCAAATAATTGAGCAAGCGCGCCTGATTCCTTACCCTGTGAAGAAACTATCGGAACGAGACTCAATAGTTTGCCATGACTGTAGATAAAAAAATTAGCGGCTAACAATTCGCCTTTTGGGCTTTTGATCGAACTGGAAAAGCCCCAGCCTCTATGCAAAGTATTATACATCACCCGAAGCATGGCGTAATATTTTTGTTGATTGCTGATACTGTTGGAATACTCAGCTTTAAAGAGGTCGGCAATCTCCTCGGGACGTACATTGGAGGTGGCAATCAACCCTGCCTCACTGGCCGTTTGTAATGCTTTCTGTAACTCGGGAGCATACTTGGAGGCGATCACCTCATAGGTATCGCTGAGCAGGAGTTGGTAATTTTCTCTTTTTTGTGCGTTCCATTTAGAGTCAGTTACCGGGTTGGTTCCCTCATTGAGTATAATTTGACCGTTTGATAATTCTTTGGGTATCGCTTCTAAGAACGTCTCTACCCTTTTTTTTGATAGTACATGAATGGAGTAAATCCCAGATTCCCTAACCAAGGCCGGACCATACAATGATTTTCCCAGCCACCGGTTTTTATTCCAGATCAGGGGCATAACCGATTCATACTCCCCTTCTACAAGGGCGTCCCACTCTTTTGCGGTATTGTCCAAATACCATTTGTAACCAAAAATATTTCCGTTAATCGCGTAATGTACACAGCTATTCCACATCACCTTATCAATTTCGTCATGCGGCACATATCGTATTTGCATAGTATATGATTTTATTCTTATATTTATCCAATGGAAAAATTGACGTTTAACACCACTATTAATTGCGAAAATTGCATCCGGGCAGTTTCAGGTTTTTTAAACGATGTTCCCGGAATTGAAAACTGGAAAGTAGACACTGACAACCCACTCAAAATTCTTACCGTCGAAGGGCAAAAACTTGAAGCATCCCAAATAATTGAAGCCGTAAAAGATGCCGGATTTGAAATTGAAAAACCCTCCCAATAAAATGTAACAATTTTATACTAAAAAGGATGAAATTGTAGGCCTTTTAACTAAGGATCAAAAGATCGTAACGATCGATCTTTGTCAAAAAGCCGTCGGGTAACTACATTTGACGGTCTTTACCAATTGTAGAACCAGAAATATTTTTCAAAAGTTATTTACCAAAACATACATTTTTTACCCAAATCGATTCCCTATGTTAAAAAAATCCATTCACCTACTCCTTTTTCTTACCCTTCAACTGTCTGTTACTTTTAGTCAACCTACCTTCCCCCAAAGATTTATTACTGACAACGACTTACAAGCCGGCCAATCTTATACCTGGTCAAAGGATACTGTCTATATTTTAGAGGACATCGTCTATCTGGAAGAGGGGGGCACCCTCACCATAGAACCAGGCACGGTGATCAAAGCGCAGGAGTATGCCAGTTCTTATCCCCCCTATGCCGCTTTGGTCATTGCTCGCAATGCCCGGATTTTTGCTGATGGAACACCTGACGAACCTATCATTTTTACGACTATCCTCGATGATATAACCGATAAAAACGATCTTTCGCTGCAAGACAAAGGGCTTTGGGGAGGACTAATCATTCTCGGAAATGCCTGTATTAACGGATATAGTGACGAAGAATTTTTTAACGGCTTTTTTGACGATAGGGGCCTCTATGGCGCTGATCCGGCAACTTGTAATAATTCTGAAAGCTCGGGCAGCCTGAGCTATATCTCTATCAGACACAGCGGTTTTGATAGTGGAGATTTTCCTGCCCCGGGCCTCGGATTGGGAGGCGTCGGAAACGAAACGAATATTCATCATATAGAGATCATTGCCGGAACAAGAGCCATACAGATTTCAGGAGGAGAAGTAGGGCTAAAACATATGATGACCGCCTTTTGCTCAAGAGAAAGCTTTTTATGGGAAAAAGGATGGCGCGGGAAAGGTCAATTTTGGTTTTCCATCCACGGTTTTGAACCAGACCAAACCGCTAATCACTATGGCGGATTTGATACGTTTGATAAATTTTCTTCCCCTACCGTTTATAATGTTACTTATATAGGTCCTGGCGATGAGGAATTCATCGGCGACAGAAGTCTTTGGTTCAAAGAAGGAACCGGAGGTATCTACGCCAATAGCATTTTCACCGAGATGGCTGGTTTTGCCCTGGAAGTAACTGATTTTGCAGCCAACAACAACCCTGACTGTCGCGATCGTATGCTCATGGGGGAACTATCACTCAAAAATAACGTCTGGTGGAATTTCGCTTCCGGAAACGAGTTCAATGCCGGCCCCAACGGCATAATTGCTGTCACTCCCTATCCGGATGATCCCAATGCTTCTTTTGTGATTGATCATCTGCTTCAAAATCGTAACTTTTGGGCAGACCCTCAATTAGAAGGAATTAGCTATCAACCTGACGGGGGACTTGATCCGCGCGCTTACGGATATAGCGTATTTTTTGAGTTGGCCGATTATCCGCAAGATGACGACTTCTTTCAAACCGTCAATTACAAAGGTGCTTTTAGCACCCGGGAAGACGAATTCTGGCCCAGAGGGTGGACCTGTCTGAATGAGCTCGGATTTTTTCCGGCAGCCTCTACCGATACCATTCCCAATCAAGTCGATTCTAACCTGGTCGTCATCACCTACGAAGAGGATATTACCCGGGAATCGCTGGACAGCCTCGAGCAATATATTCAGTCTGCATTCGGAGCCGAAAAACTCAAGGAATGCTGGTGTACAGACTCGGTGCCCAGAATTCAATTATGGGGATCCAACGAGCAAATCGAGATCAACACCATACGCAAAGGTTCTAAAAGTAAGGTGGATGTCGATACCACAGAACTAAACTATGCGCTCATACTGGATGAACCAGTCGACGATCTTGCAATTAACGAAAACTGCGTTATTCAACCCGCCAACCACGGAACCAAAAACTTTGAGGCTAAAGTGGCTATCATCGATTCCGGAATAGATATGCTCAGTCCCCTTAATGATCGAGGACATTCGGACCTGGAAGACCTTATACTCATCAATCCACTGGAAGCCGAATCTCCGGAAGGAGTGGATGCCGATGAGAACTGCCTCAGTAACGACGTGGCAGGGTTTGACTTTCTCAACTCCTCAAACCGGATCGAAGACAAGGACGGACATGGTACCCATATCAGCGGAATTGTTGCTTCTGACTATCCCGGAGATATCGAGTTGAAAATCGCTAATTTGAAAATATATGAATTGGGCGAGGGAATTCTCTTTGACTTATTTTGCGCTATCCACTATGCCATTGATAGCGAGGTGGATGTCATCAATCTCAGTCTGGGATACGAAAGCCCCACCCCCTCTCCTACCCTTTATGAAGCGCTAAAAAGAGCGCAGGAAGAGGGAATCATTGTTGTCATTTCGGCCGGAAATGACGGAGAAGATAATGATAAACTCAACCGATGGCCCGGAAATTTCACCTCATTTGCGTTACCCGATAGCGGTTTCTTTGCATTAGACAACCTTATTGTAGTTGCCGGTCTGAACGGTGACCAATCCGATCTTGGCGACTACTCCAATACCGGGAAGACCAACGTTCATGTAGCTGCTGCTGGCGTAGTCAACAGCACTTTTCTAAATAATTCCTACGAAACGCTCCAGGGTACTTCGATGTCTGCCGGAGAGGTCACCCGCCTGGTCTCGATCATCAAGGCTTATAAACCCAAAGCGACCTACCAGGAGATTATTCAATGTATAGAAGACGCCACCGCCATGATACCAGGGGGTAATCAACTAAAATGGGGCGGAAAAATAGATGAAGCCAAGACACTGGAATGCATGGGGATTACCGTACCGGAGTCTGAAGCTCCTTCTGCCCAGGATATTGTGCTCTTCCCCCAACCATTCAGGGATCAGTTGCGAGTCAGGATTATCGCCGAACAAAACTTTGAAAATGTCAATTTCAACGTTTTTGATCAAACCGGAAAGCAGGTGCATAGCAGCGCCTGCCAGGGCAGAAATCTGGTTTGGGATGGCCGTGACAATAATAATAATCCTCTGCCTGCAGGGCTTTACATTTGTGAGTTCGAGATTGATGGTGATTTCTTTGTGGAAAAAGTTTTGAAGTTTTAGAAAAGGTTTTTAAACAATTTTATTTAAATTCACTAATAAATTGTTAAACATTTTGTATTTTTAATAAATTTATATTTTTCAATATTTAATCATCAAAATAAATGGCCAATATCGAAGTGAACCAAGACCTGTTAGATTTTGCAGGTACGAAAAAGTATGCTACTATTCTTGCCGATCCGCCATGGCAATTTCAAAACAGGACTGGGAAAGTTGCGCCTGAGCATAAAAGATTAAACAGATATCCAACGATGCCTTTGGAAGATATTAAAGACATGCCCGTAAATGAAATTACTGCAGAAAGATCTCACTTATATATGTGGGTACCAAATGCCTTACTTCCTGAAGGATTAGAGGTTTTAGACTCATGGGGCTTTAAATATAAAACAAATATCATCTGGTATAAAATCCGAAAAGACGGAGGGCCAGACAGACGTGGGGTTGGGTTTTATTTTAGAAATGTGACTGAAATTTTACTATTTGGAGTCAAAGGGAAAAACGTAAGAACTTTGCAACCCGGAAGATCACAAGAGAATCTCATTTCCGCCAGAAAAAGAGAGCACAGCAGAAAACCTGATGAACAATATAAAATAATTGAAGCGTGTAGCTGGGGGCCCCGAATTGAACTCTTTTCTAGGGGAAAAATGAAAAATTGGGATTGCTGGGGTAATCAAGCCGATGAAAATTACACCCCTGATTGGGAAACTTATTCTAATCATTCTCAAAAAGAATCGGAAAACAAACAAATCCGATTGGGCCTGTAAAGAACTTTTGATGACGATTTGAATTAAAAAAATGTATCAATCATTAATCGAAAAGGGGTTTGATTTATCTATGCTGCAACATGCTGGTGCAATTTTGGAAAGCGAGTTTCCTGACGCATTAGAGGAGTTGCAATCTGTATTAACTTCTATTGAGATTCCTATAAAAGAATTAGTTTCAGGCGGAGGAGGAAAAAGTGAAGTGGTAAAAAGAATAGAAGCGGAATTTTACACCTTGAATTGGAAGAAGCATAACTTTGAACTCAAGAAATTGGTCGACAACTATGAAACGCTAGCTATGTCTCATGAAATTGACCATGTAAAAAAGTTTGAAAAAGGAACAATAGCTCTAGAAATCGAATGGAACAATAAAGATCCGTTTTTCGATCGTGATCTACAAAATTTTAAAAACTTACACGCAGATGGTGCAATATCCCTTGGAATGATCATAACCAGAGGAGCTTCCTTTCAAAATAGTATTAAAGACAAAATCTCAAAGTTTGCAAAAACCCAAAATATCCGGGGCTTTGATGCGTTGAAAGGGTTTTATACTCCTACCAACCCTCAGAAAAAAGCTATTCTAACAAAAATACAAGCTGGTTTTTCTTTCGAAGATGTCTGGGCCGAAAAGTTTGTCTCTTCTAAATTCGGTCAATCAACTACTCATTGGGACAAATTAATTGACAGAGTAAATAGAGGCATTGGCAACCCCTGCCCCCTTGTATTGATTGGGATTCCTATATCCGTTATTAAAGATTAGAAACACTTATGTGTAAATAGTATGACAAAATATATCTGGACCCTCTTACTGTTTTTAAACACCTCTATGCTCTCCGCTACCTCCATCCAGGAGCAATACGAAGCACTTCAGTCCATTGAATCGCTCGAGGCTTATGTGGAGGGGTTGCAGCAACTGGCAAACCGACTTGATCGGGAAACCGCTGTGGGAGAAGCAAAAACGGTGGGCGAACTATACCACGACCTGGGGGTGTCGCTATTCCGCTTAGGAAATATCCAGGCTGCTGTCAATAGTTTTAAAGAGGCCATTTTTTACAGGGAACACCTACTCAATAATGGAGATACCGATAAGGTGCTGATCGAAGGGCTGGTGAAAGGCTATACTAATATTGGTAATGGACTTCAATACCTGGGCAAATATGCAGAAGCGGAAAGTTTCCTGCAAACCGCTCTTAAAAAACAAACTCAATATGAAAAATTTTGGAAGGATCCCTATCGAAAAGCTAAGGCTTTCCATGTACTTGGCCAGGTGCAAAGTGAGATCAGAGGGTTTGAACAGTCGTTATATGCCTACTCCATGGCACTAGCTAATTACCAACTTGACACGAGCAGAACTTCGGAACAAAAGAATTTTCGGAAAGCCCAGATATTTAACGATCTGAGTGTACTCTTTATCTCCTGGCAGGAGGCCGATAGCGCCCTTCACTATGCTAATGCATCAATCCGCATCTATAAACAACTGCTTGATCATCCCGAAAGCATAGAAAAAGAAGAAGTTGAAATCGGCCTGGCCAGCGCCTTACTAAATGCGGGTTATGGATATGAGCTTAGCAACCAATTAAAACCCTCTGAAAAACACTTTCTCCAATCCTTGTCCATGTTCCAAAAAATTGCCCCTTTTTACCTCGATAAGGAAATTGTAAGGGTCTATCACGGTTTGGGAACGGTGTATTCTAAAAAACATCAATTCGAGAAAGCACATCAAATCCTGAACGAAGGAATCAAAATCAACCAACAACTCATTAATACCTATCCGTACGATGAAAACTATTATATCTTACTAGCGGCCCATCAGCATAAAAAAGGAGAAATCTATTTGCAGCAGGGAGCCTATGCAGATGCGCTCCAATTTCAAAACAGCGCTATAGCAAATCTTATTTCCGATTATGATCCCCTCAAGCTGAAACAACTCACCTCTTCTTCAACCATTATCCGGGATCGCCTGGCGCTGCTGGATCCGCTATCAGCAAAGGCAACCATTCTATTACAGGAGGGCCATCTTCAACAAGCGCTTGAGATATTTGACGCCTCCATTGAACTGATGAATGAAATGCGGGAAGATTACCGGAATATTCAGTCAAAGATACAACTGGCCAAATATGCCAAACAATTATATGAAGGAGCGATCAGAACCTGTATGGCCATGCCCCAACCTGCCCTTGAAAAAGCGTTCTCTTACGCCGAAGCCGGCAAAGCCTTTACCTTATTAGAAACAGTCAAACACAATAAGGCCCTAATCTTTGGAGAACTTGAACAAGAATTGCTGGATAAGGAACAACAACTCCGGCTTCAACTTCAGGAGACTAAAGCTTATTACCTGGAGGAGGCCGACCCTAATTTCAAGGCACAACTGCTGGAAACTCAGAAAACACTAAAAGACTCCCTTCGCCAAGTCGTTGACATACTCAAACAAAATCCTAAATATCAACAGCTTAATTACGGCCTTGATCCCATCCCTGTAAAGGCAATCCAACAACAACTGCTTACTGAAAATCAAATACTTCTCGAATATTTTATCGGAGAACAGCAATCTTTTTTATTTGCCCTCTCCAAAACAGGCTCAATCCAGGTTTTTCCTGTCGATCTAACCAGCAGCCAAGTCAACCAAATGGTCGATTCGATGTGGACAGGCATCTATTACTCCTTAAAGGATGAGCTACCTGATGCCTTGAAGGCCAGGCTACCTGAGCATGCCAATCAGGAGTTGTTGAGTTGGTACGAGAATATAGCCTATGAGCTGTTTAAAAAATTAGCACTACCGGTTAAAGAGCAGCTTGCAGGCAAGCAATTACTGATCATTCCTGACGGTGCGCTGGGCTATGTACCTTTTGATGCACTGCTGACCACGCCCGATAAGTCATCTGGAGCGTATAATTATCTGGGCTCGGATTACCCCATAAGTTATTGTTATTCTGCTACTTTACTGAAAGAAATGAAAGATCATGAAAGCAGTAATGCCCGAAAAAAGCTATTAGCGTTCGCTCCTCTCGAAGAATTTCAATATCAGGTAAATGGCTTGGAGAAAGTGTTGAACAATTCCTTTTTAGGCTCCAATTTCGTCAACGCTTTATGGTTGAATCAGGCCAATAAACAAAATTTGAGAGAAAAGGGTAGTATGTACAAATACCTGCACTTTTCTACACATGGTAAATTTAATGATAAAGACCCCAATTATTCCTATCTGATGCTAAAAGATCAAGAAGAAGATACGGTGAGTTTTCTTTATTTATATGAGATATATAATATACCGCTTAATTCTGCTATGGTGGTGACCAGTGCCTGCGAAGCCGGGTTTGGAAAGCTTTTCCGGGGTGAAGGCATCATGAGTCTCGCCAGAGGTTTTTCGGCGGCAGGTACCCAGAGTATGATCACTACCCTTTGGTCTATCAATCCCGGAACTACCCAACAACTATTGGTTGCGTTTTACAAACAACTTAAAGCCGGAAAGACTAAGGATATTGCTCTTTGGAAGGCAAAAAAAATATTTTTGGAAGCTAATCCAAATTTAAATCACCCCTATTACTGGGCAGGGCTTATCCCGGTAGGCAATATGGCGCCGATCGAATTTCCTGCAAGGCCTTTTTGGAATTGGATATTGCCTGTAGTCTTAATTATTGGAATACCCATTTTTTGGTTGCTTCGGAAAATGCGTAAATCCTAAAATACCAACTTTTGCCAGCCGCTATCGAGGGCCTTTTCCAGAGCCTCCGCTTTGGGCTTATAAGCAGGGCTTTCTTTTAGCACTTTGAGCAGCGCCTGTATTTCCGCTTCTTCATGCCCAGCCCCTACTTTCGAAAGCAAAAGGTACCAGTTGATCTGATTGACATCACGGTAAATCATGGGCAAGGCTTCCAGATCGTCGAGGACTTTATCAAACAATCCAGCTGCTGTTTCATAAGATTTTTGATTAAAATGAGCGTGCCCCAAAAGGTATCTAGACTCAGCATACTTATCGCTCTGAAGAGGTACGGCTTCCAATAGGGGAATAGATGCTTCATATTGTTCATTAAAAAAGGCCGTTCGTCCCTTTTTAAAATCGGAATCTGCATCTACCACCCCCATTTCTGCATTGGGAAATGGCATTTCGTATTGATTAGCAGCAATGGAGGTCCCTGAATAATTCGCATTGGCAAACCAAAAGGCACCGGCAACGATCAGAATGAGTACCGTAGCTGCAACGGCCATAAATCGGCGCGAGGACCGTCCTGAAGAAACGATCTCGACGGTATCATTATCCATTGATGGATGTTTTCCTTGAACTTTTTTTTCTTGTTGTTGCAATTGTTCCTTGAGCACGGGATCATCAACTTCAATATCGACGCCCGCGAGAATACCCTGATCAAAGTCTTCTCCTGCTTTGGCAATACCGTCGAGGAGTACTTTATGCTCCTTCACAGCTCTTTGAAATTTAGGATCTTGAAGGAAATCCCTGAATTTTTGCTGCTCACGAAGATCCAACTCTCCGTCGAAATAGCGCTCAATGAGATCTTTATAGGTATCTTTTCCGGGTTCCATTTTTTTATCTTTAAATGGTTATGAATGGGTGTTCTCGGTGAAGGACTGCGCTTCGCTATGCCTTCACCGTGTTCTTTGAAGGACTATGCTTCGCTTCGCCTTCACTAATTTTCTATTATCTCCTCAATAATATCTTTCAATTTTTTCATACACCTCTTCTTTTGAGTGCGTACACTTCCCTCAGATGTGGCATTGATCTCCTCCTTAATGGTTCTCATAGAGAACCCATAAAAATATTTACAGATCAGGATCTCCCGGCATTTTTCACTAAGCTGATCGATGGCCTTTCGGACAAGTGTTTGTGGGACGAACACCTCCTCCTCCGGCACATCTGGTAAAACAGGCATCTCCAGGATAGGTTCTTTACCTGTTTTTTGATACTTCTTGTGAAATTTACGGTTGCCAACAGCGATGATGAACGTCTGCGGTTTACATTGATCGACTTTCCCTTCAGATCGGTATTTTAAATAGACCATTAGCGAATCGTGGAAAATGTCAATAATATCGTCATCGCTATATCCAGACCATTTTCTCCTGGCCCATCCCAAAAATACCTCTCGGTAATTGGTATACAACTCGTCGGATAGCGGCGAACTTGAGGAAACTGCAGTCATCTCGGTACTTTTACTTATGGTTTTGGTGCTTGTTTTCCTTTTGGCTTTATACATAGGGATAAGTAAAAGTAATATTTTTCATCTATTTATACCTGAATTCTGGAAATGTGAACAAGCCGCCCCTGACTATTGAACATAAAAAGCTGAGCAGATCAGGGAAAAACCAGCGTATTCAGCAGAAAAAGTTTTTTATAGCCAAAGGAAAACCCCATTTTTAGGCGTACTTAGTAATGGACAGATAGGGTAATCGAACAACAAACACTTTCCCAATTGCATTGCTTGACCTCTTCGAAAGATAGAGAGGTCAAGCATTTTTTAAATAAATAGGGCGGATTAGATTACGCCCGCCAAAACCGTTTTTTATCCTTTGCCATGCATCGAACACCTATTAACTTATGCCTGATCAAGTGATTCATGGAAATTGCTTGTGTATTTATTTATTATTTTTGAATTCAAATTTCTTTATTATTCCTTTTGCGATGCGTCAAAACGTGCTTGGTTACATATTAGCAGCTTTCTTGATCTTTGGGTATCTGTGCGGTGCTACCCAGGTTCCTTCTATTAAAAAGCCGGCGCAGTTGTACCAAGAAGCCTGGGAAAATTACCGGGCGGGAAGCCTGGAATATGCCCGGAAGGTATTAAATGCCTTTCCAAACTCCGATATTGATCCAGTATGGCAGGTCAAAGCCAAAATCCTTGAAGGGCATATCGCACTCGCGCAAAATGAACCGGCCACAGCTTTAGACCACAAATCTCAAGCCAGCAACCTCATCCGTGAAAAAGACCTGGAATTTTTGGAATACGACCGGATTCATTCACTCGAAGGAGATATTTACTTTTATCTGGAACGCCATTTTCTAGCTAAAAAAGCATATGAAGACGCCCTCGATATTCTGGAGAAAAATATCATCAAGACCGCCAGCCCACCCGATAGTCTGCTCGGCGAGCTGAATCATCGTAAGGCAGTCAATTATTCTAACATGGGACACACCATGCTGAAAATCGAAGAAGATTCGTTTTTTCACTTTCTTAATAATGCTAACGATATCATCGAGGTATTGATCAATCAAAATCTCCTGTCTACCAACAGCTTCAAATATCACCAATGGAAGGTCTATCAAAATTATTATGAAGGAAGTTACTTTGTCAGAAGCCACCAGGAAGACTTGGTGGATGTACAAGTAAAAAGAGCCTTCCGACTCCTCTCTGAAGCTGATTCTATTGCAGAAATAGAATACCTGACCCGCCCGCGCCTATTGATCAACTACCAACTGGGCAAATTATTTTCCGGCCTGGATGCCCGTAAAGCCATCAATTATTTTTCTACCGCCGTCAACCTGGAAGGTGAAAAATTGAAAGATATGAAAGAATATGGCTGGGCGCTTCAGGGATTAAAAAACGAATACCTCTATCTGGCCGATTTCGAAAACCGCTTTAAAGATAATGCCGAGATCCGAATTTATCTCGACTCTCTTGAATATTACGAACGCCTCTACGACCAATGGATCAACGACCTCAATAAAAAGTATATCCGCAACCTTTTTACCCTTTCGGATAACAATAAAAACGTTATCAAAAGTAAAAATCTGCAACTGGAAGCCAAGAATATTGAGTTGGTGGAAACTAATAAAGAACTGGAAAAAAGAGGACAGTTTTTACTCATTCTCAGTATCATCAATTTACTATTTGGGGCTGGCGTCATCTATCTGTTCTTCCGGGCCCGCG
Organism: uncultured Saprospiraceae bacterium; assembly: GCA_964534315.1. Taxonomy (GTDB): domain Bacteria; phylum Bacteroidota; class Bacteroidia; order Chitinophagales; family Saprospiraceae; genus CAZHOV01. Next base: position 7,948 of record CAZHOV010000111.1, on the reverse strand, counting down.
AAAATAAGATCTTGAAAGCCAAGAATCAGGAGCTTCAAAAGGAAAAAGAACTGTCCGAATACCTCAAGGGAGAAATGCACCACCGTGTCAAAAACCACCTTCAGATACTAGCCAGTACGATGAAAACACAAATGAGAGACCAGATCATCCGCCAAAACCTTACTGCTACTTCTGCCCTCAATGAGGCGATCAATAGGGTGCAAACCATTCTACTTCTTCACAATCAACTTTATAAAAAGAAAGCCTCCGCCGACAGCATAGATTTGCAAGAATATTTTGTGGACCTCTCCCTAAAGCTCAAGGAATCTTTTGCGTATGACGACAATAACTTCTTCTCCGACATTGACCTAAATGAGCTTCCTCCCGTTCATATCGGAAAAGCCAAACATCTGGGCATGGCAGTTACGGAACTGGCTATCAACGCGTTCAAACATGCCTTCGACGAAAAACACCGCCCCTGGCTGAAAATTGCCGCCACCCAAAATGCCAACGACCTCATTCATATATCGGTAGCCGATAAAGGAAAAGGAATTCAACGTAAAGAAAAGCAAAACTTCGGCCTCTCTACCACCATCGAAATCATTGAACAACAATTCGAAGGCCAGTTTATCTGTCAACCCAACAACGGCCAGGGTACTCGATTTGATATCAAAATACCGTTTAAAAGTCTGAAGAATGGGAAGAAAGTCAAGTAGGTATTTTTTGAGTCTTGAGTCTTGAGTCTTGAGTCTTGGGTATTGAGAAAATGGGAAATAGGTGTAGCGGTGTAGGAGTGTTGCAGGAATTAAAAATTTTTCTTCCCATTTCATATTCCTTTTTTAATAACCTATTATATTTATCCCCAGCAAAACACGCTACTAATTGTTCATTGCACATTGTTAATTGCTAATTGAATATACTATCATGATTACTGCCAAAGTTTTAGTGCTAGACGATGAAATTTTTATTGCCAATGATATCCGGGATATTCTGGAAGATGAGGGTTATGACGTGATCAAAACCTCCAGAGCAAAGGATGCGATTGATACGATGAATAACACTAATTCACCTGATCTGGCGCTGCTGGATATAGAACTTCAATATGATGATATCAACGGGATAGAAGTTGCCCGCCAAATTTTAAAGAAAAAATCCATTCCCATTATTTTTCTGACAGCGCATAGCGAAAAATACTACGAAGAAGCCAAAAAGGTTGGTCCCGCTAATTTTTTTGACAAAGGCGCTACCGATTTATCGGTTCAACTTCCCAAATCTATAGACCTGGCCATTCGCAATTATTTGGCTGAAGAAGACGGCAGAGCCCCCAACTTCGTTAATGCAGTCAAAGGCAAAATAAGTATTAATGCCCGAGAGAAATGGGACGGACATGAAAGCGAGTTTCGGAAGATCATTCTCGATAAGAGCGATATCCTATTTGTAAAAGAAGATAGTGGAACGATTGATATCTATACGAAAAACCGAAACAAACCCTATAATATTTCTATGGGTATTGGTTGGTTTACAGAGCAACTCAATATGACCCAGCATAAAGATGAAGAAAACGACTTCATCCGGACCAAAAGAGGAGAGTTGGCTAACCTCCAGAATATCATCGCCTATGACTCTGGAAACATCTACTTTGACAGTAGCAATAACATCACTGCCTCTATTAACCGGGAGACTTATCTACTGCTAAAAGAAAAGTTTTTCCCTCCTTTCAGAACAAAACCAGAATAATTTTTAATTTTTTTTGCTTTTAGGGGTAATCTTTTTGGAAGGTAGTAAATGAATGTATCGTAAGCAATCAACATTTACTTTTTGACCTAAAAAAATTGCCATGAAAAAGTTCGCAACCCCGTTTTTCCTAGTTACTTTTTGTTTTTATTTCGCGCTTTCTACCAATGCTCAGGAAGCAACCCTCGTATCTCAGGTACAGATGCAAGAAGCCAATCATATGGTTTTGCACCTAAGCGGAAACATCTATACCACCTATTGGGAAAGAGATTATGTTCAGGTAAAAATGGAGATCAGCTCTAACCTGGATAGCAGAACAGTCATCAAGCACCTTATTGCAAAGGGTCGATATAAAATCCAACACAATCAGTACGACGATACCATTATCGTTTCTATGCCCAATATGAAAACAGAGGTGTTTGTTAATGACATCGCTTTCTATGATGCTATTAAATTTAAGGTTTATGTTCCATATGGTAAGCGAGTGAGCTACTGGGATAAACTTGATGACGCTCAATTGGCAAAACGATAAAAAAATACCACCTGGGTTTTTAGATAGTTTTGGATGAAATCTAATACCTTTATCGAATGGCACCGCAATGGTGCCATTCTTTTTTTTGTTACACTGCAGCTCCTGCTTTTTCATAGAGTGGATAATCCTCCATGTAGGTCTTTATCTTAGTCTGGATATCTTTAATGAGTGCTTCATTTTCCGGATCTTTTATGATCGCGTCAATCCACTCTGCCGTCTTTACGCAGTCAGCCTCTTTGAATCCGCGGGTGGTAACAGCCGCTGTACCAATACGAATGCCAGAAGTTACCATCGGAGATTCCGTATCGAAGGGTACCATATTTTTATTAACGGTGATGCTAGCTTTTTCCAAAGATTTCTCGGCCACTTTTCCTGTTACTCCTTTATTACGTAGATCTATGAGCATCAAGTGGTTGTCCGTTCCACCGGAGGCAATAGCATATCCCATATCGGTGAAGGCATTAGCCATCGCCCGGGCATTGGCAATCACTTGTTCAGAATACTCACGGAAGGAAGGCTGTAAAGCTTCGTAAAAAGCAACGGCTTTAGCGGCAATAACATGCTCTAGCGGGCCTCCCTGCATGCCCGGAAATACGGCGCTATTTAGGACCGCTGACATTTTCAGCGGATTGCCTTTTCTCGTTTTTCTTCCCCAAGGATTGTCGAAGTTCTTCCCCATCATAATAATGCCTCCTCTTGGTCCGCGGAGGGTCTTATGAGTTGTTGAAGTGATTATATCACAGTGAGGTAATGGATCATTAAGCAACTTTGCAGCGATCAATCCGGCCGGATGTGCAATATCTGCTAACAACAGTGCCCCTACCTCGTCAGCAATCGCTCTAAATCGCAGATAATCCCAATCGCGCGGATAGGCCGAAGCACCGCAAATGATCAATTTGGGCTTTTCTTTCAAGGCAATCTGCTCCACTTTGTCCATGTCGATCAATCCACTATCTTTTTCGACTCCATAAAAGACAGGCTGATATAATTTTCCCGAAAAATTGACCGGAGACCCATGAGAAAGATGCCCCCCGTGGGAAAGATCAAACCCCATAATTTTATCGCCTGGCTGAAGGACAGCATGGAAAACAGCTGAATTTGCCTGAGAACCCGAATGAGGCTGTACATTAGCATAGGCCGCTCCAAATAGCTCTTTCAATCGGTCAATCGCCAACTGCTCAATCTCATCGACCACTTCACATCCCCCATAATACCTCCGCCCAGGGTAGCCTTCAGCATATTTATTGGTCGGGCAAGTACCGGAAGCCCACATTACCGCCTCACTGGTAAAGTTTTCAGATGCGATCAGCTCAATACCTTCTCGTTGTCTGGCCAGCTCTCGGTTGACTAAATCGTATAATTTTTTATCCTTTATCATATTCTCTCTTTTTTTTGTATATTGTTGATTGTAAGGGGTGAAAAAAGAAATTATACCACTCTATTTACACCCAAAGTTTTTTTACCTGCCAAATATTTTAACAACAGTTAACCCACCTCCCATTAAGGACGAAGTCAAGAACCTTGTTTTGAATAGCGATTGATTAAGCTCTAAACTATTGATCGTAAATTTAACACATGAATAGCTAATATAGATGAAACAGTTCATTCAAACAACTAAAATTTTTTGTAAAAAAAGTATTATTTACCAAACTAATTAAAACTTTTTTTTATTTTCACTGTATCACTAAACCAAATACCAACATTATGTTTAAAAAAACCATTTCAGCAAAAGTACTCGTCTTATTGGCTCTCGGCCTGTTTACCACTACTCTAAGCGCTCAGAATTGTGACGCACACCAGAAATTAATTGACTTGATGGACAAGAGCTTTGAAGAACACAATGTAGATCTGCTCGATAAAGTCTATCATCAAGATGCTGTTTTTCACGGCACCAATGGAGATACAAAAGGGCTTACCGCTCTTAAAGAATCACAGACCAAGTTTTTTAAAGAAGTACCTGACGCACACGGTATTAATGATATGATTGTCTGCACAGACGATCACATCATCGTTAGATGGACGGGTACAGGAACCCCGGTCAACGCGCCTAAATCCATCAAGATTACCGGTATTACCATTTACGAAGTCAAAGATGGAAAAGTAACTGAAGCCTGGGAGGAAATGAACGAACTGGCCCTATTGATGCAAATGGGCTACCAAGTAACTCCCCCCGCCAGTATGGAAAAAGAAAGCGATAAGTAAAAAAGCGAGGAGGCTGTCTCATAAAACAATGAGCCATCCCAAAGAAGAACGTTTGGTGGCTCAAAAACTATTGGTCAGCCTTCTCCTTTTAATTGTCTTTCATCACACTCAATAATTCTTCAAAAAGGCGTTCAATAAAACGTTTGTCGTGAGTGACAATCCTGGCCACTCCGCTCATCTCCGGACGGTAATCTATTTCTATTCCATAGTTGGTCAATAAAGGAGCATCTAATAAAACGATCACCTTGTAAGTTCCTGACTCGTCAGCTAAGGTGCTGGTCTCCGATACTTCGCCCTTAAGTACGCCAAATTCTCTATAGGGGAAATTATCTAGACGGACACGCACTTTCATACCAGGTTCTACTTTACCGGCACCTTTTACATCTAAGGTAACCCTGGCAAAAATATCCGGATCAACAGAAAAAGGGATAATGTAGCCTAGTAATTCATTATGCTCTACATAAGAATTATTGCGCCAAGGTTTTGCAAATTCAATGACTCCATCCATAGGAGCAATCAGATAATTACCTTTTCGCCAGGCTTCAAGGCTTCCTTCTAAGGTCAAAAAAGATTGTCGAAGCGCCGAACGGTATCCACCCAACTGACGATTCAAGTTCTCCTGAAGTTCGAAAATCTGAAATTCAATCTCTCTGATTCGTATCGTATTATGAATCATCTTCGACTTCAACTCTTCATACTGCCGCTTATATTGCAGATACCCAATCTCAGCAGTTTCTTTTTCAAACTCACTGTACAAGCTGCTATCCTGATGCCGACCAAAATCCTTTAGGGCGATATCTGCAATGCGCTTCAATACAGATGCCTGTTCTTCCATGGCCTCATTCAACGCCCTAATTTGCTCTACCTGCTCTTCCAAAAGCCTTATCTGAGAAGCCGTGACGTTATTAGCCAAAAACTGCTTGAAATCCTGAATATTTTTGTACGCCAACGCATAAGCCTCCTGGACAGTACCTAGTTGCATTCCGTTCAATACCCTCAGTTCGTTCCAGGCAGATCGCTCAATAGTCTTTTTTGTAGTGGACACCCAATTTTCTAACTGACGAATGTGAGCCAAAATAGCCGTATTTTCTAAAACAAAAAGTAACTGGCCTTTCTCCACCGTATCCTTATCGCTAATATGAACAACCTCTAACTTCCCTTCACCGGGTGTAACCAATTCGAGTGGAGGTTTAGCAGAAGTAACAAGGGCAGGCGCAGTTAAAATTTCCGGATACCGGATAAGCCAGGACAATCCCAAAAACACCAAAAAACCGACAAACAATACCGTTATCCCCCAATATAAAAACCATTTGGAAGGCGGTGGTAGTAATGAAGTATGACGGTTGTTATTTGACATGCATTTACTTTTCTAATTCTAATTGATCCTTCACCAGCTGATAGTAACTTCCTTTTGCTTTAATTAATTTTTTGTGCTTACCCATTTCAATCAAGTGTCCTTTTTCCAATACCAAAATCTGATCCGCTTCTTTAACCGTGCTCAATCGGTGCGCCACAATAATGACCGTTTTACGTTTAAAATACTTTTTCAGATTTTTCAATAAATGGCGTTCGTTTGTAGAATCAAGGGCATTAGTAGCTTCATCAAAAAAAAGAATAGGAGGATCCTTGTAGAGTGCTCGGGCAATTAGCACTCGCTGACGCTGTCCGGTACTTAAACTGATGCCTTTGGCCCCGATTTCGGTGTGAAACCCTTTGGGCATTTGTTCCACTATTTCTTTGACCAGCGACAAATCAGCCACCGCATCAACACGCTCCCAATCAATAGATGCCGCTCCTTCGGTAATATTATTGACGATGGTATCCGAAAATAAGAAAGCTTCCTGCAGCACCGCCCCGCAATGCTGCCTCCACAACTGCGGATCGAAAGCAGTCAATGGATTGCCGTCGATCATGATCTCTCCCGATACCGGAGGGTAAAAGCCGAGTAACAATTTGATCAGGGTGGATTTCCCGCTGCCACTAGCACCTACAATAGCCGTGATCTTTCCTTCCGGTATATCGAAGCTAACATCATTGAGCACCCAGTTTGTTTCTGGCGAATACCGGAAATGAAGACTGCGGATGGATAAGGAAAAGGATTCGGGTAGTTCAATAGCCTTTTCGGGAAGGCGCTCATCGGGTTGCATATGCACTTCTCCAAGCCTTTCCAAACTGATCTTCGCATCCTGTGCCATTCTTACAAATTGCACAAACTGCTCCAAAGGACCATTTAATTGCCCGGTAATAAATAGGATCGCTAATAACATACCTAAGGTCAACTGCCCGTTGATCACGGCCTGTGCTGCTACAATAGTAATGATAATATTCTTAGATTGATTGATAAAAGCCGCTCCTGCATCCTGGTAATTCGAAATAGACAAATACGCCAAGTTGGCCCTGAATAGCCTGTTCTGTATTGACGTCCATTTAAGGCGCCGCTGCTCTTCGCTGCCTTGAAGTTTAATATCCCGCATCCCCTCAATCATCTCCACCAGGGTATTTTGATGATCTGACAGGTGTTGAAATTGCCGGTAGTCAATTTCCTTGCGTTTTTTCAAAAAGAAAAGAATCCAACCAATATACAGAAGCGTGCCGATAAAAAAGAGTAGAAAAATAAAAGCATTGTACAGGAACAAAACCAGACTAAACACCAAAAACGAAAATACCGCGAACAAGGTAGATAAGCTGGAACTGGTTAAGAATTGCTCTAGCCTGCTATGATCACTAATACGTTGTAACAGATCGCCTGTCATTCTAGAATCGAAAAAGCGAAGTGGTAGCTTCATCAATTTGGCCAGGAAGTCGGAGATAAGGGAGATATTGATCCTGGTTCCGATGTGCAGGAGAATCCAGTTTTGGATCACCCCAACCAGCGTTTGCCCGGTAAAGAGTGCTAGCTGAGCAAGCAAAATTAAGTAGATAAAATCAATATCCTGATTTTCAATACCGATATCCACAACTGCTTGAGTCAAAAAAGGAAAAATAAGTTGGATGAAGCTGGAAAGCAATAGGCCAAGTGCAAGTTGCACGATTAATTTACGATAAGGCCTTAAATAGTTCAGCAAATAGTTCCAGCCAAAGGAAGGCGATCGCTCCTCCAGTTCATAAAAGGCAGGTGTAGGTTCTAGCAGAAGTGCCATACCTTCTCCGGAATTATCTGTCCAACCCTCTACAAATTCAGATCGCTTTAGCTTTTGCCTCCCCGCTGCAGGGTCTGCCACCCATACCCAGGATGGTGAAATTTTATAGACGACCAGAAAATGTTTGGTTCTCCAATGAACAATGCAAGGAAGAGGAATAGATTGTAAGTCTGTTTCATCATCTGAATCTGACTGGAACGATAGGCGTAAGCTAAGCGTATTAACCCCGAGGTGCTCCGCTGCACGTTTAAGCCCGAAGAAAGAAGTCCCTTCCCTGCTGATATAGCTATAATCCCGGAGTTTGTCCAACACAAAGGAATACAACCCTCGCCATCCCCCACCAACAAGCTACATCCCCCCA
>CAZHOV010000110.1:0-20141 GCA_964534315.1 uncultured Saprospiraceae bacterium | reverse complement strand
CAGCCCTTTTACAACAGGCTTAAATTGTGCCTGCTCTCCTGAAAAGTTCACCTTATTCATAAGATTTGTTCTTTAAATTCAGCTTGCAAGTTAAGGTCTATCAGGTGATTATCCCGGTTGGGAATGGTGTTTAAAGTAGTGACAGCCACTTTATCCTCAGAAAGCACAGAGAAAAAGAGTGGAGAGGCAAAGCGCCCGCGAGATGCGTGACCCATGTTGGCTTCATATTTTCTACCAAACTCTTGCTTAAAGTCGTGCGTTAACTGACTCAAATCCTTTAAAAAACTATTGCTGTTTTCACCTAGCTGTATTTTTTGTATCCATGGGTATTTTTCCATTCGTCCGGAGTATTGATGATACACAACACCGTTTTCTTCTTTGAGAATAAAGTAAGGTGAAAGGACAGACAGTGCTTGATGAATATTTTTCAAGTCATTTATTTCCTGGAGCGAAAACAGTTCATCTATGGATGAGGTAGCAGACATAATCACAAATGATCCCATACCTCTGCGAACACGTTTACCGACACCTCCTAAGGCAGCAAATAATTGAAACAGTGCGATCAACTTGGAACGATTAAATATATCTTCCTCTCTGCCATGTACTATTGTTCGAACGCTGTAGTCTTCTGGTATAAGCAACTTTACCTGAAAAGTACTCTCCGGCAAGATGCATCCGGAAGTAAACGTACGTTCCTTATGCGGCACTAACTTTTTCTGACCGAACTGAATATCTTCAGGTGATACCATTATTGAAAAGCTACTTCTCCTTTCCCCCTGCGTTCCGCCGGTACCACCAAAAATGGAGATTTCCTGATCCCTTAGCCCTGCTGAGACCAAGATTGTTTTTTTATCCTCTTTTCTCACTTCGCTCTCCACCCCCAAATGCCCATTACACGCCCGCCACCAAAACCGCATCGCCCCCTTAATACTCGGTGCCCGTAGTTCCGGCGTTCTGCCGTCGGCTCCCGCCAAAAACATCGGCGTAATGACTTTACAGTGAAATGTGATAGACTCCATGATCATTAGTTTTTTGATCTTCTTTGATGACGACAATAGCTATACTCAGCATTCACAGTAAAAATAGAAATATAATTTAATTTATCTGATTTTCCAATTTTGTATTTCTGACTATCCGTTTCCTCCGTCCGCCTTAGCCAAATAGGGCGAAGGAGGGCCACTTCATATTTCCAACTTTCCGATTTCCGATTTCCAACAAGCTCCCAAACCTCACACTACTCCCCTCTCCCAGCCCCACATAATCGGACAGCGACACGTTGGTGCGGAAGTTGAGATTGAACGCCAGCAACTCGCGATGCTGCAATAAATGGTGAATATCGTCGGTGCCGGCATCCAGACAGATGATGCTGGCCTTACGGTGGGTAACTTTATATTGTATAAGGGGATAACGATAAATGACTTCCTGGTCGTTCTTGTGATTGTGAAACAGGGAAGCAATCCGCTCCGTCTTTTCAATCACTGCCGCCCGGAATTTCGGAATGTCATATGGAAAAATACACTGTGCAAAACGCACCTTTAAGTAACGAACTTTAGGCATAAAGCAATATTAGTTTTCATTTGCAACTACCTAACGCATTGGTTAGTATTGTCAAGTTTTAGTTAATTAAACTACAGGGTTACTATAATATAAAATAATAAGCCTCATAATATGTTATCATTTGTTTAACGAATAATTGCAAAATAGTTACAAAAAAATTCATTTTTTGCATCATTATACAAAATTAAATACCGATCAGGCGCTCTATCTGCGTAAAATGATGTAATTTTGAAAAAAATCAATCAGATGCCAAAAAATAAGAACGCTGCCTATCGCTATCGACTGATCGACGCGGCCCTCAGCAATAAATTCCGGCGATGGGCTTTTGAGGAGCTTCGCCTCCATATATCAGAACTGCTCTATAAAGAAATGGGCATAGAAGGCGAACTCAGCGAACGCCAACTCGTGGATGATATCCGAATCATGCGAGCAACCCCTCCTACCGGTTATGGCGCGCCGATCATCCGAAAGAAAGGCATGATTTATTATGAATATGATTTTAACATCGGTCAGGCCCCCATCACGGAAGCCGATCTCAGCCGGTTGCGCGGCGCCCTCGAGTTGTTGAACCAGCTCACCGGCCTTCCCCACTTCGACCAACTCCTGCCTCTGGTCAAAAAACTGAATGGAGGTATTGATAAAAAACTACTGCCCGAAGTGCTCGATAACCCTGCCATTATCTATGACTATAATCCCAAGCTCAAAGGGCTCGACTATTTAAAGAAGATCTACAAAGCTATCCAAAACCGCTATGCCCTTGAATTGGATTATCAAGCCTTTGATGACCAGAAGGAATCAAAGATCATAAATGTGCATCCGTATTTCCTGAAACATTTTAACCACCGTTGGTTTTTCATGGTCCACCACCACGAAGCCGATAAATTCACTATTATGGGTGTAGACCGCATTCATTCACTTAAACGCTCAAAAATACCTTATCGCCCCAATACGGATGTAGAAGGTAGCGACTACTTCAAGGATGTCGTAGGGATCACCCGCCCTGAAGATCGCACGATCGAGACGATTCACCTGCTGTTCAATGCTCAACGCACCCCCTATATCGAAACTAAGCCGATCCACAAAAGCCAAAAAGTGATCCGGGAAAATGCCGACGGCAGTAAAGTCTTTGAGCTGCACCTCATCCCCAATTTCGAATTCCGGGCCATCCTCCTCAGCCACGCCGAAGCGGTGAAAGTCCTCCAACCCGATTGGCTCAGAAATGAACTGATCGACCTCCACCAAAAAGCTATCGAGCTGAATGAGGATGACGCAGATTAAGGGTTAAGAGTTAAATTATTACTGCTCATCGAGAAATACACACAATTCCCCATTCAATGAGTGAGCCTCTCCCCAATCTTCCTGGCATACTATAATTATTGGGTCATAAAAAGATGACATCACTTGATTTATCCTGCAGGGATAAAAGATGTATCGCCCGGTATGAAATGCCGGGTAGTAAAGAACGCAACCTGACAACCCCGGCCAGGGGTTGAATAGTCCCCGAGGCTGTGCCATTAATTCAACCCCGAAAGGGTTGAAACGCTCCCGTTTTTTATACCCCCAATTATCATTGGGGGCTATACACATTCAATCCCTTGGGATTAAAAAAATCCAGTGCAGTCACCACTTTTTAGCGCATATCGCCTCTCCTGGAGAAAGGGCGTACAACTATTTCCTCCTTAAAGAGATTCGGTTAAGCTAATAATATCAATCTATGCAAATCAATCTTCCTCCTACTCCCTTTAGTCTGAAGGACTAATCCCTCCACAACCAGAGGCAGCACTCCTGGTTAAAACGACCCCACTACACTCAGCCTGTAGGGCTGAATACCTGTATTTCAATCCTAGACACCTAATTCATACTTCATATTTTCTATTTTTTAACCCTATCTTTATCGAGTCAACAACTCAACAACTCAACAACTCAAAATGAAATACCAAAAATACTTTAACGTCAATCAAGCGCTTTGGGATCAAAAAGTAGATGCACATAAAACCTCGGAATTTTACGATCTGGAAGGGTTTAAAAAAGGCAATACCTCGCTCAAAGAAATCGAACTGGACGAGATCGGACACCTCGTGAAAAACAAATCCATGCTGCACCTGATGTGCCACTTCGGACAAGACTCCCTGTCCTGGGCGCGGATGGGAGCGCAGGTGACCGGAGTGGACCTCTCCTCTAAAGCTATCGAGCTGGCGCGGGAACTGAATCAGGAGCTGGGACTCAACGCCCGCTTTATCTGCTCCAATGTCTATGATACGCGCCAACATCTGGAGGAGCAATTTGATATTGTCTTCTCTTCCTACGGCGTGCTGGCCTGGCTGTCCGATCTCGACGCCTGGGCTAAAGTGGTGGCCGACAGCCTAAAACCGGGCGGCTTTTTCTACATCGCCGAATTCCATCCGGTGCTCTACCTGTTCGACTTCGATTCGCTCCGCATCGAATATGCCTACTTCAATCAGGGCGAACCTTACGAGGAAATCATCGAAGGGACCTACGCCGCCCCCGACGCCACCCTCACCCACAAGGAGTATTTCTGGCAACATAGTTTCGACGAAATCCTTTCTGCCCTACTCAACCAAGGCCTCCAGCTAGAGTCCTTCCGCGAATACCCCTTCTCCCCCTACAACTGCTTCCCCAACCTCGAAGAGGTCGAACCGGGCCGATACCATATTAAAGGCTTCCCGGTGAAGCTGCCGCATGTGTTTGGGTTGAAGATGAGGGTTTAGCGGTTCAACGGTTCAGGGGTTCAGGGGTTCAGGGGTTCAACGGCTAAGCGGCGCAACGGTATAGGGGTTTAACGGTTCCCCCGTTGTACCCTTGTACCCTTGTACCGTTATACCCTTGTACCCTTGTACCCCTGAACCGTTATACCCTTGTACCCCTGAACCGTTGAACCGTTGAACCGTTGAACCGTTGAACCGCTGTACCGCTGTACCGTTATACCGTTCCCCCGACAAATTCCTTCGCCACATTTTACAATGCTTGGGATTATTTCTCGTTGTTTCTTTATCGTTTGATGGTTTAACCTTACTTTTGCGGAATATGAAAAAGCTTTTACTATTTATTTTGCTGGCGGCCGGCTCTTCTGTACTGATGGCGCAGAAATATAGCAACGAATTTCTCGCGATCGGCGTCGGAGCAAAGGCGCATGCATTGGGCGGCTCGGTAGTGGCGAGTGTGGATGATGTGACGGCGGGGTACTGGAATCCGGCGGGACTGGCAGCGTCTTCCCTGGAAGATGGGATACAGATCGGGGCGATGCACGCGGAATGGTTTGCGGGGATCGGGAAATATGACTTCCTGGGCGCACTGATACCGGTGGATAATAACCAGCGAAAGATCGGCATCACGGCGATCCGCTTTGGGATCGATGGTATTCCGAATACGCTTAGCCTCTATGAGGATGACGGTACAGTGAACTACGACAATATCGTCGAATTCTCGGCGGCTGATTATGCGTTCCTGCTTAGCTATGCCCAAGACCTGAAGACCAAAAAGGGGAAACTTCATGTGGGTGGTAATGTGAAAGTGATCTACCGCCAAATCGGCTCCTTTGCCAACTCCTGGGGGTTTGGACTGGATGCAGGACTGCAATACCGACTGCCTAAATGGAGCTTTGGGGTGGTAGCTAAAGATGTGACCAATACGTTTAACGCATGGTCGTTTAGCCTGACGGATGAAGAAGAGGACCAACTGCAGGCGACCGGCAATGAATTGCCTATCAATTCTGTTGAACTGACCAAACCGCAGTTTGTCTTTGGTACCGCTTTTTATCACGACTTTAAAGACATCGGACTGATGGCCGAGGTAAACGGGATCTTGACCACCGATGGACAACGAAATACCCTGCTCCAGGCTAGTACCTTTAGCCTGAGCCCTTCGCTGGGTTTAGAGCTGAATTACAAGAAATTTATCTTCCTGCGGGGCGGGATCAACAACGTACAGCAAGACCGCGAATTTGAACGCGAATTCTGGACCGTCCAGCCTAACTTCGGAGTAGGGCTTAAGATCCTGAAACTTTACATCGATTATGCCTTTACGGACATCGGTGATCAAGTCAACGAAACCTACTCTCACGTTATCTCCTTACGACTGGACCTGCGCTTAAAGAAAAAATAAGTATTTATGAATGCCCGGTCTTTCGGATGGTTGCTGTGTTCTTTTTTGCTTCCTACCTTCCTTCTGGGACAGGCCAAATACAGCAACGAATTTCTGGCGATCGGGATTGGGGCCAAAGCGCAGGGGATGGCTACGGCTATGGTGGCGCATACCGACGATGTGCATGCAGGCTACTGGAATCCTGCCGGATTGGCCCAACTGGAAGCCCCGTTGCAGGTGGCGGCCATGCATGCGGAGTGGTTTGCCGGTATTTCCAAGTACGACTATCTGGGATTGGTAAAAACGCTGGATACGCGGTCGCGGTCAGCAGTGGGCGTTTCTATCATCCGGCTGGGTATCGACCAGATTCCCAATACCCTCAACCTGGTAGAGCCCGACGGTAGCATCAATTTTGACAACCTCAGCGAATTTTCGGCAGCGGATTACGGGGTGTTATTGAGTTATTCGAGGGAGATCCGCACCAAGAACGCTTCTTTTCTATTTGTAGGCGGTAATGCCAAGGTGATCCGTAGAGTGATCGGTAGTTTTGGCAATTCCTGGGGCTTTGGGATTGACCTGGGCGTGCAATATCAGCATCGAAACTGGCGGCTTGGCCTCATGGCTCGGGATGTATCCTTCACCTTTAACGCCTGGAGTTTTACCCTTACCGAAGAAGAGAAGAAAGTCTTTCGAAATACCGGGAATGTCATTCCGACCAGTTCGATAGAAAACACGTTTCCGAAGTTTATTTTGGGAGGCTCCCGCCAATTCCAATTAGGTGAAAAGTGGAATTTTTTGGTTGCGTTAGACTTACATTTTAATACTGACGGTCAGCGGAATGTATTGATCAACAGCAAGGTGATCAACATCGATCCTTATCTCGGCCTTCAGTTGGATTATGACGAGCGGGTGTTTCTCCGCACCGGCCTCGGCAACTTCCAGCGCGCGCTCGACGACATCGACGGCACGACGGAAATATTCACCTTTCAGCCCCACATGGGCATAGGCCTGGCGCTCGGCCGCCTCAGTATCGATTACGCCTACACCGATATCGGAAATGTATCGCAGGCGCTGTTCTCGCACGTATTTTCGCTATCGCTAAAGTTTAAGAGGAAGGGAGAATGAGGAATGGGCAATGGGCAATGTGCAATGAGGAAGGGGGAATGAATAATGAATAATGAATAATGAGTAATGAATAATTTCTAATCACTCATTACTCATTATTAATTACTAATTATCAATCACCTCAACCTCAGTTCTTGTCCTGGGTAGATCGTAGAAGTACCGATACTATTCAGGCTTTTGATATCTGCTACAGAGACATTGTACTGGCGGGAGATCGAGTAGAGCGTATCTCCTTTTTGGACAACGTGGGTAGCCGGTATCTGTGGAACTACCGGTTCTTCAACAACAGGTTCTTCTTCCGGAATTTCGGTTCCTTCAGGGAGGAAGATGATCAGATTTTGGCCGGGATTGATCGGCTCATTGCTTGACAATTGGTTCCAGCCTCTGATTTGATTGACTTCTACGTCGTACTTTTGGGCGATAGAGAAGAGTGTTTCTCCTTGCTGTACCTGGTGGAAAAATTCCTCCAGCCCGACCGAATCGTTTCTTCCGTCTTCGCCTTTGGGAATTTCCGTTTCTTCTTCGGGTTCGGTATCCCAACCGTAGTCTTTGTCAGAACGGATGGCAATACCTCTGTCATCAACCGGAAAATTGGGCGGGGAGAAGGGTTCGCGATCCCGGTGATCTGGGAAACCGTCTTTGTCGCTATCCAGCTGAATTCCTCGTGTGTTAACCGGGGCACCCCGGGGAGTATTGGGTTCTTTGTCTAGTTCGTTCAATACCCCATCATTATCATCATCGCTTACAGTAAATCGGTTTTGTTCCATTTCTTCCAGGCGGGTCTCTAAGTCGCGGTATTGCTTGACAGAAACACAGCTACTTAAGAATAAAGCCGCCATCAGGAAGCTGGAAAAGTAAGTAATGTAGGGTTTTAAAGATTTCATTCAATAATAATGGTTTGGATTAGGAACAGTTAACGTTTAAAACTATAAAGTTATGAAAATTGAAATAAATATTTGTAAATCAGTATTTGAATACATTAAATATCTTTCAAAATTTAAAAAACACTATAATTTACCTAAAATACAACTTTTTTTGGTAAAATTTTTGGGAATGCATAAAACTGCAAACAAAAAGCTATTGAAATCGTTGTAAATGACATCTTTGAAGTTCATTACAAAACCTTTATTCAACTATCGAATCCACTATTTATGAATCTACCTAAAACACTAGGCGAACTCAAAGCTTCAGGCTACCAAAGTAAGACGGTCAAAGAGGAACTCCGGCACAATTTGATCAAAAATTTGTCGGAAGGAAAGGCCGTTTTTGAAGGTATCCTTGGGTTTGAAAATACGGTGATCCCCGATATCGAACGAGCACTTCTATCCCGTCACAACATCCTATTGCTGGGACTTCGCGGACAAGCAAAAACACGTATTGCCCGGCTTATGACCAATCTATTGGATGAATACATGCCTATCGTCGGCGGAAGTGAGCTCAATGACGACCCGCTTCATCCAATCTCCAATTATGCGATTCAACTCATTGCGGAGAAAGGAGATGATACGCCTGTTGAGTGGGTCCACCGCGATGACCGATATATAGAAAAACTGGCCACTCCTGATGTTAGCGTCGCCGACCTGATCGGCGATGTAGACCCCATCAAAGCAGCCACGCTGAAACTTCCTTATTCAGATCAGCGGGTGATTCATTTCGGACTGATCCCAAGAGCTCACCGAAGCATATTCGTTATCAATGAGCTTCCGGATTTGCAAGCCCGCATCCAGGTGTCTCTTTTCAACATCCTTCAGGAAGGCGATATCCAGATCCGCGGTTTTAAGCTGCGACTGCCGCTCGACATCCAGTTTGTCTTTACAGCTAATCCGGAAGACTACACGAATAGAGGTAGTATTATCACACCACTAAAAGATAGGATTGAAAGCCAGATCCTAACCCACTATCCTCAGAGTATTACGATTGCTAAAGAAATTACCAGTCAGGAAGCCAAGTTGGTTCCGGACCAATCGGACAAGGTAGAGATTCCGGAAATGCTGAAAATCATATTGGAAAAGATCTCTTTTGAAGCAAGAGATAGTGAATATATTGATGAAAAGAGCGGCGTTTCTGCCCGTATGAGCATTACCGGGTATGAAAACCTGTTCAGTACGGCAGAGCGACGCATGCTGTTAAATAAAGAGAAAAAGACTACCGCCCGCATAACCGACTTTTGGGGAGTTATTCCGGCCATTACCGGAAAGGTAGAATTGGTGTATGAAGGGGAGCAGGAAGGACCGTATAATGTCGCTTTAAATCTACTGCATAAAGCCATAAAATCTGAATTCCTAGAGCATTTCCCCAATCCGGATAAGCTTGCGAAAGGTAGTAATAAAGACCCTTACGGCACCATTCGCGCCTGGTTCTCCGGCGGCAATGTGCTGGAAATTCTCAATGACTGCAGCGATAAGGATTACCGCAAACAACTCGACAATGTAGCCGGCCTCAAGAAGTTTGTGCTTGAACACGGCATTCCTGAACAGGAAAAATACCTGTTCATGGAGCTCGTACTTCACGGCTTGTCAGAATTTGAGATCCTCAACAAAGACATCGTCGATTCTAAACTCGCTTTCCGAGATCTTCTCGCCAATATGTGGGATGATATCGATGACGATGATTATGATGAGTAAAATCCTTTAAATAGGATAAAAAAAGAAGGAGTACCCGGCCGGGTACTCCTTCTTTTTTTATCCTATTCTTTTTCACCGCTTTTCCGTATCTTTGTACCAACTATTTATTTAACAAAAACCAGGACCTGTGCTGTTAAAAATCCATCACTCGCCGCCTGATTGGCGCAAAATAGATAAAGCTGTAGAAATCCTGAACGAAGGTGGTATTATGATCTATCCAACTGATACCGTATATGCTTTGGGATGCAGTATGAAGGATAAAAAGGCGGTAGAGAAGTTGTGTAAATTGCGGGGTATGGATCCTAAAAAAGCCAGCTTATCGCTGATCTGTCAAGATATTAGCCAGGTATCCGAATTTACCCTACCGATCGATAATTCTATTTTCAGATTGATCAAAAAACATGTCCCGGGGCCATTTACATTTATCCTGGAAGCCAATAATCATTTGCCTAAGGTATTGCGCAATAAACGCAAAACGATCGGAGTTCGAATACCAGAGCACTTCCTTCCGCAGGCGATCGTGCAACAACTGGGTCATCCCCTTATTACCACCTCTCTAAAATCTGACGATGAAATCCTCGAGTATTTCACCGACCCGGAAGAGATCTATCAGGATTATCTCAAAAAAGTAGACCTGTTCATCGACGGAGGAATGGGTAAAAATGTACCCTCTACCGTAGTGGATTGTACCAGCGGAGAACCGGAAATTATCAGAGAAGGAGCGGGAACTTTGGCAATTGGCAGTTAGCAATGAGGAATGTGCAATGAGGAATGTGCAATGAGGAATGAGTAGTTAGCAGTTAGCAATGAGGAATTAGTAGTGAGTAGTGAGTAGTGAGTAGTTGGTGGTTGGAGAATTGAGAATGGAGAATTTACAATATGCGATGGAAAAATTTTCCAACTATACGTAAATCTTGAATAAAGAGATACACTACTGTAGAAAATAAAACGATCAACCCACCATTTCAATGGTGGGTGAACCATGTACGAGGGAGTCTAAAAAGTCTTTTAGACTCCCTCTAAGGAATTTTTTATAGTTTAGGAGATATTCTTTTTGAAAAAAGGATAACCCTACACTATAATGGTAAAGGCAAAATACCCAATAAGAAACTTTGTCCTTTACCATATTTTGAGAAGCCTGTTTTTTCTGACAAAACCTTCGATTTTGTCAGAAAAAACGGGCTTCTCAAAGAAGAAAACTTGGTGTCTCGAAACACGAATAGTGTTTTGAGACACCCTCGTGAACCACCTACTTAATCAATGAGACTATTAATTCATTTTTAGTGGGCAATGCCCCTAGACTCTATAATATACAAGTATGAAAGTGAAAAACATCATCCAAACCCTAGTAGCGGCATGCTTCATTGCGCTCTTTATCGCATGTAGCTCCAAGACCGCCACCAAACTCGAGACTGAAGCGAAAACAACCGACAAAGCTAAGATGGAACAAACCGTGGATAACGCGGTTGAAGAAGCGTATACCACTATCCCGCTGGGAGACCCTATTCAAATCACAGATAATCCTTTCGGGGCCAATGTAACTATACCCATGGATCCCGATGTGAAAATCGGGAAGCTTGAAAATGGACTGACCTACTATATTTTGAAGAATGAAAAACCGGAGAACAGGGCTGAACTCCGTCTGGCACTCAATGCCGGGTCTATTTTAGAGGATAATGACCAGCAGGGGTTAGCCCACTTTGTGGAACACATGTGCTTTAACGGAACCAAAAACTTTAATAAAAGCGAATTGGTCGATTACCTGGAATCGGTAGGTACGCGATTTGGACCGGACCTCAACGCCTACACGAGCTTCGATGAAACCGTTTATATGCTGCAGGTGCGCACTGATGATAAAGAGATGCTCGACAAAGGGATGCTGATCCTCCAGGATTGGGCAGGGGCTGTTACATTCGATGATGAAGAGATCGATAAAGAGCGCGGGGTTGTCCTCTCAGAATGGAGAACCAGACTGAGCGCCGCCCAGCGTATGCAACAGGAAACGTATCCTAAAATGTATTATGGCTCCCGCTATGCCGAACGGTTACCAATCGGAAAACCCGATATTATTCAAAATGCACCTTATGACGCGCTCAAGCGATTCTACCGCGATTGGTACCGGCCCGACCTCATGGCCGTAGTGGTGGTGGGAGACGTTGATCCCGAAGCGATGGAAGTAGAGATCGCCAAGCGGTTTTCCCAACTTAAAAATCCTGCAAACCCAAGGCCAAGAAAAGAATATGGCGTACCTGGCCACAAAGAGACGATCGTAGCGATCGCTTCAGACGAAGAAGCCAGCAGCACCAATATTCAACTGATGTATAAGCATAAGGATAAAAAGTCAAAAACCATGAAAGATTACCGCGAGAACCTCATTGAACGGCTCTACAACGGTATGCTCAATGCCCGACTCGGCGAATTGGCCCAAAAGCCTAATCCGCCATTCCTCTATGCCTTTACTGGTTATTACGGCAATGTGGGCGACTTGGCTACCTATTCTTCCTTTGCAGCGGTACCTGAAGGAGGAGCCCTTGACGGACTCGAAGCCATACTCGAAGAAAACCTGAGAGTACAACGACACGGATTTACCACCGGTGAGCTGGATCGTCAAAAAGCAGAGCTGATCTCCAGAATGGAAAGCACCTTCAAAGAAAAAGATAAAACCGAGTCCAGCCGGCTCGTCATGAAGTTCGTCTATCATTTTCTGGATGATAATCCTATCCCCAGCATTGAAGATGAATACTCTTTTTACCAAAATATCCTACCGACCATCACCCTGGATGAAGTCAACCAACTGGCAGCAAAATGGGTGACCGATATAAACCGGGCGGTAGTCATCACCGGACCGGATAAGCCAGAAAATCCACTACCAGCAAAAGCTGATGTGCTTAATCTATTGGAAACAGTCGACCAGAAAACCATCGAGCCTTATGAAGATGAAGTGTCTGATGAACCACTTCTAGCGGAAGACCTCCAACCCGTAAACATTACCGCCCTACAAACCTATGACGATGTGGAAATAACTAAATTGGAATTTCCCAACGGCGTAGAAGTGTTCCTTAAGCCGACAGATTTTAAAAATGACGAAATCCTCATGTCTGCTACCAGCGATGGCGGGCACTCATTGTATAGCGACGAAGATTATCAAAGCGCCAGTGCTGCTACCGGTATCATTCGCGAATCCGGCATCGGCAACTTCGACGCTATCCAACTAGAGAAAAAACTAAGTGGTAAGAATATCCGCCTCTCCCCTTTTATTAGTGAGCTGTCGGAAGGCATGTCTGGAAATACAACGCCAAAGGACCTGGAGACCATGCTCCAATTGGTCTACCTGTATTTTACGGCTCCGAGAAAAGATGCGGAGGCATTTGAGACGTTTATAACGCGCCAGAAAAACTTCATTAAGAACAGGATGGCCAACCCGACTTACTACTTTTACGACCAAATCAACCGGATCAAGTACGATGATAATCCGAGAAGAGTCTTTGATACCGAAGAAGACTTAGATCAGATATCGCTGGACCGGGCCATGGAAATCTATCAGGAACGCTTTGCCAATGCGGGTGATTTTGCCTTTTTCTTTACCGGCAATTTTGAAGTGGAAGAGATGAAGGTAATGCTCGGCAAATATCTCGGAAATCTACCTGGAGAGCCGGTTGATGAAAACTGGAATGATCTGGGGATTGACATAGAGCCCGGAAAGATCGAAAAGCAATTAGTCAAAGGTAAAGCACCAAAGGCGGAAGTGTATCTTAACTTCCACGGCAATTTCAAATGGACTCGGGAAAACCGCTACCATATGCGCTCTATGATAGACCTGATGCGCATCAAATTGCGGGAGTCTATGCGTGAAGACCAAGGTGGTGTCTATGGGGTACAGGTGTCTGGTAACCCATCTAAATATCCCGATGAAACCTACCAAATCACTATTTCCTTTACCTGTGACCCTGCAGACGTTGACAAGCTAGTAGAGACCGCCGTTAACGATATTGAAACAACCAAGGAAGAGGGCGCTTCCGAAGAAAATCTTCAAAAAGTAAAAGAAACGCAGCGCCAGTCCAGAATTAAAGACCTGGAACAAAACCGGTTCTGGAATTACCAGATACAAAACACCTACCGTTATGGGGGAGATTTGAATGAAATCACTTTAGAAGCCTTTGAAGAACTAGTCAATAAACTAACGGGAGAAGATATCCAAAAAGCAGCAAGTCAGTATTTTGATTTTGATAATTTCATAAAGATCAGCATGGTGCCCGAAGAGGAACCACAAAATTAAAATTGACGCAGGGCTTCCTCTATTTCGCTGATGCGAAGTTCTTTTTCCATGACCGAAGGAGAAGCCATACGTTGCTCACAATCTGAAATACCGCATCGTTCACAAGTCGTGTGGACGGTGCGGTGTTTTATTTTCGGATCATCCAGAAATTTAAACAGCTTTTTCAGGGGCTCGTTGATCAGGAGTCCGAGTGTAACGCTGGAGCGGATATTAGGTATCTCCCACCCCTTATTGGCTACTGCCAGAGCCAGGTAGCTATTATCTGTTTGCCAAAAATGAGAGATCTGAATATCGGCCAGAAAAGGTACGTTTCTTTTTGTCGATTCTACGGTTCTAAACCGCTTTAAGATATTTACGGCAACCCATCTTCGGCAATAATGTTCGTTGATCTCATTGGCATAAGGATTGTGCAATTGCGACAGGTGCAACTCCTTCGTCATCTCAAACCGCTGGAGGTTTTGCTCGGAAGTCACCCGCAAAAAGAACAGGTGATCGATTTTAAAAATGCCGGGAAGGATGTTGGTAAGCCGCTGTAGCAACATTTCCGGAGAAACGTCATACTTTTTTAATAAAGTTAAAAACTCCTTTTCTGCCCAGGAGGTATTGGCGGCAAACTTCTGAATATCTTCAACGATGAAAGGCTTTTGCATTAGCAAGGCCGCCGAAAAATAGGAAGCTTTAAAATTATTAAGCAGTTTCTCAAAAGAATCACCGCGGAGGATTCGCGTCTCATAAGGCCGAAAGGTAAGATTGAGGTACTGAAAACCGAGCTCTCTTCCCAGCAGGAAATTTTCTTTTGACGAACTCAACCCCTTATTTAAGTAGAGAATGCGTTTGTCCGGTTGAAAATAAGAACGCAAACCGCTTAACGAAGGAATGGTTGGCAAAAAGGTTCGGTCCACCTTGATGTGATAGGTACGTGCCAAGACACTTTCAAGTTCCCGGGTTGAAACAGGAAAGGAAAAATCCAGCTTTTGCTCGATGATAAAATTTGCAACGGCCAGCTCCAGATCATCAAAATAATTATTGTGCAGATCCTGATACGAACGAAGGGCCACCTGAAAGAAATCATCCTTTTCCATTTGATAGTTTCTGCTAATGGTCAGGATGGTATTCAAAAAAGCATTGATTTTAGAAGGCGTATGGGCGAGTACTTCAAATAGCTTCGTCAGGCTAATACCGAAAATATCGAGTGGAAAACTTTTAAACTCAGGAGAGTCCAAGAAGTCGATGACCGGTGCGAGGCGTTTATTGTTGTGGATAGAAACCAACTCATCATAATCCACTTCCAATCCCTTGGCTAAAGCTAGTATTTTCTCCGTTTTGGGATACTTTTTACCTTTTTCAATATCTGACAAATAAGAAAGCGACAGGCCGGTGAGCTCTGACAACTGGTGATAAGAATAGCCCCTGCGTTGCCGCAGGTCTTTGATCTTCAGTCCAAAGATCAATTTGACCATTTCTTTGTCTTTGAGCATAATTAAACGTTAGGTAGTAGATGAAACTTTAGCGAAATTTTCGCTAAACGAGTATTTTTCGTATATTGTGATAAATTGGTTAATTTAATTCTATGGAAAGAATAAATTAACTCTTTTAAAGAAAAAGATTTATTGTTTCCTTATTCAACCTTCAAGGCTTGTGCACGGAGAGAATAACGCCTAGTTATTCTCTCTTTTTTTGGTAGATGATGAACAGGGTTGATCGGGTCAACGGACGTGCGTCTGTTAGCGTTCCTTCCTGTTCACTGATCGCCGTTTTCCTCCATCATTTTTTTCATCTCGTGCAATTTGATCATGCAGTCGATAGGCGTCATGGCATTCAGTTCCAGATCCTGGAGCATTTCTCTGAGTTTTCCGGCTGTTGGGTCTACCGTTTCAAAGATACTCAATTGGATAGCACTCTCGGGCAGATTTTTCAATTTTTCTCTGGTTTGAGCTTCATCGTAACTTAGTTCTTCGCCGATAGATTTGCGCTCCAGTTCTCGAAGGATATCATTGGCGCGGTCGATAATGGTTTTGGGCATTCCCGCCATTTTAGCTACGTGGATTCCAAAGCTATGCTGGCTTCCGCCAGCTACCAGTTTGCGCAGAAAGATCACTTTCTGATCGATCTCTTTAGTCGCTACATTATAATTTTTGATTCGCTGAAACCGCTCTGCCAGCTCATTGAGCTCGTGGTAATGGGTGGCGAACAGCGTTTTGGGGTGGGCAAAAGGGTTATTGTGTAAAAACTCGGCAATAGACCAGGCGATCGAGATGCCGTCATAGGTACTTGTCCCTCTGCCGATCTCATCGAGCAAGATGAGGCTTCGGTCAGAAATATTATTCATAATGCTAGCTGTTTCATTCATTTCCACCATAAAAGTAGACTCGCCCGAAGAGATATTGTCGGAAGCGCCCACCCTGGTAAACACCTTATCGATCAGACCGATATGGGCACTTTTGGCAGGTACATAGCTGCCCATCTGAGCCATGAGGCAGATGAGGGCCGTTTGGCGGAGCAGGGCCGATTTACCCGCCATATTGGGACCGGTGATCATCAATATCTGCTGCACTTCATTATCCAGATAGACATCGTTGGGCACAAATTCTTCGCCCAGTTCGAGTTGTTGTTCGATCACAGGATGTCTTCCGGCTTTAATATCTATTTTGAGGTGGTCATCTATCAAAGGTTTGCTGTAGTTATTTTTGAGGGCGATCGCGGCAAAGCCTAGCAGACAATCGAGCCGTGCAATTTGGGCGGCATTTAGTTGGATAGGCTGGATATAATCAGCAAGGAAGAAAACCAGATCCTCAAAAAGTTCTTCTTCCAGTGCCTGTATTTTTTCTTCAGCACCCAGGATTTTAGTTTCCAGTTTTTTGAGCTCATCGGTAATATAGCGTTCGGCATTGGTCAGGGTTTGTTTACGCACCCAATTGTCGGGCACCAACCCTTGATTTTTGTATTTATTGGTTACTTCCAGGTAGTATCCGAATACGTTATTAAAACCTATTTTAAGGGAGTTAATACCTGTTTTTTCGGCTTCGGTTTGCTGAATTTCGAGGAGGAGATCTTTACTATTTTTAACAATGTGACGGAGGTCATCCAGTTCATCGTGGTAACCCGTCTTGATGGCATTTCCCTTTTGCAGGTTGACGGGAGGAGCCTCTTCCAGAGCGGAATCGATCTTTTCGCAGAGTTGATGGCAAGGGTTGAGCTTTTCGGAGAGGCTTCTCAGATTGAGTTCATCGCATTGATTTAACTGAGCCTTGATGGGTTCCTGCAGTTTGAGTGATTTAAATAACTGTCGGACCTCCCGCGGATTGATCTTACCAGAGGGCACCTTAGATACTAATCGCTCCAGATCGCCGATCTGCCGGACTAATGCGGTTAGTTCGTTTCTGATCTCATTATGGTTAACGAGGTATTCTACGATATCAAGCCGCTTATTGATCGCTTGTTTCTTCAGCAGGGGCAGTACGATCCACTTTTTCATCAGTCTGGCCCCCATGGGAGAGACCGTTTGGTCGATCACCTCCGCCAGCGATACTCCTCCTCTGTTACTACTGTGGATCAGCTCCAGGTTGCGGATCGTAAAGCGGTCGAGCCAGACGTAGCGGTCCGAGTGGATACGGTTGATGGAGGTGATGTGTTTAATGTGTTTATTTTCAGTGGTATCGAGGTAATGCAAGATAGCTCCGGCTGCAATTTGGGCCATTTGGAGGTCTTCCACTCCAAAGCCTTTCAGGCTGGACACTTCGAAATGATTAATCAGCTTTTCGCGGGTATAGTCCGGGGCGAACACCCAGTCATCAAGCATAAAAGTATACCATTGTTTACCAAAGTTCGTTTCAAAATCGGCTTGCCGTGATTTAGAGAAGAGGACCTCGGAAGGTTGAAAACTTTGGAGCAGTTTGTCGATGTAACCCTCATCGCCTTCCGTGACCATAAATTCGCCGGTAGAGATGTCGAGGAAAGCAATACCTAGTTGCTGTTTGCGGGCTATATAAACAGAAGCCAAGAAGTTGTTTGACTTGTGATCGAGTAATTTTTCATTGAGCGCCAGCCCGGGGGTTACGATTTCCGTTACTCCTCGTTTTACAATTTTCTTTTCCTTACTTGGTTTTTCGAGTTGTTCGCAGATGGCCACGCGGTATCCGGCTTTGACTAGACGGGGAAGGTACATATCCATGGCATGATGGGGAAATCCTGCCAGCTCAATATTGCTTCCTCCATTGTTTCGGCTGGTGAGGACAATTCCCAGAATACCTGAAGCAGTCACCGCATCCTCACCAAAGGTTTCATAAAAATCTCCCACCCGGAATAGCAAGATCGCGTCGGGATGTTTAGATTTAACCTTAAAATATTGCTGCATCAGGGGGGTTATCTTCCCTTTTTTTGACGTAGACGATTGATTGGATTTTTTACTCAATTTCCTATCTTTTTACCTTTCTAAACAAACATCATCAATTGATGGTCTTATGCTTTTTAAAATTAACTAAGATAAGTTTTTAATACCATATAATCTAATGGTAATTTTCCACGATTTGTGGAAAAAAATCCAGAAGGTTGTAATATTGTGTCATTGATAATTTAAAAGAATACAAATGAAAGGACCCATTTCTTTTTTTTATGCACGATTTCTTATGCCTATCGGGTTGATTGTTTTGGTAGTCGCATGCAATACTGCTCCTTCGGAAAGCCTGAAGATAGCTGCCTCTTCCAATGTTCAGTATGCCATTCAGGAGATTGTAGATAGTTTTCAGCAACAGACTGGTATCAAGAGTGAAATTGTCCTGGGTTCTTCCGGAAAACTGACTGCCCAGATCGAGCAAGGGGCTCCTTTCGACCTCTTTTTGTCAGCTGATAAAAAGTACCCCAAGCGATTGGAGGAAGTAGGCTTAACTCTTGGAGCTTCCAAAACATATGCGCTTGGAAAATTAGTTGTTTGGACCATGCAAACCGAGCGTCCACCTGCTATTACTATGATGTTGGACTCTTCAGTTCAGCATATTGCCATCGCCAATCCCAAAACCGCTCCTTATGGCGCAGCAGCGATGGAGGTCTTAACCCGATTGCGCATTGATGATCTTTTGGAAGATAAATTAGTATTCGGCGAAAATATTGGGCAAACGACCCAATTCATTACCACAGAAGCCGCCCAGATGGGCATAACGGCCAAATCAATTGCCCTGTCTCCCCAATTAAACGACAAAGGCAAATGGATAGAGATCGCGCAAAACCTCTACACTCCAATTCGACAAGATGCCGTAATTATCCAGCATCAAGCCTTAAACCAAGAAGCAGCGCAACAGTTTTTTGACTTCCTCTTCTCCGAACCGGCAAAGCTGGTTTTTGATAAATACGGGTACGGGAGGGTCAATGAGCAATGAGCAATGAGCAATGTGCAATGTGCAATGTGCAATTTGGAAAAAAGAAGTTTACTGACAACTAGAGCTTGATCGAAAGGGACATAATTTTGAAAAATACAATTATCAACCCATCATTTCAATGGGGGGAGCAACATGAAACTGACAATCGAAAGCGTCTCATCCATTTTTCAAACAATAGTTACCATCCAATTTTCTGGTGTAGCGCACCATTACAATTAATATCATGAGTAAGTGAATTAAACCTATGCATTGGACGCCCATCATATTGACCTTTAAATTAGCTGCCATCACTACGGGCATATTGGTATTCATTGGTATTCCTTTGGGGTATTGGCTATCGTATACGCGGTGGAAAATCAAGCCGGTTTTGGAGACGATTATCAGTATGCCGTTGGTTTTACCTCCGACGGTTATTGGTTTTTACTTATTGGTGGTTTTTAGTCCCTCGCAGCCGGTGGGCGGATGGCTGAAGGAGGTCTTTAACATCTCTTTTGTTTTTTCCTTTGAAGGGTTGCTGCTAGGATCGGTCATTTATAGTTTGCCTTTTATGGTACACCCTATACAGGCAGGATTTACCAACTTACCTAAGTCTCTTTCAGAAGCTTCCTTCATTTTGGGAAAATCGAGGGGGCAGACGTTGGTCCGGGTATTACTCCCCAATATCAAGCCCTCCATCCTTACGGGTATTGTCCTGGCATTTGCGCATACGGTGGGCGAATTTGGTGTCGTGCTTATGATTGGAGGAAATATACCAGGGAAGACAAAAGTTGCCTCTATTGCCATTTACGATGAAGTAGAAGCCTTAAACTACGGGGTTGCCAATACCTATTCTACCATTTTGTTTCTTTTTACCTTTGTCATTTTACTCGTGGTTTACATTTTTAACGGAGGTTATCTAAAACGAATAGGTGGATACTTCTAAACCGGAACGAATGATTTCCTTTTCATTACAAAAACAATTGCTGTCCGGGAGTGGAACGATGCAACTGGACATAGAGGCTACCATCAGGCCTCGTTGCTTTGTCGGATTGTTCGTATCCATCAACCCCACCCCATCTTGCTTTTAAGCAGGATGCTGTTGACCTT
>CAZHOV010000109.1:0-20172 GCA_964534315.1 uncultured Saprospiraceae bacterium | reverse complement strand
AGAAACCTTTGGAAGGTGGACTTTTATCAAATTTTCAGCAGAGAGCGTTTAAAAAAGATGAGCGTTTTGTTCCTGTTAAACTTTCCCCTTCCGTTTCAAAGCAGTATTATTTAAAAATTGAGAATGAACTAAGGGGTTTCGAAAACAACATTTCTCTGAGTTTAAATACAAAAGAATTTGTCATCGAAAACAGGAATAAATGGATAAGCCAGCGATCTGGATACGACGTGTTTTCCGGTTTTTTCTTTGGTTCATTAATCATCTTCCTGGTGTTTTCAATTTTCCAATATCTTTATTATGGCGACAAAGCCTATTTATTCTATGTCGCTTATTTAGGGGGAGTTGCATTATATTACCTGAGGATTTTTGAATCCGGAACACAGTTTAATATCTTCTTTTCCTTTTTTATGGAATGGTATTACTTTTTTGAAGCTCCCATTCCATTGTTTAGCATTGCTGCCTATACCTATTTTCTGATCTACTTTTTGGATTTAAAAAACAAAAATAAAAATCTCTATCGCTTATTCAAATACAGCGCTATCGGGGTGTTAACCTATATGGTAGTTGACTTTCCGATTAAACTGTTGATGGGATTACCTGTCGGATTTGATGTGTATTATTATATGAGATTATCAGGAATCCTGATCGGTATTTATGCTGTCTATGAAGTGATAAAGCTAAGAAACTGGCTGACATTCTTTATAATAGTCGGAAGCTTTTTTTTATTGATTGGAGGAGGGATCAGCATTATCCGGTATGCAATAGAAGGCAATTCTACCAAAGTATTCAATGATTTAGTATTAAATGCCAAAACAAATTTTTGGGAAATCCCTATTTCTTATATGCAAGTAGGGATCATTCTGGAAGTATTACTTTTCTCTACGGGATTGAGTTATCGAAACAAAATTAATTTTCAGGAGAAAAAAGAAAAGGAACGAAAATGGGCGCAATCAGAGCTAAAAGCATTAAAAGCTCAGCTCAAGCCACACTTTATTTACAACAGTCTTAATTCGGTTATTGACTTAATTCAACAAAAAAGAGAAGAGAAAGCCGAGGAATATCTCGTTAGATTTTCCCATTTCCTTAGAAAGGTTTTAAAAAATTCAGAAAAACTCGAAATACCTATTGAGGAAGAACTCGAAATTTGTGAAGGCTATATGGAAATGGAAAAGTTGCGGTTTAAAGATGGATTTTCTTATGAAATCCAAAACACCAATATTCCTCAATTGGGCGATGTTAATATTCCACCTCTACTGCTTCAACCCTTTTTAGAAAATGCGATCTGGCATGGATTACTACATAAGGAACAAGGAGAAAGGAAATTATCTCTTTTGCTTTCGAAAGAAAATGGGATCGTAAAATGTGTGATTGATGATAATGGAATAGGTATAGAGGCCTCCCAAAAGATCAATGCGTCCAGAGTGGTTCAGAAACAGTCGCATGGAATGAGTATAATAAATGAGCGACTGAGGATCTTTAGCCTAATATCCGGCAAGAATATAGTTTACAAGGTGACTGATAAAAATAAATTGAATGGTACACCCTCCGGTACTCGAATTGAATTTATAATACCACAAAACTAAATAAAAATGATACGAGCAATTTTAATCGACGATGAAGAATCGGCTTTAAATGTTTTGACAAATAATTTAATGCAAGAGTGTCCTGAAGTGACCATAATGGCAAGCTGCCAGTCTGCAAAAGAAGGTATGAAAGCTATAAATAAGCACAATCCGGATGTCGTATTTCTGGATATCTCTATGCCACACATGGATGGTTTTGAAATGCTGGAATGTATGGGTAATATTGACTTCAATGTAGTTTTTGTAACAGCCCATAACGAACATGCCGTCCGTGCTTTTAGAATGAGTGCGGTGGATTACTTATTAAAACCAATTGATAAAACACACTTGAAGGAAGCAGTAAGAAAGGTCTTAGAAAAAAAAGAAAATATTCTTCCCCAGGAACAATTAAATATTCTCATCAATAACATCAAAAAACCAACTGATCCTTTTAGAAAAATCGGAATTTATGCCAATAAAGGAGTTGTTTTTGTACATGTAAACGATATTGTTTACTGCGAATCAGATGGCAATTATACCTGGGTGAATCTCTCCAACGGGAAAAAACTATTTGCTTCCGAACCACTTAAAACCCTGAGTGAGGAGAAGCTAAATAGTTTTCCGTTTTGCCGGATCCATAATCAACACCTTATCAATATCAACCACGCTAAGGAATACGTGAAAGGAGATGGCGGCTATGTAGTAATGGATAATGGAAAATCATTAAGCGTTTCCAGAGCAAAAAAGGAAGGATTGCTGGAAATGATTGGCGGATAGGTAAATACTGGTATGAGGTCGATGCAAATTTTTTATTGTTCCCCTGAGTTCATTTTTCTATTCATTCAAAAACAAAATAAATTGATAATTAGCGTGAAAAAAATTAAGTTTGTTTAAAGGTGGAAGTCTTTTAACGATCTATATTGATTAGTTGACCATTAAATTTTGACAGGCAAATGAAAAGTGCAGTCCAGAAGATTCCTGAAAATTTGATTTACGAAATGGTAAATGGCATACCCGTTTATTATGAGGGGTATCAGGAATATCTGTCCGGAAATAAAAAATTAGAGGAACTCATGGGAAGTAGCTTATTACAGTCATTGATTATTTCAAGGTTAATGTATCTTCTTCAAAGGGCATTTGGAGACCGATATGAAATTTTATCTAATGAAATAGGAATTCAATTTGGAAAAAATTCTTGGAGAGCTGCAGATATTGCTATAATCAAAACATCCATTCTTGAAAATATTAAATCAAAGGAAAAATATCTTACTATTCCACCGGAAATAGTAATTGAAATTGATACCAAAGCGGAATTAAAGGAGATAAAGAATCCGTTGAGTTATTACCATGAGAAGACGGATGAGCTCTTAAATTTTGGAGTTAAAAAGGTGATTTGGATTTTTACGGAAACCGAAAAAGTTATGGTAGCCCAAAAAAATAAAAAATGGTAGACTGGGGATTGGAATGATGAAATTGCTATTTTCGATGACTTTACTGTAATCGTAAATGATTTATTGAAGAAAAAATCCTAAGTATTGTGTCTTTTTATTATATACTTCTTCCCTCCGGAACTTTCTCTCCCAAAAAGCTCTTAATTTATCGTGAAGACAATATCCTTCACGATAAATTAAGAGCTTTTTTTTATGCAAAACCTCATCATTTTCGGACAAGACATCATCGACACCCAATCCATCGATCAGATCAAAAACTGCATCGAAGCGGATGGATTTGGCGTGCTGACCGCCGATGCCCACTACGGTTACGGGCATCCTATCGGTGGAGCGGTGGCCTACAAGGATAAAATTTCTTTGTCGGGAGTGGGCTTTGATATTGCCTGCGGCAATAAGGCAGTACGGACCGATATCATGGCTGATGACGTAGAGGTGGGCAAGGTAATGGACGAAATTACCCGGCAGATCGGCTTTGGTATCGGCCGTCCGAATCCTACGCCTATTGATGACCCGGTGTTTGTGCAAATCGATCAGCTGGATATCAATATGCCGAGGTCACACAAGAAATCCCTGATGGATAAGGCAAAGGCGCAACTGGGAACCGTTGGCAGCGGTAACCACTTTGTCGATCTGTTCAAAGATGAGGAAGGTTACTTGTGGATTGGGGTGCACTTTGGCTCGCGCGGTTTTGGACATACCCTAACCATGGGATTTATGGCCCTGGCCCAGGGCAAAAAGTTTGGCGACCGGGTAAATACTGGTGGAATGGATGCACCACCCATTCTGTTCGATGTGAAGACTGAATTGGGACGCGACTACATCCGGGCCATTCACGTCGCCGGTGACTATGCTTATGCGGGCCGGGATTATGTGGTGGATAAAGTGTTGGAGATCTTGCAGGGCAATACCACTTATCACGTTCACAATCACCACAATTTTGCCTGGAAGGAAAAGCACTTTGGTGAAGATTACTGGGTGGTGCGTAAAGGCTGTACGCCGGCGTTTCCGGGGCAGGAAGGGTTTATCGGGGCCAATATGTTCGACGTATCCGTCATTGTCCGAGGTAAAGAAACCGAGCTTTCTGAAAAGGCATTGTACTCAACAGTGCACGGTGCCGGCCGGGTGATGTCGCGACGAAAGGCGCGGGGAAAAGTAAAGTGGAAAAAGCAGGATGGAAAACGAAAGCAGGTAGTCGTTTCACCTGGAGTAGTCGACTTCAATAATACCCAGCAAAAAGCTAAGGAACTGGGTATTGAATTGCGCGGAGGCGGAGCCGACGAAAGCCCGGAATGCTACAAAAAACTGGATGAAGTAATCGAATCTATGGGCGATACCATCGAAGTGTTGCACCGTTTGCATCCTATCGGAGTGGCCATGGCGGGAGATGAGGTGTATGATCCGTACAAGGATTGAGAAATTAGATAGCTGCATAATAGGAAAAAAACTAGTTTTTTTCCTATTATGCAGCTATCTAAATATATGTAAATAATGAAAATACAAGGTAAAGATTACCGAACAATCTGGATGAAAAAGGATGATCCGAATGTCATCCAGATCATTGATCAGCGTTGGTTACCGCATCAATTTGTGATCGAAGATTTAGCGAAGCTCGAAGATTTTGAGGCAGCTATTCGGGAGATGCATGTCCGTGGAGCGCCACTGATCGGCTCTACGGCTGCTTTCGGGATGTATATCGCTGCCAGGCAGGCGTTGACGAGCGGGTTGTTTGAATTCTCTATGAAAAAGGCGGCCGAGAAGTTAAAAGCAACGCGACCAACGGCGGTCAATCTGGCGTATGCAGTGGATCGGGTATTGGAAGCCATGAAAGAAGGAGAGACAGAGAATGAAAAGGTGCAGTTCATCTTGAGAGCGGCGGAGGAAATAACCGAAGAAAGTGTCGTGCAGTGCAAGAGTATCGGAGATTATGGCTTGGATCTTATCAAATCGCTTAGCAAGAAAAAGAAGGGCAAGACTATCAATATCCTCACCCATTGCAATGCTGGATGGATAGCTTGTATCGATTATGGTACGGCAACTGCGCCTATTTATGCTGCGCATGATGCTGGCATTGACGCGCATGTCTGGGTAGATGAAACCCGGCCCCGCAACCAGGGTGCCCGCATCACTGCTTTTGAGTTGAAAGAACATGGGGTGCCTCATACGGTAATTCCCGACAATACTGGTGGGCATCTGATGCAGCACGGTATGGTCGATATGGTCATTGTCGGTACCGACCGGACCACAGTAAATGGCGATGTAGCCAATAAAATAGGCACTTATCTCAAAGCACTGGCTGCCAACGATAACGATGTCCCTTTTTACGTCGCATTACCTTCCTCCTCCATTGATTGGGAAATAGAAGATGGGTTAAAGGAAATCCCTATTGAGCAGCGCGATCCGGAGGAAGTGAAATATATCCAGGGGTTAGACGGGGATGAGATCCGGAAGGTCTTGCTAACGCCCAAAGAGAGTCCGGCCGTCAATTATGGCTTTGATGTGACCCCCTCCCGTTTAGTGACGGCACTGATTACCGAGCGAGGCTTATGTGCGGCCTCTAAAGAGAGTATTTTATCGTTATTTCCGGAGAAGAATTTGCGATTTTTTTGAAGAGCGCAGTTTTTGTGCCCCACCTATAGGTGTGGCACATCTATAGATGTGCCACACCTAAACAACCCAATCCATGGACGAAGGCTACATCAAATTTCAATGCGACTGGCAACGCACACCTCCCCTCGATCCCCAACTCATCCGGGAGATCAACACGTATCGCCAGCAACTTTACCGAAAGGGTCTTATCGGTGTCTATCCCAATGGTATCGGCTTTGGAAATATCAGCCAGCGATTGCAAGGCGATCAATTTATCATTAGCGGATCGGCTACAGGGCAACTCGAGGTGTTAAATGAAAATCATTATACCTTAGTGACTCAAATAGATATTGATCGCAACTGGGTGGAATGCCAGGGGCCAATCATCGCTTCTTCTGAATCTATGAGCCATGCTACTGTTTATCAGGCTGCTCCTAATACAAAGGTGGTCATTCACGTCCATCACCTTGAGCTGTGGGAACGCCTGAAAGATAATCTTCCCACTACCCGAGAAGAGGCAGCTTACGGCACCCCTGAGATGGCCTATGAGATCCTTCGGTTGTTTGAAGAAACCGATGCCTCAGAAAAACAACTATTCGTAATGGCTGGGCACAAAGAAGGTATCATCGCTTTCGGAGAGCGTTTTGAATCAGCTATGCAAGTCTTATTTTCCTTTTTTTCTGCTTACTAAAATCCTTCCAGAGGGAACCCTTCCAATCACTTTTTTCCCTAAATGCAAAAAAAACTATTGGAGCATGTCACAAATGAATTAACATTGGTATTCATTAGTATAAACCAAACAAAACCATGAAATCCATTATGAAACAATCCGTTCCTACAACCCTCTTTGTTTTCTCGTAGATTAGTTGTTGTTCATTTTCGAAAACCGGTTATGAGGTGGTCTCGTCCTTCTAACAGAAGAGCAGAGACCATCTCTTTTTTATTTATTCCTGGCGTAGTTGAATTCTTGCTTTCGGACCTTTTTATTCATTACGCCTTCATACATCAGGGTTAAGGCGTCTGGAGAGGTGAACGTATATGTTATGATCTGGGGAAACTTGTTGGTCTCTTCCTCAAAAGAAAAGGAATTTTCACCCACATAAACCAGTGGATACCATGTACCCCTTCTCCTTTGGTTGTCATTCATATATTCATTGTAATAAACTTTTCCATCCTCCTCAAAGATCTCAATATATTTTGAAATCTGTTCATTAGCATTGGCATAGGTAGTCACTACCGCCTTTAAAAGAATATCCGAGCCTTTTTCCCAACGTTCTACTACTCTAATGGCATCGCTGCCGGTTTTCAATTTCCAATTTCCCTCCATTTGGTCAATAAATTTCTGTGGAAGAGCGCTTAGCTCCTGACGCTCGGGAGGAGCTATTTTTGGCGTTTCTTCTTCTTCTGTTCCGCTACCGTCACTAGAAGAACTCGCGTCTGATTGACAAGAAGTTTGAAAAATGAATAATGCCAACACGCCTGCTAGAAGAATCAATGGTAACTGTTTCATATATTCGTTATTGCATTTTAGGGTCTTGTGAAAAAAAGATCGTTATAAAATGATTTTTAAAAGGAATTAGTCCATATCTAAAATTTCCTTAACCCGGGCATGCGCATCTTCCAGGTGGTACTTTGAAAGGGCTTCTTTTTGCTTTTTAGCTCCTTTTTTCAGGTCTTTTTCCAGATCCTTTAGGGTAGCTCTAGCCAGTGCTTTAATATCTGAATTGTCAGATTTGGTATCTTTTAGTTCCATCAAGTCTTTCATCTTGGCAATAAAAGCCCTTTGAAGATTCCTCCGGTGCGCATCAATGGACTCGCCTGATGTTACTTCCGAAAAGATGCCCTTTTTCGTTTGATTAAATAAATCCATGATGGTGTACGCCTTGGCGCCAAGCATTTCTTCTGCTTCTTCCAAGCGGGTGAGTCGACCTGATTGAAAGAGCCGGTTGAGCGAAGAAACCTGCATGCCTCTAAGCTTGTCAACAATACCATAGGGCTGGAAACGATATAAAATTTCTTCCTCGATCAGCCACTCAGGCGTTTCAAACAGCTGTTCATTCAGGAAATCTACCGCTTTGCGTTGTAGCTCCTTTGGAACAGGTGTATGCACAATTCCCTCCTCATCTGAAGTCTTCCGTTGCTCGTACATGCCCCCGATCGTGGTGCCTACATGCCGGTAGTATTTACTGAGCTGCCCCCAGATAGCACCATACATTTCTTCCAGATCTTCATAGTCTTTAGCCTCATCAGACGTCCATTCGATCAAATTGGGCATCATGCGTTTCAGATTGGCAATGCCATACATACTGGACTTGACCGGATCATCTCCCAGGTCTTCTGTCTGTGCACTGGGGTCTACCGGATTAAACCGCTGGGCGCCATACCGGTAGATAGGGTCTCCGGCCCGCTCTTTGATCCATTTATTGAGGATAAGCCGTTCATCTTCGGCAGATTGCGCTTCTGGAATAACTTTATAGCCGTAGATAATCGACCAGAAATCATATTCTCCAATTTTGGGATATAAATAAACATCCCCATCTCCCGGTTGTGCAACGTGGTTGAATCGTGCATAATCCATAATGGAAGGAGCCGTGCCCATCTTTTTTGTGAATGATGGAGAACGCAGCGAGTCAACCGGATAGGCGGCACTTGATCCCATATTATGCGGTAAGCCAAGGGTATGACCCACCTCATGCGCAGATACAAAACGGATCAACTCACCCATTACTTCGTCCTTAAACCTATAGCTTTGGGCTTCTGGATTGACTGCTGCCGTCTGCGTAAAAAACCAGTTGCGAAGCAAATTCATAATATTGTGATACCACATGATATCGGATTCAAGGATCTCTCCGGTACGCGGGTCGTGTACGTGGGGGCCTTGCGCATTTTGGATGTCGGTAGTAATATAACGGATAACCGAGTACCGCACATCCTCCGGGCTCCATTCCGGATCTTCCTCCGGAGAAGGTGGGTCTTTAGCTAAGATGGCATTTTTGAATCCGGCCTTTTCAAAGGCAACCTGCCAGTCTTCCACTCCTTTTTTGATGTAAGGGCGCCATTTTTCAGGTGTTGCCGGGTCGACATAATAGACGATAGGCTTCTTAGGCTCAACCAGTTCGCCTCGCTTGTAGGCTTCCATGTCTTTAGGCTCCAACCTCCAACGGGTGATATAGCGTCTTTTTGCCGTTTTTTGCTCATCTAGTCCGTAATCGGTTTGGGAAATCGAAAAATAACCTACCCGGGCATCATACAACCGGGGTTGCATGGGTTCTTCCGGCAACAAAATGATTGATTGGTTCATTTCAACAGACATCGTTTCGGTCAACCGGTTTTGCGGCAATTTACCCCCTCTGTAAGTGAGTACATGGCGTACTTCCACATTTTTGGGATAACTTTTAATGTAGTTTATATAACTCCGCTTTTTATCTAATCCCTTAATCTGGAAGTTTTTACGCTGGCTGCTGTACAGTGCGCCAATCATCGGGATATCCGATGTGAAAAAACCATCTACCTCAAACACATAACCTGTAGTATCTTGATTGTAAGCAGCTATAGGAAAGGAATGAATAATAGGTTCGAAGTTATTATTACGAACGGATTCATAAATGGGTTTTTCCTCGCTGGCAACGCTATTATAAGAAACAGATCGAAGTAAGATATTTTCGTCCTTTACCTGCCAACGGATGACTTGCTGTGGCCTTGACTTCATTCCGGCTCCCCCAAAACTCAGCCCCTTTACATAACCCGCAATCCGACTGACGATCAGGATTTCTTTTTCTAACAAATCTTTTGGTAATTCGAAATAGTGCTTTGTGCCTACCTTATGGACAATCACCAGGCCAGAGTCTGTGACCGCTTCTTCGGTGATGATGTCTTCATAAGGTTTAATATTGGATTTAGACTTTTTCTTCTTTTCCTTTTCTTCTTTTTTGTCACCATTTTCCTCCTCCTTTTTTTCTTCTTTTTTTTCAGGCTCTTCATCCTGAGCGAAAGATAGATAGGGGGTGGCAACAAGTGTACAAATAATCAATAGGAAAATAGTAGTAATCTGTTTCTTCATAATGCAAGTAGAATTTAGTATTGAGCAATAAACGGTTCAACGGTTCAACGGTTCAGAGGGGGGTATGTTTTTATTTACTGGTTTTGGGTTAGTTTGGATTAAGGTTGTCTCATAAAGGTTTGAAGGCCAGTTTATTTGTTGATTCGTTT
Organism: uncultured Saprospiraceae bacterium; assembly: GCA_964534315.1. GTDB lineage: Bacteria > Bacteroidota > Bacteroidia > Chitinophagales > Saprospiraceae > CAZHOV01. Next base: position 10,364 of record CAZHOV010000109.1, on the reverse strand, counting down.
AGGTGTTTAGGGGGTTGGATTGCTTAACTGTTGAATTGTTTACGTGTTTGTTTATGTGTTGAGAAAAATAGGAAGTATGAAAAAAGATTTAAAATTCTTTAATGATTACCCCCTATTGCACTGTTATACCGATGTACCGTTTTTTCATTCCTATTTCATACTTGCTATTTTCCTCTGGTCTCAAAATTAGAAATATTTTTGAGATCTCCTTTGTAAAATATTGCGAGATTTGAAGGAACAAGGAACCTAGCGCCGTAAAGGCATTAATTTGAGCCGCTACACCCTATTGTACCGCTGAACCGTTATACCAAAGACCCTAGATCCCATCCCAGTATAAATCGGGATTAGATTTGAGCTCTTCAATGCGCTTTTTGAGTAAAGCATCCACTCTGGCCTTTTCGGCTTCGATTTTGGCATTAGCCTGATAGCGTTTGACTTCTGTATCAACCGAAACCTTGTTTTTAATTTCATTCGATAGAAGAGAAGTCTTTTCCAGGTTGGCCATTTTGTAGACGTGTTCGTGTATGAGGTAATCGTAAGGACTGCGATACGAGATCAGTTTGACAAAAATCGGGGCTGTTTCGATGGAAATGAAAAGGAGCATAATAAAGATAGAAGCCAGGTAGATAGCTGAGCTATCTTCGCCAAGGCGGTGGAGGGCTTCCATGCGGCCAGCCATACCTCCGAAATTACTGCGATCAATAGTGGCTATATCTGTTTGTATGGCAGTGTTGATCTCCTGTATTCTATCTTCTTTCTTACTGATGAGCGGCAGGTAATTGGCTAAGGTGCTATCCAGGTCAGCCTGGGCTTTATCCGCTTCCTTTTTCTTGGCCCGGTAAATAGGGCCAAGATTCTTTTTGCCGGAGCCTCCCGTTCCGTCTGCTTCCTGCAGGGCCATCAATGCCAGTTGATCGCGGTTCGTTTCCTTTTGAACTATTTCTGATTTGAGAGCATCTATGGAAGACTGCAAAGAATCTAATTGGGGCTTATATCTCATGCGGATCTTATCTTCCTGCTCCTTGAAAACTTCTTGCTGCATCACAACGAGTTCCGCGTCAATCTCTTTTTCGAAGATTTTTAACTCCAATGGTTTGGAAATGACCAGTGCTAGCAAGATCGCCATAGCCAGACGGGGAAACGCAACAATAAGATCGCGCCACCAGGAACCATAACTTTTCATACTGGAAACAATATATCGGTCGAGGTTAAAGATCATTAGCCCCCAGACTGCTCCAAATAAAAGGGCAGCAATCCAGGAATCAAAAACAGTGTAGAGTGCATAGCCAGATGAGATGAAAGCCAATACCCCGGTGAAAAATACGGTGGCACCAATGCCGATGTATTTATTTTCATCAGAAGGGCATTTTTGTAAAATATCTTGGTCAATACCAGAGCAGAACAGGAAAAACTTTTTTAATGCACTCATCTTAACAACGGTTTTAATGAAAAAAATGTGGGTTTAACGAATCCCAACGGAATTCTCTTATAAGATGAATGTTAAAAAGAAGTGTGAGGGAATTTATTCGATTAAGCAGGATGGAAATTATATGGAAGATCACAACATATCACTGTAAGACCCTTCCACCAGGTCTTCTTCACTGATTCCCAGAAGGTCCATGTAATACCGGCATTGATCCAGCAGTTTTTCTTTTCCAATTTCCCCGGTGCGGTCTATCGCTTCAATCTCCACGAAGCTGCCCAAGTCCATTACCGTGTCAATATGAAATTTGACATTTTCAATAAAATAGATCTCTCGTTGCTTATCGACAACCTTGAAGATTCCTAATGCATTGGTTAAAATCGCCTTCAGATTAGATTCCGGCTCTGACTGGTAAAGGGTTACCTCTGAGGCTTTTGGGCCTTCCTGATCGGGGCGATGGTAATGGATCAAGGCGTTTTCAATATTCCCTTCCCGTAGCTTCAATCGCCCGTTTGCTACCTTAAAGTAGGTGTCGATTTGGTGATCTTTACCTCTAAAAGCCGCTTGTTCCGCCAGCAATCGATCTCTTACAAATTCATGATTAGAAGAACGCGCTTTGATTTCGATGTTTAAAAATGCCATAGGTTATACAGTTAGTAGTTAGTAGTTAGTGGTTAGTAGTTAGTGGTTGAGGGGTGAGCATAATTTGGAAAATCAACCAAAAGGCTGAAAGCCTTTAATATGTATAGCCCCGTATAAAATGCGGGGTTAGTGGATGCATTCATTTTTAGAACCCTGAAGGGGTTCAATAAATAATTGGTCCGAAGTATTTGATTTCCTTATATTATTTATGCTCACCCCTCAGTTAGTAGTTGAGTGGTGAGGAAAAGGAAAGGGTAAATTTATGCATCTTTTGAAATTTTTCGTAAAAGATTAGAAAAAGAAAGTGGTTCAAAACACCTTTGGTGTTTCGAGCCACTTTCTCCATGTAAGTATATGTTTACAGTTTGCCCTTTACTGCTTCACAATCTTCTCCGTAGCAATGCCATGTACTCCCCTTACTTGCAAATAATAAACCGAAGCAGGCAGGTCAGAGAGGTTGATCTGTAAGGTTCCGAAAGTATCGACTTCCCGAGCGTAAACTACCTTACCGGCTAAGTCTACTATCTGGATCATTTCTATGGCATCTCCATTCCCGAACTCAATCGTAATCCAATCCTGAGTAGGATTTGGATAGACAAGGATTGAGGCATTTGTCGGTAAATGTTCTGTATTGACCACTGGCCCCAGGTTACCAGGCGAACCAATATTGGGCACATCCATATTGTCACCACCAAGAGCAATAGTCTGAACGGCACCATTTGCATTGCCAACTACACTAAACTCGTCGAGATCGCTGTCATAAGACTGTCCATCAAAGGATTCGGTATCCGGATAAGAAGCAATATCGAGCGGTAAAACATTAGTTGGATCACCCAACCATAAGGTAGCAGCATCTCCATCTCCGCTTAAACCAGCACCATCGGTAAATCCAATTTCAATACCATCTAAAATAATTACCGGACTCCAAACATCCACAAATTGGGTAGTGTCGGCAGCGGGATCATCGGTGATCAGTACAATTACTGTCTCATCAGGTTGAATATCCGTAATGCCTTGGATCAATACGGCATCAGCGGGGTCAGCAGATTCGTCATCGTAGAAAAGATCGGGATCTACACCCGACACCCAGGCAGTGGTTCCGGTATTCTTAATTTCAATCCAATCAGCTGTCAAGTCTTCTCCTTCCTGACCAGCAAAAATCTCCGTGATTTCCAAACCAGTCACCTGTGGAATGGCCAGTCCATCACCCGGAGAGCCAATATTGGGTACATCCATATTGTCACCGCCAAGAGCGATCGTCTGAACGGCACCATTGGCATTCCCAACTACACTAAATGTATTTAGATCGCTATCAAAGGACTGTCCGTCAAATAGGGAGGTCTCTGGATAAGTAGCGATATCTATGGGTAAGAAATCATTTGGATTACCTAGCCATAAAGCAACGGCATCGCCATCTCCGCTAAGTCCTGAACCGTCGGTTAAACCGATCTGTACATTGGAAAGGTCAATCACGGGACTCCATACATCTATGAAGGTGGTGGTATCATCTGCCAGATCAGTGATCAAGACAATGACACGCTCTCCAGGCTGGATGGTGTCAATTCCAGTAATGATCACCGCATCGGAAGGATCGGCAGACTCATCATCATAGTAAAGGTCTGGATCAATACCGGATATCCAGGCGGTGGTATCTGTATTTCTGATTTCAAACCAGTCGACTGTCAAGTCTTCGCCTTGCTGACCTGGGAATACTTCTGTTATTTTCAGACCGGAGACCGGAGGTATCGCAAAACCGTTACCTGGAGAACCGATATTAGGCGTATCCATATTATCGCCTCCTAAGGCCAGGGTCTGTACAGCACCGTTGGCATTGCCCACTACGCTAAATTCACCTAATAGCACGTCCCAGGATTGACCGTCAAAAGCATCGGTTTCGGGGTAGGACGCAGTATCTATGGGAAGAACAGCGTTCGGATCACCCAGCCAAAGGGTTACCGCATCGCCGCCCCCTCCAAGTCCGGAACCATCGGCAAAACCAATTTCTACGCCTGTCAAGTCAATCACTTCACTCCAAATATCAATAAAGGTAAGCGTGTCTGCAGGAGCATCGGTTAATAGAACTATTGCCGTAGCTCCAGGCTGGATGCTGTCTATCCCCTGGATGATCACCGCATCAACAGGATCGGCAGATTCGTCGTCATAGTACAGGTCGGGATCTACTCCTGATACCCAGGTGGTAGTACCGGTGTTTTCAATTTCAAACCAATCTTCGGTCAGATCATCTCCCGCCTGTCCAGGAAACATTTCGGTGATTTTCAGCCCTGTTTGAGGCGGAATGGCTAGTCCGTCACCCGGAGAGCCGATATTGGGGACATCTCCCGAGCTACCAGCCGTGGCGATGGTCTGTACAGCACCGTTGGCATTGCCTACAACGCTAAAGGTGTCGAGCTCTACATCCCAGGATTGACCGTCAAAAGCATTGGTTGCGGGGTAGGAAGCGGTATCAATGAATGAAACCATAGTGGGGTCTCCTAACCACAAAGTAACGGCGTCTCCATTGCCACTTAATCCGGCACCGTCTGTATATCCGATTTCTACTCCAGATAGATCTATAACCTCGCTCCAGATATTGATAAAGCTAGTCGTATCTGCAGCTGGATTGTCAGTAATCACTACGATCGCCGTAGCACCAGGCTCGATAGAAGCAATACCAAAGATCGTATCTGCATCGGCGGCGCTCATGGATTCGTCGTCATAGAATAAAGCTGGATCTACGCCCGATACCCAGGCTGTATTGCCGGTATTTTTAATTTCAAACCAGTCTTCGGTCAAGTCATCGCCCTGCTGACCGGAGAAAATTTCCGTGATCACTAAGCCGGTAAAGGGTGCAATGGCCAGTCCGTCGCCCGGAGAGCCGATATTGGGCACCTCCATATTGTCGCCTCCTTGGGCAAGGGTTTCTACGGCACCATTGGCATTGCCCACTACGCTAAATTCCTGTAAGTCCACATCATAAGATTGACCGTCAAAGAGATCCGTATCGGGGTAAGCGGCCATATCGATTGGCATGGTAGTATTGGGATCGCCCGCCCAAAGGGTGACGGCGTCGCCACCTCCGCCAAGTCCGGAGCCATCTGCAAAGCCTATTTCTACCCCTGTCAAGTCGATAACAGGACTCCAAATATCAATAAACGTAAGGGTGTCAGCCGGGGTGTCAGTTAATAGGATTACTGCGGTTGCACCGGGTAGGATCGTTTCGATTCCCTGAACCGGTACCGCATCGGCGGGATCTGCTGATTCGTCGTCGTAGAATAGGGTGGAGTCTACTCCGGCCACCCAGGGGGCATTTCCTATATTCCTAATCTCAAACCAGTCTTCAGTCAGGTCATCCCCGGATTGACCAGGGAATATTTCTGTAATAACCAATTCGGCTGCTGGAGTAACAATAGGCCCTTGATTTCCTGGTGAGCCGATAGCCGGTTCCATTCCATCGCTGCCCGCGGTGGCAGTAGTAGCAACAGCAATGTTCGTTCCGAGCGTATCTATTCCGGCACCTTCCATACTAAAAGCTTCCAGTACCACATCATAAGAAACACCTGAAGCAGGAGGAGGATAAGATTCAAAATCAACGATATTCATAACTGAAGGACCACCCAGGAATAAGGTAACGCCATCACCACCCTGGCTAAGGCCAGAGCCGTCAGTCCATCCGATTTCAATTCCTGTCAAATCATAATCCGGACTCCAGACATCGAAAAAGCTATCTGCATCGGCAGCTACACCTATCATTACGATGACACTTTCTCCGGGTTGAATATCATTGATGCCATTGATCGGATCAGCAGAAATAGGGTCTTGAGAGTCATCATCGTAGAATAGATCTTCATTGACTCCACTTATCCAGGCTTCATCACCGAAGTTGGTGATCTCAAACCAATCTTCCGTTAAGTCGTCACCATCCTGGCCAACCCACATTTCGGTGATTTGAAGGTCGGGAGCGGCAGGAGCAGGGCAGTCATTTGGCGCACCAGGGGTTCCCAGGTCACCGTCTCCGTAGGCAGTTACCGCTTCACACCAGTTGGCCCCGTCATTATTATCGAAATTGGTGGCTTGCAGGGCCATGGAAGCTCCTTCGGGATCTGGGAAATCAGGGCCTCCATCATATTCTACACGGTCAATTTCGGTAGAGTCGCTGGCTATTAATATAACCTCGTCGGCACCATTTGCTAAGGTAAATCCACTATCGTAGGCATAATCTACCATCACGCCTCCATTGAGCATCGTGTCGGAGTTTGCGCCAATGACTAAATAGGCTCCGGCTTCGATCACCAATGGGCCACCATTGTCAATGATAATCGTGTCCGAGCCATTATCAGCTATTATCCAACCATTGATGTCGATATCGCCAAGAGTAGTATTGAAAAGTTCTAACCATTCGCCATCTGCATCGGTTACTGCTGCAGGATTTTGCAAGATTTCACTGATAACGATATCGCCGGGATTGGCTACTGGCGGGATTTCAACTGTACCCAGCGTTACTTTTTCTGTTCTGAATTTTTTCCATTCGTCATTGGGTAAATCTTTAGCTTCGGTGCCATCTCCATAATAATCGAAGGTACCGCAATCTATCAATAACGTAACTTCTATATTATCTCCATCACTACCTAAGAATGGACCGGAAGGTAGTTCTACAATACCTTCGAATGCACTCATGTTTGCCTGAGCGGTCAAGTCAGCTGCTCTTAGTTCAGGGCTATCGGCTGAGTTGCCTGTCCAGGTATAAAGCCGGAAATCATTCGTTGTTGCAAAGGGGCCGCCAACGATCAGGCAACCATCGTCGTTGCACTCTATACTTCTGATACTATGTCCTTGAAGATCTAATAAAATAGGTGTACCAAAGGCAGCACTATTGGGAACAGGGTTATTAGAGACGATGGTTTGGTAGTTGGTTACCGGCAATAAAAGCGCATCTCCGTTGACCAACGGGCCGCGGAAGGCTAAAAGGGCACCATCAGGATTATTAGGATCGGCAGCTAAGCCTTCGATTTCGAAACTAACAGAAAACCCAAAAAAGCCAGAGCCAAATCCGTGCTCGTCATTATCATCCCAGGCGATTAGGTCATCTCGCAGGTCTTCGTATTTTCCACCATAGGCCAGGGTAGCATTTTGCCCTGATCCCGTTTCTATCGTTTTGAAAATAACGGACCGGTCTTGGTTGGTATGCGATCCCATCCAGTAGATGGTGTCATTCACCCGAAAAGAACCTTCAATATCGACCTCTTCATCAGACCCAAGGTCGTTATTAAAGTTCATCGAATAGGCAGGCAAACCGGAAGTGTCCCGATTGAAAAGCCGGAGTGTTTGATTTTCATCATCTGCTACCCACATGAAATCATTATCAACGGCGATGGCTGTAGAGCCATCAGAGGCACCTGCATGGAAGCGTGTGGACGCGGGGTCAATGGTAGCATCTGATACAGCTAAAAATACCAGGTAATTGCCCTGATTACCGGCAGTATCCGTGGCAACCACCAAAATATTCACATATCCGGCCTGAACAGGATCGATGGATAGGATAGGGTTGGAGATTGGGCCGGAGAGGTTGAAATTACCGACTGGCAGAACATCAAAGTTATCACTGAAAACGGTAGCTGTTACTTCACTCAGAGAATTGTCGGCATCTTCTATAATTAAAGGAATACCATCGTTCAATATTTTATCGGTTGGGTCATTGAGGTCAACAGAAATAATTGCTGGACCAATGTCTGGCACGTTATGAAAATACCCTGCAAGCATCTGGTTGCCCATCACGACAGGAGCGCCAGGGTCAACTCCTGTAGCGCCGCCATTACCGGGCGATCCGATATTGGGAGTGTCCATATTATCTCCTCCAAGCGCAATGGTCTGGACGGCTCCATTGGCATTGCCTACCATGCTAAAGGCAGCGAGGTCTACATCATAGGTTTGGCCATCATTGTTACTGGCATCGGGGTAGGCTTCTGAATCAACGGGATTAGTGGAGCTTGGATCGCCAAGCCATAAAGTGACGGCATCGCCGCCGCCACTCAAGCCAGCACCGTCAGAAAATCCGATTTTTACATTAGTGAGGTCAATAACTGGACCCCATACGCCAACGAAAACGGGAATTTCCATCGGGTCATCGGTTATTAATACAATGACAGACTCGTCAGGTTGAATATCGGTAATTGCCAGAATAATATCTGCATCAGCGGCGGAGGCTGATTCGTCGTCATAGTAGAGATCCGGGTTCAGGCCATTAATCCAGGGAGCGTTTCCAACATTAGTGATCTCAAACCAATCGACCGTGAGGTCTTCTCCTTCCTGGCCATTGTAGATTTCGGTAATTTGCAGATCAACCTGCGCACTGATCGTTAGGCAACTGATCATTAAAAATAATAGTACTAAACTAAGAGAAAAAAAGAATTGGGCAACTCTATTGGAGTGCCATGAGCGTTGAATTTTTACCATAATTGAGGTTTTTGATAAAATAGTGTGTAATGAGATTTGGTTAAGAATGGAAAATATATTAAGAACAAAAGTAGTGGCAAAACCCGAGTTGGATATTAGGAGGGAGGTTAAGTTTGTATTAAATCAAGGAGATCGGGGTATCAAGGTATCGAGGTATCAGGGGTTCAGGGGTACAAGGGGGGGACAAGGGTTTCAGGGTATCGAGGTATCAGGGGTCAAGAGGGGGTTCAGAGGTTCAAGGGTATCAGGGTTTAAGTGGGGATCAGAGGGTTCAGAGGTTCAAGGGGGGAGATATTGGTGTAATTATTTTTTCTTTCATTAACACTCTGTTACTGCGACGGAGACATTTGTTGCCAGGCCGCCATCAGCAGTTTCTTTGTATTTGTTGCTCATGTCGAGAGCGGTTTCCATCATGGTTTTGATGACGTTGTCCAGGGAGACTTTGGCGAAGGTAGGGTCGCTGGAAAGGGCGATTTTTGCGGCAGTGATGGCCTTCATAGCGCCCATGGTATTGCGCTCGATGCAGGGGATTTGCACCAGGCCGCCGATGGGGTCGCAGGTGAGGCCGAGGTGATGTTCCATTGCAATTTCCGAAGCCATGATCGCCTGCTGAGGGGTGCCGCCCATACACTCGGTTAATCCTGCGGCAGCCATCGCTGAGGAGACGCCTATTTCAGCCTGGCAGCCGCCCATAGCTGCTGAAATTGTCGAACCTTTTTTAAACAGACTGCCAATTTCGCTGGCCGTCAATAAAAACCTGATGATATCTTCTTCCCCCTTGTAACTAGGGCAAAAACAAATGAAATACATCAGTACTGCCGGAATAACTCCCGCGGCACCATTGGTTGGAGCAGTTACCACCCTTCCAAATGAAGCATTTTCCTCATTGACCGCAAGGGCAAAACAACTGACCCAGGTAGTTACATTGGCAAAGGAAGCTTCCATCTCTTTAATGGCTTGCATCCATTCTTGAATATCGTTTGAATCTTTATTTTGCAATAACCGCGTATTGATCTCCGCAGCTCTACGACGTACACCCAACCCGCCGGGTAAGGTTCCTTTGGTGTGGCATCCTCTGAAGATACAGTTACGCATAGTACGCCAAATATTGAGCACTCCTTTTCGGGTTTCTTCCTCAGAGCGCCAGTATTCTTCATTTCGCATTACAATATCAGATATGCTCCAGCCGGTATTCTTAATCCAATTCTTAAGATCCTGTTCGCTATTGATCGGGTAGGGAAGGCTATTGCTTTCTTCCTCTATGGTGTCATTACCTTGCATAACGAACCCGCCTCCTATGGAGAAATAAGTTTCTTCTATATGCTCTCCATTCTCCAGATCGACCAAAAAAGTAAGTGCGTTAGGGTGAAAGGGGTGTACTTCAAAAATAAAATGAATGTTTTCTAACGGGGAAAAGGGGATCTGATAATTTCCTCCCAGTTTTAAGCTCTGGATTTCATAGATTTCATCAATATACCGGTTGATATTTTCTACCGGGATGGTTTTCGGGTCATATCCACATAGGCCCAGCATCACGGCAATATCCGTTCCGTGTCCGCGCCCAGTTTTAGCGAGTGAGCCGTATAAGTTTACATCGAGCGACTTTACTTTTCGGTCGCCCAGTTTTTCTAACAACGAAAGGGCAGCTACCCAGGGTCCCATTGTATGAGAACTCGAAGGCCCGACGCCTACCTTGAAGATGTCGAAAACGCTGATTTTTTCCATGGCAAATAGATTTGACTGTTGTTCGGGAAAATTAGTAATTTATACTGAATAATGGGTAATTAAATTTTGAATTAAGCGGCAAATCAAAATTGCTTGTATAATAATTTGTTCGAATGAAATTGAC